>JBKPSV010000360.1:0-7174 GCA_046735215.1 Pseudomonadota bacterium | reverse complement strand
CCAGCCATTCCTGGTGCAGTTTTGGCATTGGCTGGTGCGGGTTGTCGGTGGTGATCTGGGCATGTCGTTCACCAGCGGGCGGCCGGTCACCGAGCTGATCCTCGACCGCATGCCGATCACGCTGTCGCTCACTACGGGCGCTACCCTGATCGGGCTGCTCATCGCCATTCCACTGGGTGTCTTCGCGGCCACGCAACGAGGTTCCTCGCTCGACCGAATGACCATCTTCATCACATCACTTGGCATTGCCGCACCCGAGTTTTTCATCGGCCTGCTGCTGGTGCTGCTGATTGCACTTGAACTCGGCTGGCTGCCGGCGACCGGTTATGTTCCCTTCGCCGATAACCCGTTGGAATGGCTGCTGCGGCTGATCCTACCGTCGCTCACCCTCGGTCTCGGCATTGCTGCCGAACTGACGCGCCAGGTCCGTGGGTCGATGATCGACGTGCTGTCGCGCGACTATATCCAGACGGCACGCGCCAAGGGTCTTTCGACACTGTCCGTGATCATCAAGCACGGGCTCAAGAATGCGGCGATCCCGGTGGTCACCGTGCTGGGCTTGCAAATCCGCCGGTTGCTTGGCGGCACCGTCATCGTCGAACAGATATTTGCGATGAACGGCGTCGGCTCGCTTGCGGTGCGGGCAGTGTTCCTGCGCGACCTGCCCGTTCTGTTGGGCGTCGCGCTGACCACCGCCATCGTCGTGCTGCTTGTCAATCTGGTCGTGGACATGTCGTACGGTTACTTCGATCCAAAGGTACGTGCCGAATGAGTGTCGCGACTTCCCCTGCCACCGCTCAAGCGATCGCGCTGCCACCACCCAGCAGCTTCCTGCAGCGGTTCTGTCGCAACCGCACTGCTATGGTGGCCAGCATCATCCTGGTGGTGATCGTCCTCGTTGCAGTCTTTGCACCTGAACTGGCGCCGCACAATCCGGCGCGCAGCTCCTTGCGTGCCATCCTGAAGCCGCCCAGCACCACTTATTGGCTGGGCACGGACGACCTCGGCCGTGACGTGCTCAGTCGGCTGATCTTCGCCAGCCGCCTGTCGCTGGTCGCCAGCGTGCAGGCGGTCGCGATCGCGCTGATCATCGGCCTGCCTCTTGGCCTGATCAGCGGCTATGTTGGCGGATGGGTCGACACCATCATCATGCGCTGCAACGACGCACTGATGAGTTTCCCCGCGTTGATCCTCGCCGTGGTCATCGTGGGACTGCTCGGTCCCAGCCTGACGAATGCGATGACCGCGATCGGCCTGGTCTACGCACCGCGCATCATGCGCGTGGTGCGCGGCAGCACGCTGTCGGTGCGCGAAGAGGTCTACATGATGGCGGCGCGCGCCACGGGATGCAGCGTCACGCGCATCATCACACGACATGTGTTGCCGAATGTCACCGGTCCCCTTGTTGTACAGTCAACGGTGCTGATGGGACAGGCGCTACTGGCCGAAGCTGGGCTGAGCTTTCTCGGACTTGGCGTGCAGCCGCCAGAGGCAAGCTGGGGAGCAATGCTCGGCACGGCGTTCCCCTATCTCGCCCAGGCACCGGTGCCGACGATCGCCGCAGGCACGGTGATCTCAGTGACCGTGCTGTGCTTCAACCTGGTTGGCGACGGCATTCGTGACTCGGTTGGCCGCATGCGGCGAGGCGGAGACTGATCATGGAGGCGACAGCGCCGCTGCTGGCGATCCGCGATCTGGTTGTGCAGTTCCCCTCACCGTCCGGCTGGCTCACGGTGGTGGATCATGTGTCATTCGACGTCGGACAGAACGACATCGTCTGTGTGGTGGGGGAATCCGGCTCCGGCAAGAGCGTCACCATGCAGGCGGCGGTCGGGCTGGTGCAGGCGAAGGGTGGTCGTGTGACCGCGGGCAGCGTGAAGTTTGCCGGACAGGAGTTGATCGGTTTGTCGACCAGGCAGCTCAACCGCGTTCGCGGTGACGCGATCGGCTTCGTCTTCCAAGAGCCGATGTCCAGCCTGAACCCCGCTTATACCGTGGGCGAACAGATCGCCGAAGTGGTTCGGCGCCATCGTGGCACGTCGCGCGCGGATGCGTGGAAGCGTGCTGTGGAGACTTTGGATCGGGTTCACATTGCATCTGCCGCGTCACGTGTGCACGACTACCCGCATCAGTTCTCCGGCGGCATGCGGCAGCGCGTGATGATCGCGATGGCGTTGGCCTGTGACCCGAAGATGCTGATTGCTGACGAGCCTACCACCGCGCTGGATGTGACAATCCAAGCCCGTATCCTGGAACTGCTGCGCGAAATTCAGCAGGACAGCGGCATGTCCGTGCTGTTCATCACGCACGATCTGGGAGTGGTGGCCGACATCGCTCGGAGTGTCGTGGTGATGTACGCCGCGCAGGTGGTGGAGTCCGCGCCGGTGGTCGAATTGTTCCGCGCACCGCGTCACCCCTACACCAGCGGTCTGTTGGAGGCGATGCCGCAGGTTGCACTCGAGCGTGGGCACGATCCCGTGGCGATCCGCGGCACTGTCGCGCAGGCGCATTCCTGGCCGCGCGGCTGTCGCTTCAATCCGCGCTGTGGTTTTCGGCGCGACGTGGTCTGCACCGCAGATCCAATCGCGTTGCTGGATGACGGTGACGGGCGCGTGCGCTGTGCGCGGTTCGCCGACGTGCGCCCGCTGCTGTCGGTCGGGGTAACGGCAGAACCGGCACTGGCGTCGTCGTGACCGAGCCGTATCTGCGGGTCGAAGACCTGCATGTTACCTACAATGTCGGTTCGTCTGGCTTCGGTCGCCGTCGATATCTGCGCGCGGTCAATGGCGTGTCTCTGGCAATCGGTGCCAGCGAGACGTTGGGATTGGTTGGCGAGTCGGGAAGCGGCAAGTCTACCACCGGCCTGGCGATTCTCCGGCTGATCGAACCTGCCTCCGGCAAAGTTTCGTTGGCTGGAACCGACGTTACTGCGGTGGGACGCAGCGAGCTACGCGCGCTGCGTCGCCAGATGCAAATGGTCTTTCAGGATCCCTACTCTTCGCTAAACCCGTCGATGACCATCCAGAAGTTGTTGGAAGAACCGCTGGTCGTGCACACCGACATGCCGCGTTCCGAGCGGCGCGGTGCGGTCGCGCACATGCTGGAATCGGTCGGATTGCATGCCGACTACGCCGCGCGCTATCCGCACGAGTTCTCCGGCGGCCAGCGACAACGCTTGGCGATCGCACGCGCCATGATCGTCGGTCCCAGGTTCGTCGTGTTGGACGAACCGGTGAGTGCCCTGGATGTTTCGACGCAGAGCCAGATTCTGGTCCTGCTGAAACGACTACAAGGGGAAGCCGGCACGACCTTCCTATTGGTCGCACATGATCTCGCAGTGGTCCGGTTGATGAGCCCGCGCGTCGCCGTCATGTATCTCGGCGAGGTGGTCGAGACCGGCCCCAGCGGCCGCGTCTATGACCAGCCGGCACATCCCTACACGGGTGCGCTGATCTCCGCGGTGCCGTTTCCAGATCCCGGACGGCAACGAAGCAAGAGCCGGCTTATTCTGCGTGGCGACCTGCCCAGCCCGCTCAATCCCCCAAGTGGCTGCCGCTTCCGTACGCGGTGTCCATTCGTACTGGATATCTGCGCAACCGAAGTTCCACCGCCAGTCGCGGTCGAAGGCGGCGGTTCCGCCGCCTGTCACCTTCACACGCACGGGCCACGCCTCGGTGGGGGATCCTTGCGTCCACTGCTGGACAAGATGTCAGGTAGTCGCGGTCAGAAGGACACATCGGCAGCGTGAATTTTCCGCTGCGACTGTCTGGAGTGGAACGGCCATTTCTCGGTTGCTTCGCTACGTTGTGCTTGCTGAAAGTCAGCGTTCAGGGCATTTGTGCACCTTGCACATCCACGTAGAGCGAATAGACGGATGTGCTCGCGCACATGAACAGACGGTTGCGCTTCTTGCCGCCGAAACAGAGGTTCGCACATGTCTCGGGAAGGTGGATTTTCCCGATGATAGTGCCGTCCGGGGCATAGCAGCGCACCCCATCTTCGATCGGATCAGCCCATCCCATGCTGCACCACACGTTCCCCTCGACGTCGACGCGCATACCGTCTGTGAAGCCGGGAGCAAAGTCCTCAGCGAATATGCGACCGCGACGACAAGCACGTCTTCGACCGCGAAGACGCGAATGTGCGCTGGCCCACCGTGCGAAATACCGCTGTCGACCACGTAGAGCAGTCTCTCGTCAGGTGACAAAGCGAGCCCGTTCGGACGCACAAAGTCGTCTATCACAACCACCGATTTTCCGGTGGCAGGGTCAAGGCGATATACATTGCCAGGCAGCTCGAACTCGTCCTTGTGGCCTTCGTACTCGCCGTCGATCCCGTAGCCTGGATCAGTGAACCAGATAGCGCCGGTGGAATCCACGATCACGTCGTTCGGTGCATTCAACCGTTTGCCATCGTGGCGATCGATCAGCACGGTGATACGGCCGTCGTGTTCGGTCCGCGTTACCCGGCGAGTGTCATGCTCGCAGGTTATCAATCGGCCTTCCCGGTCGCGCGTGTTGCCGTTCGAAAAGTTGGAGTGGGCGCGGAACACGCTGACATGGCCATCGTCCTCGAGCCAGCGCATGATCCTGTTGTTCGGAATGTCGCTCCACAGCAGATATCCACCGTCGCGGAAGTAGACGGGTCCTTCAGCCCATCTAAATCCGTGTGCGATGCGTTCAATTGCGGCGTTGCCTTGGCGCCTGAAGCGTTTGTCGAGTAGCTCGATACGTATGTCCGGATAGCGGGTCGCGGGAAGGTGGCCAAGTGGCAAATGCATCGAATCGGTCGGCATCGGGTTGCTCCTACGTCCACGCAAAGGTAGCGGCTAGAGTAAAGCCACCCCCTAGCTGAGGCTATGCGTAGGGCCAGAGATAAGAACACAACGAGTAGCTCAGCAGGACCGACGCGATTTGCAGCTCCTTGGCAACGGAGCTGCCGCCGACGCCCAGCGGCAAGCGATAGAGCGAATAGAGACAGAGGATCAAGAACATTGCAGACGCTGTTCCCGCAGATTAGTCTTATGAGGTGAACACAGCATCTTCACTGCGCTCGGGCCTGCCGATCCCTCTCGAGGATCGTCTTGGCATCAACGATTTGTTCATCCGCTATACCTGCGCGCTGGATGCCGGCGAAGTGGACACGATCGTGGATTGCTTCACCGAGGACGGAGCGCTGCTCAGCCCTGCCGTGGGTGCTCATCAAGGTCATGCCGCGATCCGTGCCTTCGCCGAACGGTTCGCTCGCTTCCGTGCCAATGGCTCTCAGTTACGGCACGTCATTTCCAACCTCATCATGCGAGTGGACGGCGATCATGCGCATGCCACCTGCTACCTCCTGGTATTCCTGACCCGCGACGGGCAGAGCCGTTTGCTGGCGCCCGGGTACTACGATTGCGACTTGCGCCGCACCGACGGGGTCTGGCGCTTCCAAAATCGCATCGTTCGGCACGACCATGACTATACGCTGGATGGTCTTTAGGTACACTGCACGAGCTGGATTAGTCGCATGCATAGCGACGTGGCTTTGGCCGCTGTGACTTCTTGTAGGGCGGTCGCAAATAAGATACATGCGACTGATATCAGAATCCCATCACGAGGAGGAACTGACCATGCGTCAAGATCTGAGCGTGGTGATCCGCAACGGCACCATTGTCGACGGAACAGGAGGTCGTCCGCTCGTCGCTGATATCGCCATCGCTGGCGATCGCATTATCGAACTTGGCCAGGTTTCTGAACGGGGCGCCGAGGTGATCGATGCGCGGGGTCTTGTCGTAACGCCCGGCTTCATCGATTTGCACACGCATTACGACGCACAGGTCACGTGGGCGGAACATATCACGCCATCATCGTGCCAGGGCGTCACGACAGTCCTCACCGGAAATTGTGGCGTCGGCTTCGCACCGTGCCGTCCGCAAAATCGTCATCGGCTAGTTGAGCTGATGGAGGGCGTCGAGGACATTCCCGAGGTGGTGCTGACCGAAGGTCTGCCATGGAATTGGGAGAGCTTCCCCGACTATCTCGCCAGCCTGGCAGCACGACGGTTCGATCTCGACGTTGCAACACAGGTCCCGCACGCTGCTTTGCGTGTGCACGTGATGGGAGATCGTGGTGTCGCTCGCGAGCCTGCGACCCAGGCGGACTCCGTTGCGATGGCGCGCCTCGCAGCCGAAGGCATCCGGGCCGGCGCACTTGGCTTCTCCACTTCGCGCACTCTCAATCACAAGACACTGGCTGGTGAATCCATCCCGACCCTGACAGCCGCCGAGGATGAACTTGCCACCATCGCGACTGCGATCGGCGCAATTGGTGCCGGTTGGTTGCAGGTGATCGCTGATTTTGATGAGCAATTGCCAGCCGAGTTCGCCATGTTGCGCCGCCTCGCCGCGGCATCGGGTCGTCCGATGACGATGACGGTGCTGGAGCGCGATGCAAAGCCGGAGGAATGGCGACGTTTGCTCGACGGCATCGCTGCAGCCAATGCCGATGGCATCGCGATGACCGGCCAAGTGTTGACCCGGCCAACCGGGATCCTGCTTGGTTTCGAAATCTCGCAGCATCCTTTTGTCGATTGTCCTGCCTATCAGCCGGTGACGATGCTGCCGTTTGCGCAGCGGCTTGCCGCGCTCCGCGATCCCGAAATGCGCCGTCGGCTGCTAGCCGAGGCAACAGCACCGACGGCCCTCGCACGGCGCGTGCGCACCTGGGACCGTATTTTTCCGCTTGGTGATCCACCGAATTACGAGCCGGCCGCAAAGGATAGCATGGGGGCGGAGGCGCGCCGCCGTGGTCTCGATCCCGCAGCACTCACGTATGATCGTTTGCTGGAGAATGACGGCCGCACGATCCTTTACCGGCCGCTGAGCAACTACGCACATGGCGACCTTGGCTCGGTGCGCCAGATGATGCAGCACCCGAACACACTGCTGGGCTTAGGTGATGGCGGTGCGCATGTCGGCGTGCTGTGCGATGCTTCGGCGTTGACCTATGGTTTGACGCACTGGACGCGGGATCGCGCCACGGGACGATTTCCGTTGGAATGGATGGTGCGGCGTCTGACGCGCGACAACGCACGCGCGATCGGCCTGCATGATCGCGGTGTGCTGGCGCCCGGCTATCGGGCCGATATCAACGTAATCGACTACAATGGTTTGCGTCTGCGCACGCCCGAAGTG
>JBKPSV010000359.1:0-7031 GCA_046735215.1 Pseudomonadota bacterium | reverse complement strand
TTCATGTTTGCCTCCAAGTCGGGACCGGTCGCGCTGGGGATTGCCCGCCATGCCCTCGACGCCCTGATCGAGACAGCGACCAGCAAGACGGCTCGACGCTACACGGCGGGTGCGCAGCTCGAACCGGCCAAGATGATGTGCGACGACGTATTCATTCAGCAGGCGGTGGGCCATGCCGACACGATGCTCACGTCCGCGCGCGGCTACCTGTTCGAGGTGATGGGGGATTTCTGGAGCACGCTTGTGCGTGGCGACGCGCCCTCGCCAACGCAGGTGGCCCGCTTCACCACCACCCATGCCTTCGTCGTCGGCGTATGCGTGGAGGTGGTGCAGCTTATATACAAGGCGGTTGGTGGCACGGCGGTCTACCAGAAGGGGCCTTTCGATCGCTGCCTGCGCGATGTGCTGACGATGAACCAGCACGTGATCGGAACGCCGCGCACCTACGAAATGTCGGGCCGCCTGCTGCTCGGCATGCAGCCGCTGCGATGGCTGTTCTGAACTGACCGTCAGGCAGATGAGGCGCTAACCGCGCAGGATCGTGCGTCCCGCATATCGCGCCGCTGGCCCAAGCTGCGCCTCGATCCTCATGAGCTGATTGTACTTCGCCGTCCGGTCGCTGCGCGACAGGCTGCCTGTCTTGATCTGGCCGCAGTTCGTGGCGACGGCCAGGTCGGCGATCGTCGAGTCCTCGGTTTCACCGGAGCGATGGCTCATGACGCAGCGGAAGCCCGCCTTATGCGCTAGCTCTATTGCCTCGAGCGTCTCGGACAGTGTGCCGATCTGGTTCACCTTGATCAGGATCGCGTTTGCCGCGCGCTCTTCGATGCCACGGCGCAGCCGCTCCGGATTGGTGACGAACAAGTCGTCGCCGACGATCTGGACGCGATTCCCCAGCGTAGCGGTGAGATGCTTCCACCCTGCCCAGTCGTCCTCGGCGCAGCCATCCTCGATGGACACGATCGGATAACGACGGATCAGCGCCTCGTAATAGCGGACGATCCCGTCGGCATCGAGCGTCTTGCCTTCGCCGGCGAGCACATACCTGCCATCCTTGAAGAACTCGCTCGAGGCCGGATCGAGCGCAAAGGTGACTTCCTCCCCAAGACGATAGCCCGCCGTCTCGCATGCCTTGGCAACGAAGCCCAGCGCCTCGTCCGCAGACTTCAGGTTCGGGGCAAACCCGCCTTCGTCGCCGACATTGGTGTTGTGGCCGGCGTCGTGCAGTCCCTTCTTCAGCGCCGCAAAGATCTCTGAGCCCATGCGGATGCCATCGGCGACGCTGCCGGCACCGATCGGCTGGACCATGAACTCCTGAATATCGATCGGATTGTCCGCATGGACGCCACCATTGACGATGTTCATCATCGGCACTGGCAGAGTTCGGGCGTACACGCCTCCGACATGGCGATACAGCGGAATGCCAAGATCCTGGGCCGCAGCCTTCGCGGTTGCCAGCGAAACAGCGAGAATCGCATTCGCCCCAAGCCGTGACTTGTTCGCGGTGCCGTCGAGATCGATCATGGTGTTGTCGATCCTCACCTGCTCGGTTGGATCCATCCCGCCCAGAGCATCAAGGATTTCGCCCTGAACGTTGCGCACCGCCGTCTGCACGCCCTTGCCGCCGAAGCGAGCCGGATCGTTATCACGCAGCTCCACCGCTTCATGCGCGCCCGTCGAGGCGCCAGAGGGGACTGCCGCCCGGCCTGCCGCGCCACTATCCAACACCACATCGACTTCAACGGTTGGATTGCCGCGGCTGTCGAGGATCTCGCGGGCAACGATGTCGGCGATGGCAGACATTCCGGTCTCCATGTGATCACGTCGGCCAACAGGTGGCCCTGCTACTGCAGCCACGCTCTCGCGTGGAATCATCCATGTCAATCCACGGTAACGGCGAAATTGGCAAACACTTGGTTAATACTTCGACCACTGTTGACATGATTAGTGCTCAGCAAACGATCGTCTCAGCAGATCGAGCATGACAGCCGTCTACGCCGGCATCAGCATGGATCAGGATCGCCGAGGAACCATCAGCGGACTACGACCGATGAAGCTTATCTGCAGGATCTGTGGCATGTTGGACCAATCCGACAACACCAATTTTGGCGGGTTCGGTGGGCGAGCCGCCGGCTCCCGGACCGTGAGCATCCAGGCAAGAGGCGGCAGCGAAGTGGACACAGGAGAGGTGGAGGCAAGCGGATAGTCTCATCAATGTCCGCTTCAAGGCTCAGGCGAATGCCCGCGCGCAGCACACATGCTGCACGCACGCGTACGATCGGCGCGTGCGATGAAAAGACTCATCGCAAACGCCGCTCCCAGTGGCGTGAGCGTCAGCCCAACAGAACTTTTTGTATCCAGCGGTATTGTTCGACCCATGCTGATTGATCAAAATCATCGAAATTTAACTTACGAAAATCGTCCTCGATCGTCTTGTCTTGTGCCTTAACTTGCTTGACGACTTTTTCGTAGCCCTTCAAAGCGGCCGTGATGGACGCTGCTTGCTTGAACATGTCCCTTACTTGTTTCGTTAGTTCAGCAACAGCTTTATCTACCTCATCGGTAGCTTTGATATACTTGTCGATTTGTGGACCGACATCCGACTTGAAGTTCTTGTGCTTTTCGAAGTCGGGATGGTCCTTCTTAAAGTCTTGCCAGTCCTTGCGAAGGTTGCGACGGTTGCTTGGCATTTCTGCTCCTCTGCTTGCAGCTACGAATGAATGGCCGGATAATGGCGCTGGTCGGCAACGGCCACTCATCCGATGTGGGATGATAGAGGAGCGCCTCCACGCGGCTTTGGCAAGCGTGCGTTGCCTCTCGTCCCTCGCCGCTGATTGCCCATAAGTTTTGGAACAGGGGGTCCCGACGCCACCAATCCGGTTACGGAGGCAGAAATCCCCTTCAAGTGTCGCGGCCGATCTGGCTGAATGCGGTCAGGCCACCCGGAGAATGCCACAATGCACGCAGCCGATGTCATGACCCCGGACGTCATCTGCGCGGGATTGGATACGTCATTGGCCGAACTCGTACGGCTGATGCTGGAAAACGATGTCAGCGGCGTGCCGATCGTCGATGATGGACGTGTCGTCGGCATTGTCAGTGAAGGCGACCTGCTGCGCCGTGCCGAGCTAGGGACCGAGACGCGGCCATTGCGCTGGCTGGAGCTGCTGACATCGAGCGACCGCCTCGCGGCCGATTACGCCAAGTCACACGGCCGCAAGGCGAGCGAGATCATGACCCGAGACGTCGTGACGGTTGATGCGGCCTCGCCGATCACCGACGTCGCGCACCTCCTGGAGGCGCGGCATATCAAGCGCGTGCCGGTGACGCGGGACGGGCGGCTGGTCGGTATCGTCGCCCGCCGCAATTTGTTGCAGGCGCTCGCCACCAGCCTGGCAGTGCCACCGGCCGACGCCGACGACCGGACGATCCGCGATGCATTTTACGCCGAACTGCAGCGGCAGGCGTGGGCTACGCCCTCCTCGATCAACGCCGTGGTGACCGATCGGGTCGTGCACTTGTGGGGAATTGCACCGGACGAGACGGTGCGTCAGGCCATCGTCGTGGTGGCCGAGAACGTTCCTGGCGCGCGGGCGGTGGAGGATCACATGGATCACCCGCGCGTGCTCGATCCGCTAAACCGGCCGAACTGGCCGAGCGCCGCGAGGCCGTAGCTGTCAGCGACGGCGCAGAAACTCGCGCGCCCTCTGCTTCGTCATCGGCGTCGTGATCCGGTCGCCCTGATCGGTGCGCACGGGAAACTCGCCTAGGTTGTCCATCAGCTCCGCCTCTTCAATCGCGTCTTCTGGGTGCGGGTGCGCCAGCATCGGGTTTGGCAGCAGGCCCGCCGCCGGATGTTCGACAAAAGCCTGCAGCTCTCGTGCCCGCTCGATATATTCGTCTTCGCGCCCTTCTGGGCTGCCCGCCTCCCGCCACATGCGTCTGGCACGCAACCGGATGCTTCTGTCATGTGCGTTCTCATGTCTGGCCATGGGACCCTCCAACGCCTTGGAGTGACAGCGTAAGCACCACGCACGGCGCTGGGCTTTGACTCAGATCAATGCCGCTCGAGAAACTCGCACCTATGCATCGAAGGAATGAGACAAGCTGCGGGCGGGTAGTGGCATGAGCGAAGACCCACGGGCCATTCGCTGGTTCGCCGCGCTGTGGCTGGAGGACGTGCTTCTAGGAGCGTAGTAGGGCGCCGATGTTGTCGTCGCGGTACGGTGCTCAGCCCCGCCGAGGACTTACCGTCAAGGTGGGGCGGTCCGACATGGCATCGTTCGAGCACACGCGCTTGCGCTATGACGCCTGGTGCGAACGATTGGCGTGGTGCGTGAGGCCGAGCGTACGCAGGCCAAGACTGCATAGGGCACTACAACCATAGGCAGCAAGACTCGGTGGTTTGGCCCGGGGCGTCCCGTCCCCTATCGTGTCGTTGCACACGAAAGGAATCGTTCATGCTGCTCTCGCGCCGTTCGCTGATCGCTGCCACGGCTGCCGTCACTGTCCTGCCGCGGCGCTCTCGCGCCCAAGCTCGGCCCGTCATCCGCATCGGCGTGATGAATGACATGTCGGGACCCTATCGCGATGTGAACGGGCCTACGGGTGTCGCCTGTGCGAAGCAGGCGGTGCAGGAGTTTGCCGCCGGCGCGTTCGATGTCGAGGTGCTGTCGGCCGACCATCAGAACAAGCCGGATGTGGCTGTGTCCCTGGCGCGCGAGTGGTTCGATCAACGCGGCGTGGACATCATCATCGATGTCGCGGCCACGTCATGCGCACTCGCGCTGGCCGGCGTGTGCAAGGAAAAGAACAAGATCATGATCGCCACGAGCACGGCAAGCTCGGACGTGACCGGCAGCGCATGCACGCCGAATTCGATGCACTGGGTATTCGACACTTACATGGAGGCGAAGTCGACCGGCGGCGCGATGGTCAAGGCAGGTGGCGACACCTGGTACTTCATCACGCCGAACTATGCGTTCGGCACGGCGACGCAGCGGGATACGACGCGATTTGTCGAGGCGGCCGGCGGCAAGGTGGTTGGCTCGCAGCTATATCCGTTTCCGGAAACGACCGACTTCTCGGCCTTCCTGGTGAAGGCGCAGGCCTCGGGCGCCAAGATTCTGGGTATCTGCGGCGCCGGAGCCGACCTGATCAACATCGTCAAGCAGGCACACGAATTTGGCGTGCAGCAGAAGATGAATCTGGCCGCACTGGTCGCCTATACCACCGACATCCGCTCGATCGGCATCCAGATGGCAGCGGGCACGCGGCTGTCCGAGACCTACTACTGGGATCTCAACGAGCGCACGCGCGCGTTCCAGAAGCGCATTCAGCCGAAGGTGACGCTCTGGCCGAACATGGCGCAGGCGGGCGATTACTCCTGCACGCTGCATTATCTGAAAGCAGTGGCTGATATGGGAGGTGCAGCAGCCAAGGCCGACGGCGCGGCGGTGGTGGCGCGAATGAAGGCTATGCCGACCGACGATGACTGCTTCGGGCCAGGCAAGATCCGCGAGGACGGCCGCAAGCTGACGCCGGCTTATCTGTTCGAGGTCAAGAAGCCGTCCGAAAGCAAGGGTGAGTGGGACCTCTACAAGCTGATCGGTACCACACCGGCGGACGAGGCGTTCCGGCCACTGTCAGACGGCGCTTGCCCGATGGTGAAGACGTAAGATCAGACCGCTGCGTGTGGAAGCGCGGTTCGGCTGGCACGTCGGTTCGGTAGTCGGGAGCGCAACCACGCCCCGACCGGCCGCTCGAACCACACGTGAGCACCAATGGCACCGATGATCGCCAGCAGTAGCGCTGTTGTGGCATATATGGTGGCGGCGGTCGTGCCGGTGAGGTGAAGGCGCTGCCAAACAAGTTCTACCGGCCGCATCGCGAACGGATGCACGAGGTAGAGGGCATAGGATGCGTCGCCGAGCAACAGCAGAACACTCGGCACACTGATCGGGCGTCCCAACACCGCGGCCGCCACCACAAGGCTCATCGGTAATCCAGTGATCAGTGGGCTGCTCGGCACGCCTGAAACATGTGCGGAGATCAGCAGGGTCACGGCGGCCGCTACCAGGCCTATGCGGAACGGCGTGGTCAAACTGACCCCTCTGGCCGCCAAGACGGCGACTGCCATGCCAAGCAGGAACTCCAGCAAGATACTGTCGGTCCAGAAGACGAGCGCCGTGGCCTGCGGCGGTACCAGGCTGTGGACCGCCATGGCTGCGCTCAGGAGCAGAATGACGGCCGCCACAGCGCGCCGTCTCGGCAGCACGATGCAGGCGCCGAACACCACGTAGAAGAACATTTCGTAGTTGAGCGTCCAGCCGAGACTGAAGATCGGCTGTATGGTTCCGTCCGGGCGGCTGGCGGGCAGGAACGCATAGCTCATCACCACGTCGGCGATGCCAAAGCCGGCCTGGCTCACGCTGGCCGGCGTGGCAACCGCAACAACGAGGAAGAGTGTGGTCGTCGCCCAGTAGAGCGGCACGATGCGAATCAGCCGCCTGGCCAGGAAGGTCAGACTGCTGCCCCGTCGGCCGAACAGATCGGCCGACGCGTAGACCATAACAAACCCGGAGATGACAAAGAACAGATCGACCCCTGACGCCCAGGGCAGCGCGTTGTGCCAGCGCTCGGCACGTCCGCTGGGGTCGAGCGGGATGGCATCGTGCAGCACGTGCAGGATGGCGATGCTGAGAGCCGCGAAGGCACGCAAGGCCTGAACCGACTCGATCTTGGTCGCGCGCATCCGGTAACGAGGCCCTGTCGCTTGCGTCGGGCAGATTATGGCCCGAATCGCCGCCAAGCGGCCAGGGCGCAGCCTTGTGCTACCGACAGGTAGCGGAGGCGCGCGCCCGGGTGCACAATTGCCGCGATTGCTGACGTCCAGGAACAATGTCTGATACGACCCGGGTCCCGTACCGTGGGCTGCTCACCGCCTCCGCCATGCTGGCGATGTTCATGCAGACGCTGGACTCGACGATCGCCAATGTGGCGCTGCCGTATATGCAGGGGTCGATGTCGGC
>JBKPSV010000358.1:0-16503 GCA_046735215.1 Pseudomonadota bacterium | reverse complement strand
GATCAAACTCGTGCACGACGCGCTGTTTGATCCCGGCCATGCAGTTTGGTGATCGGGTTGTCTCCATCAGGTCCTTTTTCAATCGTGCCGACTGAGCATCATTCGTATGCGGCATCCAGCGCATCACGCAGTTCGCTCAGCGCGCGAGGCGGGACGACCCTCGCGACACGCAACGCGCGCGCCATTGTCGATCCTGCTGCCACCAACGCTGCGCTTATGCGGGAGGGGCCTTACCGCGCGGCAAGCCTTAGGTTGTACCGCTCAGTTGCCGGCGTACCAGTTCGGCGATGCGCCGCAACTCGGATGGCGGCAGTTTGCCCACCACGGTGTAACCGATGCCCTTGTCAATCCAGGCGCAGCCGTCGACGTGGGCGAAGTCGACCTGCTGAATCGGCATTTCGCCCGCCGTCTTCAATGGCAGCACGAAGACGGTCAGCCGAACCGACTCGGGGCCGTCATACATGAACAGACCCGCCGCCCCGTCCGGCGTCGCGGCCAGCCTGCCCCCGATATAGCTGAAGCCATCAGCCGAGAGATCCGGCGGCGCGACCTGGTGGTTCAGCCGGTTCGACACCCAGCGCGCCAGATCATCGCGCTGCTGTGCGCCCAGTTCAGTAGGGCGGCGACGGTCGGCTGTATAGACAACATGATTCGATACCGCCTGTTGCGCCAGCAAAGTGATGGCGGCACTGCCCGGTCGCAGCAGTCCGTTGTGCAGGAACCAGCCGGCGGCGCCACCCAGACCGAAGGCGAGCAGGGCGCTGGCAGCCATGCGCCAGATCACGCTGCGCCGCGCGAGCCGGTGCCGGATCAGCCGATCCAGCTGGAGTCGTGACGGGACCGGTTCCGCGAGTACTGCGGTGAATGCGGCGCGCAGCGCGTCCCTTTGTTCACGCCAGGCAGCGACCCGTCGGGCAACATCCGGATGGTCCTGCAGGTAGCGTGAGACCGCAAGCTGGCGGTCTGCATCCAACTGCCCATCAATCCACGCGTGCAGATCCTCTTCGGCAATCGGACGGCCAGGGTCGCTCACTTGACCCTCCGCAACGCCGGGCGAATGTCGCCTTCCTCGGTCATCTGGCGAAGCCTTTCGCGCGCCCGCGCAAGCCGTGACATCACAGTCCCTATCGGAATGCCAAGAACCTGTGCGGTCTCCGCGTACGAAAGATCCTCGACCGATACGAGAAGGATGACCGTCCGCTGCTCGACCGGAAGTTGGTTCAAGGCCCGGATCAGGTCGCGCCAGTGCAGACTGCTCTCCTGCTCCGGTCGCGTACCGATCGATTCATGTGTCTCGGCGAGCGGCTCGCCAGACGGTCGCGCCTTCCCGCGGCGCAACTGACTGATGAACAGGTTGTGCATGATCGTGAACAGCCAGGCCCTCACGTCGGCGTCATCTCTGCGTGTGTGCAGCTTGTCGAGCGCGCGTACCAGGCAGTCATGCACCAAGTCGTCAGCGTCCTCACGGTTGCGCAACAACGCAGCGGCGTAGCGTCGCAGCGCCGGGATACAGTCTTCGATACGGGTCAGCACGCCTGAGTTGGTCACGTCCCTGTAGGATAGGCGCTGCGCATCGGTGCTGTCTGCTCCTCCGCCCTAGGCTTGGACGCGGCTGCGCGGCAATTATTCCGATGCTGGACGAGCAGAGGCGCGTGGCTGAAGCTGGATTGCCGGGAGGAGAAGACGATGAAGATCACCAGGGTCGAACCGCTGCTGCTGGATCGCTTTCTCTACGTGCGGGTGCACACCGATGCAGGCATCACGGGAATCGGCGAATCCGGCACCTGGGGGCAGCTTGAGGCCTCTGCCGCCTCGATCACGAAATATGGCGAGTACCTGGTGGGCAAGGATCCATTTCCGATCGAGCACCACTGGAATGTCATGCTGCGCGCCAACCACTTTACCGGCGGTGCGATCACCGGCGCGGTCTCGGCAATCGATATCGCTCTGTGGGACATCAAGGGCAAGGCGCTGGGCGTGCCGGTCTATGAACTGCTGGGTGGTCGGATGCGCCACAAGGCGCGGCTCTACGGCCACGTGAAGGGACGCAGCATCGAGAAGCTGGTCGAAGAAGCCGTGCGACTGAAGCAGGCCGGCTTCACAGCGCTTGGGCACCTGAACCCGCTGTTGGACGAGAGCGAAGAAGAGCCGTTCTACAAGCCACACGCTGCGCGGATCGAGGAGGCGATCGACAATGTGCGCCGACTGCGCGAGGCGGTCGGACCGAAGGTGGACCTGTGCATCGAGATCCACCGCCGCCTTACGCCTCCCGAGGCCATCGCCCTGGCGCGCGGGATCGAGAAATACACGCCGATGTTCTATGAGGACCCGTTGCGGCCGAACAGCTTCGATGCCATGGCCGACGTTGCGCAGCATATCGACATTCCGATAGCCACCGGCGAGCGCTTCACCTCGATGTATCAATTCCAGACACTGCTGACGCGCAACGCGGTGCAGTACTTACGACCGGATGTCTGCCTGGTCGGCGGAATCACCGGGGCGAAGAAGGTGGCAGCGATCGCCGAAGCGCACGACGCATGGGTTGTGCCGCACAATCCGCTTTCGCCGATCTCCACCGCGGCCTGTCTTCAGATCGCGGCCTGCATCCCGAACTTCGCGATCCAGGAGTACCCCTCGCGTACGCCCGATCTGGATGGCGGCAAGGAGCTATTGGGCAACGATCTGGCCACAGGACTGGAAGAACAGGTCAATGGCTTCATCGCCATTCCAAGCGGGCCGGGCATCGGAGTGGAATTGGCCGAAGACGTGGAGCGCCGGTTCCCTTACCGGCCGCGGCCCATTCGGATGCGGCCCCACGTCGATGGCTCGGTCGTAGACATGTAGAGGCGCTACGCTAGCGGAATTGCTCCTGCCAGCCTGGCTTCCACCATTCCACAAATTCTGGGTCCGGCTCAGGAGCCTTTGCTTTCGGAGGACGCCCGCGTCGGCGAGCTGGCTTTTCTGTTCGCGCAGGCGCCTCGACGTTCTCGCGTTCGGCGCCATCCGACTCCACGGATTCCAGAGCAAGTGCCGGTCGAGTTAGCTCTTCGGCACGCCGCTCTGCCGCAGCGCAGCGCTGCAGTGCGGCAGCGAGGCGCTCTTCGGTCGCATGTCGCGCGGCGCGTTCTGCGTCCAGCTCCGCTTTGGCTGATTGCAGCGTCTTCTCGGTGTCGTCTCCTTCAACAGCGGCGCGCTGAACTGCTTCATCCCTGGCGATTCTCTCATGCGCCAGCTTCGTCTGAAGATCCCGAATAGTTGCCTGTGCCTCGGCCAGCTGCCGTTCCGCCTGCTCACGTGCAGTTGTCAGCGTGCGTATGGTCTGACGTGCGGCTTCAAGCTGATTGCTGCCGGCCCCTTCGTGGTGCACCACCTCGACTGGCACTTCGCCATCGCGGACAAAGCGCCGGTGCGGTCGGGTCCCGTTCGGGTTCTGGACTGGCCGGGCGGCGGGAGGCGCTTGCGGTGCTGGCGCCGAATCTCGCAGACCCAGCGCGCGACGCATTTGCTCCTCTGCGGCGCGGAGGCGCGAGTCGTCGTTCGAAAATTCAGTCATGTCTACCTGACAAACCGGACGCTGCCGCTGGTTGCAGCGGCAATTATTTGCCTAGTCATAGCATTGACAAACGCATGCTACCAGCCCCGTCCCCTTAATTACTCGTGAAACCAACGTGCATCCTCGCTGAGGCACGATGAACCCTCTCTTGAAGACCGCGATCGCCACCCGCTCTCTGGCAAATTGCGATCGCCTCCTGCCTGACGTAGGCTGATAATCACCAGCTCGTTACAGGGGCAACTCCATGAACCATATCTTTCGGCACGTATTGGTTGTGTTCTTGGGCCTATTCCTGTCGCCGTTGGTGGAGAACGTATCTGCCCGTGCCGATGATACGGTAAAGATCGCACACTCCACCTGGGTCGGTTACGGTCCGCTCTACATCGCGCAGGCCAAGCGATTCTTCAAGCAGCACGGTGTGAACGTCGACCTGATCGTCATGGAGGACCCGAAGGAGCGCTTTCCCACCTTAATGGCTGACAAGATCCAGATGATTGCCAGTACGGTGGATACCACCCTGCTCTATCTGAAAAGGCCGACCGACTTCCAATATGTGGTGGCGATCGACGATTCCAATGGCGGTGACGGTATCGTCGCGGTTAAGGACATCAAGTCCATTGCCGATCTCAAGGGAAGGAAGGTTGCCGTCAACGAGGGCTCCGTCTCTGAATTCTACCTTAACGTTTTGTTAGGTAAGGCCGGGCTGAAGGAGTCAGACCTCAAGACGGTAAACATGACCGCCGCGGATGCGGGGAGCGCCTTTGTTGCCAAGCGCGTCGACGCTGCCGTCACATGGGAACCGTGGCTGACCCGGGGCAAGACGACCGACTTCGGCCATCTGCTGGTAAACAGCTCGACCACACCCGGCCTGATCACCGACGTGCTCATCGTCAAGACAGACTGGGCAAACGCGCACAAGAAGGATGTCGAGGGCGTCGTCAGGGCGTGGGACGAGGCGGTCGCGTATTATCGCGATCACCCGGATGAATCGATCGATATCATGGCGAAAGGCGTGGGGGGCTGGCTGAAGGACCCGAAGGAGTTCAAGGCTACTCTCGCCGGCATCAAATTCTATGGTGCCGACGACAACAAGGCGTTCTTCGGCACCAAGGCAAAGCCCGGGCCGCTCGCTCATACGGTCCAAGAGGCGATCGACATCTGGTCGAGCCATGGCAAATTGCAGGTCAAGACCACACCGGCGGATCTGATCAGTTACAGCTACGTCGGCGGTTGATGGCGTCGTTTCTGGATGCCTACGTCGCACCCAAAAAGGAGATTCCGCGGCAAGCTTACATCACGGTGAGCACACTTACGGTGGCGATCATCATCGCCCTGTGGTGCGTGCTGTCCTACGGCGGCTTCGTACGCAGCGACTTTCTCCCGACCCCGCACGACGTCGCCGCGGCAGCGATCAGCGGTCTCAGCGATGGTTCGCTGTTGGTCAACACCGGCGCCAGCGTCACCGAGATCATGTCGGGGTTCATCATCGCGTCGATCTGTGCCGTGCCCCTGGGCATCCTGATGGGCAGCTTCAAGATCGTTGAAGCGGCCTTGGAACCGATAACCAACTTTGTCCGCTATCTGCCGGTCTCGGCGCTGATTCCGCTCCTGATCCTATGGGTCGGTATTGACATCGAGGAGAAAATCTCGGTCATCTTCATCGGCACTTTCTTCCAACAACTGATCATGATCGCCGATGTCTCGCGCGGCGTATCTCAGGATCTGCTGGACGTTTCAACGCTTGGCGCCGGCCGTCGCGCCGTTGTCTGGCGCGTGCTTGTTCCGGCGACGTTGCCTGGAGTGGTGGACACTCTGCGTGTTACGCTTGGCTGGGCCTGGACGTATCTTGTCGTCGCCGAACTGGTCGCGGCCAACAAGGGACTTGGCTATTTCATTCTGAACTCGATGCGCGGTCTGTTCACCGACCAGATATTCTTGGGGATCATGGTGATCGGCCTGTTAGGCTTGATCAGCGATCAGGTGTTCAAGTTGCTGCGCAGCCGGCTGCTGCCCTGGGCGGTTTAGGTGACAGCAGCGAAGCTCCGCATCGACAACGTCGTGCTACGGTTCAAGTCGCCAGCCGGAACCGCCATCACGGCACTGGAGGACATTTCGCTCCTTGTAGAGGACAAGGAATTTTCGGTCATTGTCGGGCCGTCCGGCTGCGGCAAGACCAGCCTGCTGCGCCTGGTTGCCGGACTGATCGAACCGACCGAGGGATCGATCTCGCTCGACAACATCAGCATCAGCGGACCCGGCAAGGACCGCGGCATGGTGTTCCAGTCCTACACACTGTTCCCCTGGCTGACCGTACAGGACAACGTGGAGTTCGGCCTGCGGCTCGCGGGAATCCCCACAGCGCAGCGACGCGAAACGTCACGGCGATACCTCTCTCAGGTCGGTCTGACAGGCTTCGAACGGCTTTATCCGAAGCAGCTTTCCGGCGGCATGATGCAGCGCGTGGCACTGGCACGTGCACTCGCCAATGACCCGGCGATGTTACTGATGGACGAGCCGTTCGGCGCGCTGGATAGCCAGACACGATCGCTGATGCAGGAACTGCTGCTCGATATCTGGCAAAGTTCGCACAAGACGGTGCTGTTCATTACCCATGACATAGACGAAGCGATTTTGCTGGGCGACCGGGTGTATGTGATGACCGCGCGACCTGGCCGAATAAAGGAGATGGTAGAAATCGACCTCCCACGGCCTCGCATCGTGGAAATGTTGACGAGCGAGGCGTTTATGGCCATCAAGCGGCGCATCATGCACTCGATCCATGAGGAGGCGAGGCGAAGTCTGGCGATCGAGGGACCGTAGGGAGCCGATCAGCTGTCGCCGATCACTGCATAGGCCTCGATCTCTACGACCATCTCTGGACGGATAAGGCCACTCACCTGTACCATGGTGCTGGCGGGACGAGTATCGCCGAACACCTCACGGTGCGCGCGTCCTACCAGTTCGGCATCGCCGATGTTGGTGATGTAGATAACGGTGCGCACCACGTCCTCGACACGGGATCCGGCCTGTTCCAGCGCACCACGGATCGTCGCCAGGACGTCCTGTGTCTGGGCATAGGCATCACCCGCCAGCGCGTCGCCACGTGCGGCCGTTCCGGCAACGTGCACCTGGGCTCCGACACGCACCGCGCGACTGTATCCGTATTTCTGTTCGAAGGGCCCCCCTGATGAAACCAACTGTCGTGGCATCTCATGGCTCCTTGTGTTGTGCTCGAAGTCGTAGAAGGCACGCAGCAATTGCGAACAGTCCAGGAAGCACGGCTACCGCAGTTTCGCCATTACGTCATTGGCAAAGCGTCCGATTGATCGCACTACCTCATCATGCGGCAGCGCGCCGAAATTGACTTCGAAGCTGAAATACGTAATGCCAAATCGCTCCGACAACAGTCGAAGCCTTTCGATACACTCTCCTGGACGGCCGATCACTGCACGTTCGGCCTTCATCTGCTCCAACGTGATAGTTTCGCGGTTCTCGAAGAACCCCTTCCAATCGCTGTAGGCCACCGGATCGCGATACGCCTGACGCGACAGGTCGGTTGCCTTGGTGAAGGCCTGGTATCGCCGTAACGCGGGGTCGGCGAAAACGCCGATATCGCTGTCCTTTTCCGCACAGTACATGTGGTATACGGCCATGACTTCTTTCGTAGATGGATTATGGCCATGCGCGCGCAGGCTGTCGCGGTAGACCGCAAGCAGGGCCTGCTGTTCGCGATGGTCGGTGAAGAAGAATGGCGCAGTCAACAGGTTGAAGCCATTCTCGCCAGCCCAGCGATATGTCGCCTCGGTGCGCACCGCCGCAACCCAGATCGGCGGCGTTGGCTGCTGCACCGGCCGCGGTCCCAACGTATGGTTTTCCAGCGTGGTCCAACGCCCCTGATGCGTCACATTCTCCCGAGCCCATAGTGCCCGGATGATCGTCAGGTTCTCATTGAAACGCTCGCGGCTTTCGCTCATCGCCACGTTGGCGACGTCGTAGTCGTATTTGTAGAGCCCGCGCCCGACGCCGAAGTCGACCCTGCCATGTGACAACACATCTGCCATCGCGAAGTCCTCTGCCGTGCGCACCGGATCGTTCAGCGGCAACAGACTGACCGAGCAACCAAGCCGGATTCGTTCGGTCTCGCGGGCACAGGCAGCGATGAATAGGGCAGGGGAGCCAAAGGCAAAGCCGGCGACCCGATGTTCAGCGAACCAGGCGCCATCGAAGCCAAGCGCTTCCGCCAGCTTCACTTCCCGGATCATGTTGTCGTACCAGTCCTGCCAGGATCCGGAAAGCTCCTGGTGGTAATCCGGAATATAGCAGAGGCCAAAGCGCATTGGGTTTGCCTCCCAACAGCACACTACCAGTCACTGCATCGGAGAGAAAGGCACGCGACCCCTGCCGGAAGTCAGTGGTGCCAGTGGCTTTGCCCGCGCGCCAGACATTCAGTCTCTTGGCCGAAATACCCCCAAGTGATGAGCAATAGCCCAGCCAACCATTAAGGTATTTAGCCAAGGGTATGCGTGCGGCTCAAGCTTCTTGATTAACCCCGAGAACAGACGTCCAACGCTCGCAGACCCTTCTCCGGGTAGACAACGAGTCAGGGAGCCGCACTACCGCGCAAGGTGCGCGGTAGACGGACGCGAATGGGGGCTTGTGGAATCACAGAGGCGTCCTGTAACCGACCGACGCCGAGTGTGCTGACCCCGCCGCCGCCCTAACGCGTGCGGTGGCGCTGTTTTACTTGTCGCCCGCCTCAGCAACTGACAACAGCCGCCGCTTCAACGAGTCATCGTTTTGCGCCATCTGGATCGCCTGCTGATATTGTTGCACCGACAATCCCTGGTCGCCGATCGCCTTCACCATTTCAGTCCGCGCCTGATCGGAAAGAGCCTGCTGTTGCTGCGGCGAATTGGTTGACTGCGCACGCTGCGAGTACTCCTGACGGATCATCGCCACATGCCGCAGAGCGGTGCCGACCTTGGCGACCATCGTCTCCGACATCTGGCCCTGTTGCGACGATGTTGCAGGTGACTTCGGTGTTGTAGGTGCCTGCTGCGCTGCGGCCGGCAACGCCGCAAGCATCAGCAGGGATGCCATCAAGACGATGGCTCGTGACGCTTTCATTAATACCCCCTCGGCATTTGATAGGTCAGGCCGCCTTGCAGGCGAGCAGAACACGTTCTTCCAGTTCCTGATCCGAGCGCGCGGCGGCGAGCACCTCGTTATACTCCTCGACCGTCAGGCCCTGTTCATCGATGGCACGAACCGCCGCCATCTCAACCGAAGTGGTGAGGGTTTCACGCTCCTCTTCGGTCTGCGCAGTAGCCATGTTCTCCTCGAGCGACTGGCGCAGCTTGAGGATTTCAACAGCCGCCTTGCCGACCTGCGATACCGTCTGATCGGAAACGTCGCTGCTTTGCAAAGCTGCCTCGCCGCGCTGAGATCTGGAGTTGCCCTTTGCCATGCTTTTCTCCCGTTCGGCTTCCGTCTCGCTATGAACAAACAAAGCGGACCACCATCGCCTCTCGATGGTCGACGGAAGCTTGGGAGGACAGTCTCTCGATCAAGGTCGGATTGCAGTAGTTCGGGTCGCTCCGCTTATCGTGAATATGTGCGATTCAACGGCGCGCTGAGCTGGGCAACAGTGATCTGAGCGTAACAACGGCGATTTTCTTGAGGCACATGGCAGAATTGGGAATTTGCTCCTGAGTATGTCGTGCCTTCGAACAGCGCAAGCGCAATCCGTCCGTTCTGTTGCTGACAATTGTGTTGAGGATCATCGATTTGGCCGCCCCTCACGCACCACTACGTGGGCGGCGGCGAGGTTCCTGTTTGCAGTATGTCAGCGCAGGCTTGGAGAGGATTGGGCGCGGGCTGCGACAAGACCTTCCTTTAGCTTTGGATGATGCTCCGATCTTGACCACATTCGGCACCGGCATGGATCCGCCGCAGAACTGGTGGCCACAGCGCTGGCCGCGAGCAGACCTGGATGCGAAGATCGTCTAGCCTGCCGGTAGGCGAGGCAACCCGAAGCAGGAGCCCGTAATGATCGAAAAGGCCAATCTCGCCGAGAAGCTTGAGCGGTTCGCCGATTATTTTGCCCCGCGAACCGTCGGCGTATTCAACGGCCACGACGTCATGGTGGCGAAGCTCAAAGGCCCGTTCATCTGGCACCAACACGACGATACGGACGATTTCTTCCTGGTACTCCAGGGAACTTTGGATATCGAGCTGCGGGATCGTACCGTCACACTTGGTGCCGGCGAGATGTTTGTCGTTCCCAAGGGGGTGGAACACCGGCCTGTCGCCCGAGATGAGGTGCACCTGCTCCTTATCGAACCGACGGGCACGCCGAATACCGGCGATGCGCGGACGGCTGCGCCCCGGCAAACGATTTGAGCCGGGCAGATGCGATCAAGCAACCAGGCGCCGAATCGGGTGGCTGAGCGATGCATCGCCTGCCACGATCCGGCCTCGTCGTTGAGCCAGGGTTCGGTGTATTACTTAGAGGCTGCGCTGCGCTGTACGGGGAACCAACCAATGTTCGTCGCCGTCAGAAGGTATCAAGTACGACGAGGCGCGACAGCCGAATGGACGAAACGCGTCCAGGAAGGGTTTGTGCCTTTGATGCGAGGCATGGAAGGTTTTCGGGGATATTATCTGGCTTCAGGTGGCCCGGATGCGGTGATCACTATCAGCATGTTCGACAGTGCGGATCAGGCCCTGCTCTCCAACGAAAAGGCCGCGGATTGGGTCAGAAACAACGTTCTGGAGTTCGCCAGGGGAGTCCCCGAGGTGATGGTGGGCGATGTTCTGATCGCCGAGGTCAAGTAGCCGGCTACTGCGCGGCAGTGCATGGCGCTCGCACGGTGTCGGCACGAGCAGAACTAAGCATTAACGTTGCAGATGGAATATCGTGACTTTTGCAGCGTCTTTCACCAAGGTGACCGCCCCGACTCGGGGGTGGCCGACTCAAGTGAAGCGAAGGGGGATTCATGTTCCGAACGTCACTTCTGGCTGCGATCATCTCCGCCGGCTGCCTGTCCTCGGCCTTGGCAGCGACGATCGACTATCGCGCGGCACTGACCGGCAAGGCCGAGGTGCCGCCGACGAACTCGACTGGTTCCGGTGACGTGCTGGCCACACTGAACACCGACACCAGGCAGCTCAGCTACACGATAACGTATATGGGCCTGACCGGGCCCGCGACGGCGGCGCATTTCCACGGCCCCGCCGACGCTGGAGCGAATGCTGATGTGGCTGTGCCGATCGGCAACAACCCCCCGAGCCCATCAACCGGCACGGTAACGCTGACCGACGCGCAGATGAAGGACCTTGAAGCCGGCAAGTGGTATGCGAACGTGCACACCGCCGACAACAAGGGTGGCGAGATCCGCGGTCAACTGGTCCGAGCCAAGTAAGGCTGAAACAGCAGAGGTTGGCTACGCCGCTACGCCTCTCGCCTGCAATCGGCGCAGTGCGCGATCTATCCACTGCGCCGTGAGCTTCTCCTGCACTCCGTTCTGCACCAGCCGTTCGTGCAGCGCGGAGAAGTCCACACGATCCAGCGCCTGATCCTGGTTGAAGCAAGAGAACACCACGGTCCGCTCGCCGGTGGCGGGATCAACCTGCGGCTGAAGGCACTGCGCGCAGACCTCCTTCATCATGCACTGCATCGGTGAGTTGATCGAGCCGATGGCGGTATGGCCATGTTTCAGCAACGGCGCCAGCACGCCGCGTCGCTCGGCGCCAACCGCCTGCATCATGCGGTCCGAGCCGATGACGATCAGGTGGTCCGCCTGCGCCAGGCCCACTTCGGCACCGCACGCGGCCATCGCCTGCACGATATTGCCGACGAAGCTGCGGTCCTGCGGCCGCGTCGGCGCAAATCCTGGCGCCTCGTCACAACACCATACGATGACATCGGCGGCGCGCTCGATCTCGGCCACCTTGTAGCGGTCGCGCATCTGCTTGTAGCCGGCGAAGTAGATCACCCGCGACCCCGCGGCGCGCAAAGCAGCGCCGATCGAGAACAGCACAGCGTTGCCCAGGCCCCCGCCGACCAGCGCCACGGTCTTGCCGCCGAGGATCTCGGTCGGCGATCCGGTCGGGCCCATCAGCACCACCGGCTCGCCCGGCTTCAACAGCGCGCAGACATCCGAGCTGCCACCCATTTCCAGCACGATCACCGACACGAGCCCTTGCTCCGGGTCGGTCCACGCGCCGGTCATGGCCAGGCCTTCCATCGCCAGCACGGTGCTAGCCACGCCAGCTTCGGCGATGCGCGGCGCCAGCATCTCGTAGTTCTGCAGGCGATAGAACTGGCCTGGCTGGAACGCCCGGGCCTGAGCAGGCGCGTGCACCACGACCTCGACGATGGTCGGGGTCAATCGGTTGACCGCATGCACCGTGGGCAGCAGTTGCTGACGGCAATGCGCGATCAGTTCCGGGCCACTGATCGCTGTGGCGCCCTGCGCGGCAAGCGTGCCCGACACGACGGGGTAACCGCGCTTGGCTCCGCCCATCGCCTTCACGACGTTGCCGAAGAAACTTGGATGCAGATCCCCGAAGAAACTGATGAAGCGGCCATTGTCGGCGCGGTGCATCAGCACGTGCGTCGCCTCCGGCTTGGCCAAGCCGCGCACGACGGTCACCGGGGCACCCGTCGCGTCGATCGCCTCGAAGTACTTGCCATCGAGGCGGATGCGGCCGTCCTCACGCGCCAGCACGGTATTCGGCTGGGTGCCGGCAGCGACCAGAATGGCGCGCGCCGGCAGCATGACTTCCGACCCATCGGCACGCGACACTAACAGGGCGGCGGCATGGCCGAACTCGTCTATTTCCACCCGACGGGGCGTCAAGCCCTCGGCGAAACGGACCGCCTCCTCCATGGCCTTGGCCACTTCCTCGTGGTTCAGGGTGTAGGAGGGACTGTCGATCAGCCGACGGCGATAGGCGATGGTGACGCCGCCCCAGGCATTGAGGAGCTGGGCTAGCCGCGGCGCTCTGCCCTCGCGTGACGCCGCCTCACGCTCCGAGGCGAGCGCCGCAGCGTGCGCCAGGAACTCATCGGCAACGCCAGCCTCTTCAGCGTTCCATGCGGCCCGCACGGCCGCTTCACCGCGCTCCGCTACCAGGATGCGGAAGCGCGCAGCGAATTTTTCGACCTGCCGGACGTAATAAGCGAGGCTCTCGGTCGCGGTATCAATGGCGGTGAGGCCGCCGCCGATGACCACGACCGGCAGACGCAGTTGCAGATTGGCGAGCGACGACTGTTTCGCCGCACCGGTCAGCTGCAATGCCATCAGGAAATCCGATGCTGCGCGAACTCCTCGTGCCAACCCGTTTGGGATGTCGAGCACGGTGGGTTTGCCGGCGCCCATGCAAAGCGCGATGTGATCGAAGCCCATGGCCCAGGCGTCATCTATTCCGAGCGTCGCGCCACCGCCAAAGCGCGTGCCACCGAAATGCGCAAATTTTTCCCCCCGCCGCTCCAGCAGCAGGCGCACCAGCTTCAGGTAATTCTTGTTCCATCGCACGGTGATGCCGTACTCGGCGACGCCCCCGAAGCCTGCCATCACCCGGTCGTCGAGGTTTTCGAACAAGTCTTCAGCATCGCGCACCGGCGCGTTGGGATCGAACCCGAGCGGCTCGATCTTCAGGCCGTCGATCGCCACCACGGTGTGGCCGTCGTTCATCAGGTGATGTGCCAGGGTGAAGCCCGCAGGCCCCAGCCCGACAATCAGCACCTTGCGCCCACTGTCGGAACGCGGCAACGGACGGCGAAAGTCGAGCGGGTTCCAACGGGTCAGCAGCGCGTAGATCTCGAACCCCCAGGGCAGGCCGAGCACGTCCTTCAAGACGCGTGTCTCCGCCTGCGGGATATCGACCGGATCCTGGCGCTGATAGATGCACGCCTTCATGCAGTCATTGCAGATACGGTGACCGGTCGCAGCCATCATCGGATTGTCGATGGCGATGATCGCGAAAGCGCCGATCGCGCTTCCCTGCGCTCGCAGGGTGTGCATCTCGCTGATCTTCTCGTCGAGCGGACAGCCCGCCAGGGTGACGCCGAATGGTGACTTCTGAAACTGTCCGGTCTTGCGGTCCTTCAGACCGTGGCGACAGGAATCCTTGCCCTGCGTGTGACACCAGATGCAATAGTTGATCTGATCCAGCGCCTGCTGGTGGTTCATTCCGGCGTCGGTCAGCGCAAAACCGTCACGCGTGCGCCAGTGATGTTCCGGCAGATGCAGCATCGTAACGCCGTCGTGCTCGATGGTTTCAACCGGAACCAGATGATTATAGTCGAGACGATGCGGCACACGAAACAGAGTATTGCCGGGATGCGCTTCATGCCCTGCCGCCGTCAGCGTCGCCCAGGAGGCGTAGCGCATCGCCAGATCGAGCGCCTCGGCGTCTCCGCTATTCTCCCAGGCGGCAACCTTGTCGGCGAAGCGGCGCTCGGTCAGCGGGCCGCCAAGCAGCGCTCCGACGGCTGCACGGAGCACGGGGCCATCGAACCCGGATGGATCAGGGTACTTCTTGACCGCCTGACGCTGGACGAACAGCCGCTTGCAGGCGTGGATCGGGTCCAGATCATGAGTCTGGCGGGCCAGCGCCAGGGTCTCCGCCTCGATCTCGAATAGCGCAGCCACGAAGCTGTCCAAGTGGGGTGCCAGCGCAACGATGAGATCGCTTTCCTCCGCAACGGACATCGATTCCGGAGCCGCCCGCGCCGCCAACAGGCGCGCGTGCAGGGCTGCATCTTCAGCTGCCAGCCGGTCGAGAAAGAGATGATCCAACCGGACCAGTCCCTCGCGCACGCCGAGATCGGCACAGCTGAAGCCGAAGCCCAGGATCACTGCATCGGCAGCAGGCACGGCATCCATCGTACGTTCAACCTATCTTTCGCAACAGGTGGAGCAAATCGGTCCGCTCCTCTAGGGATAGCGGCGCCAACGCCGCCTCATGCGCCTGATGCGCGCATGCCACGACATCCGCGATGAGCGCAACGCCCGCCTCGGTCGGTTCCAACACCGCAGTCCGGCGGTCTAACGGGTCGCGACTGCGGCGGATCAGTCCACGCGCAATCAGCCGGCGGGTCACGCCCTGGATCGTTGCGGGATCCATGGCGGCCCGGCGCCCCAGCAGGTTCTGTGTAACCCGCCGCAACTGTACCGTCTTCAGCAGCGCGGTGAATTGCGTGGGCGTGACGTCGGCATGTGCCATTGCTGCCGTGAACAGCGCGACGTGACGCTGATGCGCTCGGCGCAGCAGGAAACCGATGTGATCTTCGACGCGGAAATCGGTCAGCGTGTCGCTCACGACATCCGACATGCCCGGTCCCCGCTTTCATTTGTATACGAATGATCGGGTCGGCCGTGCTGAGCGTCAAGCGTTCTTCGTTTGCTTATCCGCCATGGCTGGGTTGTGCCGCGAGGGGCACCGCGACGCGGATGCGCACCGTCTTCCCCGCGAGCAGCGGCATCGCCGAGATGCCCCAGTCGGCGCGAACGATATGGCCCTGGGCAACCACTTCATTCGCTCGCCAGTCCAGCGACAGCGAGCAGTGGTGGGTCACGCCATGCATCGTCAGCATGCCGCCGATTTCGCCGCCGGTGCAGCGACCGGCGAACTGCAAAAGGGGGAAGTTGGAGGCATCCATGAAATCCGGCCCGGTCACCACGGGCAGGACCTCCGGGTCATCGGTCCGCAGGCTGGCCACCTCGACGCGCAGATCCACCTGGCAGGATGCTCTGTTGTCGGGATCGAAGCTCAGCGAGCCGTCGAAGCGGGTGAATTTGCCATCGATTGGCAGCAAACCCAGCTTATACGCCCGGAAAGCGACCTCGCTTGCGGGTGGGGCGATCTCGATCCGCTGCGGTGCCGCTTCGGCCTGGCAGGCGAGGATCGCGAACAGCAAAGCCGGGATCGCGAACCAATGCCGCATCAAGCCCTCATAGGCTGACCTGCCGATTTGAGCCAGCAGGCATTACCGTTGCGTTCACCAAGCTTCGTTACATCTCGGGCTTTGCAACACGTGGCCTTCGAACCTGTCCAAGACCTCCGCAGCGCCGATTGCCCGCGTGCGCACCTTCGCCTTCTCCGGCATCGAGGCGGTGCCGGTCGAGGTCCAGGTGCAGATCTCCAGCGGCAGTCCCGCGCTGCTGCTGGTGGGACTTCCCGATAAGGCGGTGGGCGAGGCGCGCGAACGCATGCGTGCGGCGATGAGCGCCATGGGCCTTGGGCTGCCGCCACGCAGAGTGCTGATCAATCTCGCCCCTGCGGATCTGTTGAAGGAAGGCAGCCACTTCGACCTGCCCATCACGCTAGGGGTTCTGGCCGCAATGGAGGTCGTGCCGCGCGAGGACCTCTACGGTTATGCCGCATTGGGCGAGTTGTCGCTGGACGGGACGTTGAACCCCGTGGCAGGCGTTCTGCCCGCCGCAATCGGCGCGTCCACCATGGATCTGGGCCTGATCTGTCCGGCCAGCCAGGGCGGCGAGGCAGCGTGGGCCGGTCGGATCGAGGTGTTGGCCGCGACGGATCTCTTGTCGCTGATCAACCACTTCCGCGGCGCCCAGGTGCTGACCCCGCCAGAAACCGCCGGCATCGCGCAGGCTGCCCGCGTGCCGGATCTGTCCGACGTGAAGGGTATGGAGACCGCCAAGCGCGCGGTGGAGATCGCAGCGGCCGGCGGCCACAACCTGCTCATGATCGGTCCGCCGGGGTCAGGCAAATCGATGCTCGCCGCTCGGCTTCCTGGGCTGTTGCCTGATCTGTCACCCAAGGAGGCGCTGGAGGTCAGCATGATCCACAGCGTCGCAGGCATGCTGGAGGGCGGACGACTGGTCATGCGCCCGCCGTTTCGCGAACCGCACCACTCGGCGTCGCAGGCGGCACTCACCGGCGGCGGGCAGCGGGCGCGCCCGGGCGAGATAAGC
>JBKPSV010000357.1:0-11164 GCA_046735215.1 Pseudomonadota bacterium | reverse complement strand
GTCCGCCTCGGCCATGCGCAGCCTGCTGGATGGTATCGCCTCACGATTGGACGAGAGCCGCGAGCTGTCACGCTATATGACCGGCCTGCTGATTTTCCTCGGCCTGCTCGGCACATTCTGGGGCCTGCTGAAGACCGTCGGGGCAGTCTCGGACGTGATCGGCTCGATGTCGGTGGGATCCGGCGACCTGAACGCACTGTTCGAGCAGCTCAAGTCGGGCCTGGCCAAGCCGCTTGCGGGCATGGGCACAGCGTTCTCGGCATCGATATTCGGCCTGTCTGGTGCGCTGGTATTGGGGTTCCTGGATCTTACTGCCGGCCAGGCGCAGAATCGGTTCTTCAATGAGCTCGAGGAATGGCTGGCCGGACTGACACGGCTCTCCTCTGGCGTGTTGGCCGAGGGCGAGGGGTCGATTCCGGTCTATGTCCAGGCGCTTCTGGAGCAGACGGCCGAGAACATGGAGAACCTGCAGCGCATCCTGCAGCGGGGGGAGGACAGCCGCGGCCAGGCCAATCAGGCGGTGCTTGCGCTGACCGAGCACATTGCCACGCTGACGGACTCGACCCGCACCAGCCAGCAACTCATGCTGCGCATCGCCGAAGCGCAGGCGGCGATCGGCCCGGCGCTGCAGCGGCTCACCGAGCCACGGCGCGATGGCTTCGAGGAAGCCGCGCGGGGCCACCTGCGCAATATCGAGCTCTACCTGCAGCGCCTGCTCACCGATGCCGAGCAAGGGCGAGCTCAGAGCACGGCCGAGCTCCGCAATGACCTTCGCATCCTCACCCGAACTGTCGCCGCACTTGCGGAGGACCAGCGATGACCAGTGACCGCATGGCAAGGGCGCGGGCATGGCGCTGACGACACGCCGCCGCGGCGACAACGGACTCTCGGCCTGGCCCGGTTACGTGGACGCTCTGTCCACGCTGCTGATGGTCATCATCTTTGTGCTGCTGGTGTTTGTGCTCGCCCAGGGCTTTCTCTCGGTCGTGCTGACCGGTCGGGACAAGCAACTCGACCGCGTCAATCGGCAGATGGCGGAGGTCAGCGACATGCTGTCGCTGGAGCGTGGCCGTAGTGCCGACCTGCAGCAGTCGATTGCCGCGCTCAACAACGAATTGTCGGCAACCAGCGCCGCGCGCGCCTCGCTGTCGCAACAGCTTGCAACGCTCAGGGCTCAGGCTGAGAGCACCGCGGCTGATCGTGACACCCTGCGGGCCGACCGCGATCGCCTGGCGCAGCAGCTCACCGATGCGGCTTTGCAGGCGCAATCGAGCACGGCCCGATCAGAGCAGCTGCAAAAGCAGCTGACCGCAGCCAACCAGAACACCGATGCAGCCAAGCAGGAGACCGCGACAGTCGCCACCCAGCTCGGCGACACGCGACGTCAGTTGGCGACGAGCGTACAGCAGGCCCAGGCAGTGGCGACTCAGGCTGCCGCGCTGCAGCGGCAACTTGACGAAACGAACAGCAAGCTCGATGCCGCGAACAAGGCCAGCCAGGCACTGAACGCACAACTCGCCGATCGCCAGGCGCAACTCGCCGAGATGCAGCGGCAGATGGCAGCGCTCGACAAAACGGTCCGCGCCGACAAGGAGACGATCGAGACGAAGCTGTCCGATCTTGCCAAGCTGGCCGAACAGAATCGCGCGCTGCTGGCACTGCGCGATGAGCTGGAGAAGCAAACCCAGGACGCCGCCGCCCGTGCCATGACCGACGAGCAGCGGCGCGCCGCGGTGGAAACGCAACTTGGCGACGAAAAGCGGCTTGGTGATTCTGCGCGGGCGCAGGTTGCATTGCTCAACCGGCAGGTGGATGAGCTGAAGGCGCAGCTCACCTCGGTCGCCAAGGCGCTGGATCTAGCCAAGAACCAGGAGGTGCAGAAGGACACGCAGATTGCCAATCTCGGGCAAAAGCTGAACGTGGCGCTGACAGCCAAAGTCGAGGAGCTACAGCGTTATCGCAGCGAATTCTTTGGCAAGCTGCGGGAGCTGCTGGCCAATCGGTCCGGCATTCAGATCGTCGGTGATCGCTTCGTGCTGCAGAGCGAGGTGCTGTTCCCCCTGGGTAGCGCAGACCTCAAGCCAGCAGGCCAGAACGAGATCACAGCGCTCGCTGTCACCATCAAGGACATCGCAGCCGAGATCCCGCCCGACATCCATTGGGTGCTGCGCGTCGATGGCCACACCGATAAGCAACCAATCAAGTCGAGTCAGTTCGCATCGAACTGGGAGCTTTCCATGGCGCGTGCCATCACCGTGGTAAAGATGCTGATCGCCTATGGCGTTCCGGGCGACCATCTCGCCGCCACCGGATTTGCCGAGAACCAGCCGCTGGTTCCCGCGGACACGCCGGATGCCTACGCGAAGAACCGCCGCATCGAGCTACGCCTGACGGATCGGTAGTTGCCTCTGAGACCCGAATAGCTGCTACGTCACTCAGCCCCGATCCGACGCCGGATCAGCCTGCGGCATCATCCGATAGAGCAGCCAGATGTTCGAAGCCCGGGGCATAACGAAAGCCGTCGGTGACCGCCTGCTGGGAAACTGTCTGCTGCGGAACTGTCTGCGGTGCGGCGGGTGGGTTTGGGGCGGATACCCCCAATTCGTGGTAGCGCGCCACCCTGATCTCCTGCGCTCGCTTGGCGATGAAGGCAAAGTCTTCAATCAAACTCGGCATGCTCGCGCGCTCCCAGTTCACCTGAAGGTATGCGAACCGCGTTGCAATTTGCCTAACGCTCGCTCGGTCTCGGATGAACCAGGTTATGGGCGGCGCGCCGCGGATGTGACGCGCTGGCCGATCTGATCAGATTTCGGAAGGTAGCTCGTCGAAGCCGGCCCGCGATCAGCAGATGCTGGCAAACATTATTCGATTGCGAATGTTGCTCCCCGCATGGTGCAACATGAGCCAGAGAGTCCGCGCGGCCTGATTGTGTCCGGCACGATCATGGAACGTAGTATGTGCCGGATCACTTTCAACTCGAACGGCATTCCGGTTGGACAGCTTTGCGCGGTGATACGAGCGGCGTAGGTTGGTTCGGCGGCGGTGGAATCAGTCATACATTCCGTAATCGAGCAATGCTGGCTATCCTGTTGTTAGCGTGTATTGACTAGCCTTGGACGTGTCGGCGCCAATGCGCCTAAGTTTGTCCTGGGTGACGGCTCCTCTCTTTGAGATCCAACGACCTCAATGTGAAACATTGCTGCCGTCGCGGCCGTCCACCTCAACAATCCGCCAGAATTAGCTCAAAATGCTCTACATCAAAGATATTTCAGAACAATGCAGCGAACACTTGGTTTTCGGATTGAAAGCCGCACCGTCTTCCATACGTGGGAGCCTTACAAGGAGGTGCAGCTGAACAGCGACCGTCGGGCTTACGCCTCCTCTCCCAACGCACGCCGGCGGAGGTCCTTGAGCCGTGCCTGGCCGCCGGGGCTCTTCGGATCGATCTCCAGCACCTTCTGCCAAGCCTCATACGCGCCCTTCCAGTCTTTGCGCGCCTCCGCAATCGCCGCGAGCGTCTGGAACGCCGAAAAGCTTCGCGGCTCTTGCTGCAGAGTTGCCTGGAGATCGGCGATGGCACCTGGCGTATCGCCGGAGGCAAAGCGGGCGATGGCACGTTGGTGATAGGCTTCAGCCAACGACGGATCCAATGTGATCGCCGCTGAGAAGTCCTCAATTGCGTCCTGCTTGGCGTCTGCTTTCATCTCGCGCATGCCGCGGCTCATCAGCAGCGTTACAGCGGGCGTGCCGGCATTCAGCCATAGCTCCCTGATCTGCTGCTCCAATGGGCCGGCGATCTCTTCGCTGGGCGCCGTCTTCAGAGCGCCAAGAAGTCTATCAAGCGCTGCGCGACGATCGTTGCTCTGCAGATTGGTCGGATTGGTCGTCTGTCCGAATACCGGAAGCGAAGCGCACAGCATGGCCGCCAGAACAATGCCTTTCTTCATGCCATCGCCCTTGGAACGGGCCCGCCTGCCATCCAGTCGAGTAGTTCGACCGTGTGCACCACTGGCAACCCTCCGCCACCAAGCTGGGTGATGCAGCCAATATTGCCGGTGGCGATCAGATCGGGCTTCGTAGCTCGCAGGTTGCCGAGCTTGCGCTCGCGTAGTCGGCTGGCAATCGCCGGCTGCAGCATGTTGTAGGTGCCAGCGGAGCCGCAACAGATGTGCGACTCTGCCGGCTCGACCACGGTGAAGCCGGCCCGCTGCAGCAGTGTCTTGGGCTCTGCCGTGATCCTTTGGCCATGCTGCAGACTGCAGGCTGAGTGGTAGGCAACCTTCAGATTCGGTGTCGTTCTGGTTGGCGCGTAGTTCAGACGCGACAGCAGTTCGCTGATGTCACACGCCAGGGCCGAGATCCGCTCTGCGTTGGTTCGCCAAGGTTCCGGCTCGGTGCGGAACATAAACCCATAGTCCTTGACTGTGGTGCCGCAGCCTGATGCGTTGATGACCACGGCATCCAATCCCTCGCCCTCAAGTTGTTCGCTCCAGGCCGCGATGTTCGCGCGTGCACTCGCCATGGCGGCATCATGCTGTCCCATGTGGTGCGTCAGTGCACCGCAGCAACCGGCGCCGTGTGGTACCACGACCTCGATGCCCATTCGCGTCAGCAGGCGGATCGTCGCTCCGTTGATCTCGGGCGATAGCACCTGTTGCGCGCAGCCGGTCAGCAGTGCAACCCGAGCACGCCGGACACCTTGTGCACGATGCACCTGCGGGGCGCTTGCACCGTCTGAGGCTGGCAATCGGCTCGGGGCGAGATCCAGCATTGCCTGCAGCCGCTGCCCCAGCACACCTCCTCGCGGCAGCAGTCTCGCCAGCGGGCGAACCAGCAGGGCCCCAAGCAATGCCCAGCGAACCAGCCTCGGACGCGGCAGTATCGTACCCAACGCAGTGCGCAGCGCGCGCTCGTGCCATGGGCGGCGATAAGTCCGCTCGATATACGTCCGCGCGTGATCGACCAGGTGCATGTAGTTCACGCCAGACGGACAGGTTGTCATGCAGGCAAGGCACGACAGGCAGCGGTCGATATGGCGCACAACGTCTTCCGTCGCCGGCCGCTGCGCTTCCAGCATGTCCTTGATCAGGTAAATACGCCCGCGCGGGCTGTCGAGTTCATCGCCCAGCAGCAGAAACGTCGGGCATGTTGCGGTGCAGAGCCCGCAGTGCACGCAGGTACGCAGTACTTGGTTTGCAGCAGCGGTCTCTGGATCGCGCAACTGCGCGGTGGTGAAATTCGTTTGCATCGCTTCAAATCCCAGCCGGCGGCAGTTTTCGCAGCAGATAGATAGCCAGCCCAAGCCACAACAAGCCGAGCAGGAAGAATACCCAGGAGAAGAGTATTCCCCTGAAGAAGACGACGACGAGCATCAGGACGATCGCCCCCAGCATCATGCCGAATTGCAGGTTCATCAGCCGTCGGTCGTAGTTGAGGCGGAAGTACTGGATTGCGAACAGCAGAAAGCTCACCAGGAACAGGGGTATGATGGCGCCGCTGGGTATAGTCATGCGCACCTACAAACCAGCATACAGGCGACCAGGGTTCAGAACACCATACGGATCGAATGCTGCCTTCACGCGTCGGGTGACTCGCGCCAAGGGTTCGGCTTCCGGCGGAATGACATCGACGGCGACGCGCAGTGTCTCGGGTCCCTGCACCAACATCCAGCTGCCGCCAGCGTCTAGCGCTGCCGACTGCACCGCCGCGTGAGCCGAGGAGGTTGCCGCCCCGGCAAGCCACACCAAGCCCCCACCCCAATCGAGATATCCGCGCGCGCCGCATGCATTGGCAACAGAACGCAGCACGTGCGCGCCCGCCGAGGGGCGCACCGAAACACGCCACACCGCTTCGTCGGTCGCAACGATCAATGGCTCCCTGTCTCGTATCGTCCGCCATACAGAGCGTGATGCCGCATCATCCAGGATCTCGCCACGACCGCCCAGGTCGTCGTGCAGCTTCTGCGTGCGGTAGGCGACCGAGGCGACAAAATCTTCGATGCGGACCAGCGCGACAGGGCTGTGGAAGGTCGCCAGCAGGGGGTTGCGTGCCGCGGCATCCGCCGGCAGCCACGCCGCCGCCGAAACGGAATAAGGCGAACCGAGTGCCGCGGACAACGCCGCCACACCCTCGGCAGCGTCCAACCCCGGCAGGACCAACGTGCCGACACCTTCCGGGGCCGGCAATACCTTCAGCGTAACTTCCGTGATAACGGCAAGCGTGCCGTGGCTGCCGGTCAGCAGCTTGCATAGATCGAGACCGGTGACGTTCTTCAGCACACGTCCACCGGAGTGAATCAGCTCGCCATGTCCGGTCACCGCGCGAACCCCGAGCACGTGATCGCGCATCGCTCCCCAGGCGACACGGCGCGGACCGGACAGGTTCGTTGCCACCACCCCGCCGATCGTCTGCGGCCCGCCGGGATCAGGTGGCTCGGCGATGATGTGCTGGCCTTGCTTGGCGATCGCTGCCTCGATTTCCGACAACAAGGTACCGGCACGGGCACTGATGATCAGCTCTTTCGGCGAATATACAGTGATACCCGTCAGGTTGCGTGTGGACAGAGAACGCGCACCCTGTACCGGTCGCAGCATGGCCGACTTCGTGCCGTTGCCTACGACGGCGAGAGGCTCCTGCGCCGCCGCCGCCCGCCTGATCGCCGCTGCGATCGCTTCTTCGTCAGTGGGAGTGAGCAGATCGCTCACTGCTCGTCGCCAGCGGAAACACCTTGTTCGGGTTGAGCAGCCAGTCCGGGTCGAACGCAGTCTTGATGCGACGCTGCTGCTCCAGTTCTTCGGCGCTGAATTGCACCGGCATCAGCTCGCGCTTCTCCACACCAACGCCGTGCTCGCCGGTAAGACAGCCGCCCATCTCAACGCATAGCTTCAGAATGTCGGCGCCGAAGTGCTCCGCCTTGCGAAAGCTCTCCGGGTCGTTTGCGTCGAACATGATCAGCGGATGGAGATTGCCGTCGCCGGCGTGGAAGATGTTGGCCACTTTCAGCCCATACGCGTCACTCATCTCGCCGATCCGGCGCAGCACCTCGGGCAGCCGAGAAGTGGGGATGACGCCATCCATGCAGAGATAGTCGGGACTGATACGGCCGATCGCGCCGAACGCACCCTTGCGGCCCTTCCAGATCGCAAGCGATTCCTCAGCCGACTGCGACACTTTTAGACTGATCGGATCGTGCTGCTCGCAGATCGCCCGGATGCGCGCGAGCAGCGACTCCTGCTCCTCGGTACTCCCTTCGACCTCAATGATCAGCATCGCTTCGGCATCCAGCGGGTATCCCGCGTGCGCGAATTCCTCGCAGGCATGAATCGCCGGGCGGTCCATAAACTCAAGTGCTACCGGAATGATGCCGGAGGAGATGATGGAATCGACGCAGGCGCCCGCGATCTCGTTTGAGCGAAACGCGGCGAGCATTGCGCGCGCGCCTTCCGGCGATCGCAGGATGCGGACCGTTACCTCGGTGACCACTGCCAATTGGCCCTCGCTGCCGGTCAGGAGGCCGAGCCAGTCGTAGCCGGCTGCGTCGAGGTGACGGCCGCCGATCGTCAGGATATCGCCCTCCACTGTGACGATCTTCAAGCCGAGCAGGTTGTTGGCAGTGACGCCGTATTTCAGGCAATGCGCACCACCCGAGTTCATGTTGACGTTGCCGCCGATCATGCAGGCGAGCTGGCTTGATGGATCCGGTGCGTAGAAGAAACCTCGGTCCTGCACTGCGTTGGTGATGCCGATATTGGTCACGCCGGCCTGCACCGTGGCGCAGCGATCCTCATAGTCGATGTCGAGGATGCGGTTCATCTTCATCAGCCCAACGACCACCGCATCCGCCATCGGCAGGGCGCCACCAGATAGGGATGTGCCGGCCCCGCGCGGCACCACGCGAACGCCTTCAGCGTGGCAATACCGCATAACTGCGGCAACCTGCTCGGTGTTATCCGGCAGCACCACAGCCAGCGGCGGTTGCCGGTACGCCGCTAGGCCATCGGTCTCGTACGGCCTCAACCGGATCGGTTCGGCAATCACCGCTTCGGGAGGCAACATTCCGCGCAAAGCGCCTACGATCGTGTCCCGCCGTGCCAGTACCTCGGTTTTGGGCTCAGGTTGACTGATCATAGTGGCGAAGATGATCTCACCAGCAGGTCGAGGCAAGCGCCGCCGCGTCGGGAAGCGAGCACGTGGGCGGTGCGCTATACGACCTGATTGCGCAGCTCCGTTTCGCCGCGCCAAAGCCGCTCGAGGTTCTCGACCAGGATCTCAATGACGTTCGCCTCGTACTGCCTGGTTTCGCCACCTGTATGCGGTGTCAGGAACAGGTTGGGCAGAGCCCATAATGGCGAGTCCTGCGGCGGCGGTTCCGGATCCGTGACGTCGAGTGCCGCGCCGGCAATCCGTCCGGCCTGCAGTGCCTCGATCAGGGCGGCTTCGACAACACATGGCCCACGCGCCGCGTTCACCAGGAATGCGGAGGGCGGCATCAAAGCCAACGCCTTGTCGTCGATCAATCCGTGGGTTTCCGGCACGAGCGGGCACGTCAGCACCACGAAGTCGGCGCGTGGCAGAAAGGCGGGCAGCTCGGTGAGCGGGTGCACCGCATCCGCCGCGCCTGGGCCGGATGCGGGATGGCGACGAAAACCGATCACCTTCATCTCGAAGGCTTTTGCCAATTGGGCCAGCCGACCGCCGATTCGACCCAGGCCGATGATCAGTACCGTCTTGCCGGTGAGCTCGTCCTCCCGCTGGGTCAGATCGCCGATCATGCCGCGCCAGACCCGTCGCGCCTGGTTGTCGCGCGCCTCTGGCAACCGACGCGCCAGCGCCAGGATCAGCGACATTGCGTGTTCCGACACCGCCCGGGCATTTACACCCGCCGCACTCGCCAGGCGGATCCCACGTGCGCCCAACGCCTCCTTGTCGAACTGGTCTGTGCCAGACCCGATGGACTGGATAAAACGCAGACGTTTGGCCAAGGGGATCAGGCTATTGTGCCACATCCCGGACACCACGATGACATCCGCCTCGTGGGCGCGCTGCGAAAACGCATCGCCGTCACGCAATTCGAAGTTGCGTATGCCGGTACCAAGCGCATCGAAACACGCCTTCATCTGATAGGCAGCGTGTGCGAAACACACCGTGAGCTGATCCTTGGGAGGGAACATGGCGAGGCCTATCCTGGTGGATGCAGCTAGACCATACCCGCCTTGCCCCAAGGGGCAACGTGCCTCAACGGGCTCGCCGTCAGTTAGCCTTCCCGCAGGCCGCCGGCGGCACGAGAGCGGTCAGCCCTGACGCGCCTTCATTCTCGGGTCCTTCTTGTTGATCACGTAGACGCGCCCGTGCCGGCGCACCACGCGACAGTTCTTGTCGCGGGCCTTGGCGGCTTTCAGGCTGTTGCGTATTTTCATGTCCAGCGCCCCGTGAAGAGCCGCGCTGGATAGGGGTGCCGCCGGCGCATGTCAATGGAGCTCATCCGGCGGAAATTGCGTGCCAGCGCACCAGCCGAAGCTGCTGTCCTCGCATCAGGCGAATGCGCGCCAGCCACAACTCGGCCTCTCGCACGACCAACGACACCTGACGGACTCCTGGGTGTGCCTGCCGCATCGTTTGTACGATGGCCCGCCAGCCCAACAGAGCCTGCTGCACCTGGCGCCGCGACACATCCTCGACGATGCGAACGTCGAAGCCAAGGTGCCCCAGTGCATCGGTGATGGCGACCTCGCTAGGAACAGCCGGAGCGCGATGCGCCAGCCGTGCCCAGGTTTCGACCATCGGCTCGGTGGGCTGGAGCGGCCGATCTGCGACGAGCTCCTCGAGCACAAACTGTCCCCCACGCTTTAGCGCTCGCGCAACGGCGTCCAACAGCGGTCCCGGCGGCTCGCCACCGAGTGGTTCGATGGCCATGGCGTGATGAAAGTATCGCGCTGGGAACTTCGGCCGCTGCGGGTCCCAGGTTTCGACCTGGGCACGGCGCCCCAGCCCTGCCCGCTGGCTCCTTTCGTTCGCCAAGGCGACCAGCCGTGGATTCGCCTCATAGCCGGTCACCCACACCCCCAACTCCGCGGTGATATGGCGGGGTAGACCGCCGGTCCCCGCGCCAACCAACAGCAGGCTTGAAGCCGCCGAAAGTCCCAAAGGCTTGGCCAGCCGAACCACCTCCGCGCCGCCGCCCGGCAACAAAAAGCCCTCGCCCCAGAGCGCCTCAGCAACGGCAATCCGGGCGCGCGGCCAGATCGGGTCGTCATCCTCGGCCAACGCAATGTCCGGCGTCAGGACCGGCTGTGGCTCGGGCGCGCATTGCGGCTCAACCGGCGCGGCTGCGTGCAGTCTCAGCAGGTGCCGCACGCTGTCGAGCAGCATGATTGCATACCTCCGCCCTCCACCATGTGGCCAACCGGTTGAGGAAGCGTTGAGGCCTAGCTGAACTCGGTCAGGACATACCGCACGACCTCGTCGCCGACCACACTTGGCTTGTGTCGATGCGCCCGTCCGGCCGGGATGTGCAGCATGTCGCCAGGGCCCGCTTCGACGATTTGGCCGTCGAATGTGTAGCGAATGCGGCCGGCGAGAACGAAGATCGAATGGCCTGTTTCACACCAGTCCGCCTCGGGTGCCCCTGGTGTGTCCGGTCCACGCTCTTGGTAACGCAGGGCGATGCCGAAGCCTGATATCGCCTCCCGCACCTTGAGGCGGTCAGTGACCGCCCGCAGCGGATGGTCGGAGGCGGCGAACAGGTAGGGACTGCTGATCATCTCGCTATGCTGTAGCCGGTTCGGTAGGGTGTGGAAACCAGGAGCCGCTAGCGGGCTTGTTCAGCGGCTACCCATGGATCGATACAGCCCGCAGCGGCCCGACGGTACACCACCAGTCCGTCAAAGAAAGCAATCTGTCGATAGCGCGACCATGCGCGCGCGAATGCCGGATCGGACGCACTCAGCACATCGATGTAATTCACTACACCTTCGCGCGTGTCGACCACGGCGATGTCGGGGCAGCCGATGATGAAGTCGTGTGTTACCCAGCGGCGTATCGGCCATGCCTTCGCGCCGACTGGATCGAAGCGTACTCGCCAGAGCTCACCCTTTAGTGCCCACATTGAGTCGAAGCGCGATGCCCAGGTGACACCCGTGTTGTTGACCACGGGGAAGCCGAGGGC
>JBKPSV010000356.1:0-19709 GCA_046735215.1 Pseudomonadota bacterium | reverse complement strand
AGTCAGAGCTGTTCAGTCAGAACGCAACGGTCGCCGAATTACAGACACGGCAGGCCGCACTGCAGGCGATCGATGTGGCGCAAGGAACGCCGGGGCAGGGCGCCGACATCGCCAGCCTGTTGGGCAATCTGCAGGACCAGTTCTCCACCTTGCTCAACGATCCGAGCAGTGCGCCACAGCAGAGCCAGGTTGTCGCCACTGCGACGACGCTGGCGCAGGGCATCAATGCGCTCAGCAATACCTATATCAAGCAGCGGCAGACTGCAGAGGACAGCATCGTCACGGAGGTGGCGACGCTGAACACCACACTGGCAACGATTGGCGACCTGAGCCACAAGATCGTCGCCCTGAAGGCTGGCGGCCGAAGCACCGCCGATCTCGAGAACCAGCGCGATGCTGCCGTCGCGAACCTCTCACAGTTGGTGGATATCAAAGTGCTGCAGCAGGCGAACGGCGACGTGCTGATCGCCACCAGTGCCGGTCTAGTTTTACCAAGCCATGGCACCGGCAATCCGTTCTCGGTGGACGGCTGCAACGTGCAGCCTGGCAATTATTACCCTGGCGGTGGCATCGGCGGGATCATGCTGAATGGCACCGATGTGACCAGTCAGCTGAGGGGTGGGCAAATCGGCGCCAATGTCACGCTGCGCGATATCACGCTGCCGACCGACCAGGCGGAACTCGACGAGTTCGCGCAGAATCTCGCGAGCCGGTTCGATACCGAGGGACTGCGGCTGTTCACTAACTCATCCGGCAGCGTGCCGAGCGCGTCTGCGTCGCAACCATATCAAGGCAACTATGTTGGCTTCGCCAGCACCATACAGGTGAACGACGCGGTGCAGGCGAACGCTTCCCTGGTACGCGATGGCACACCGGTTCTTCAGGCTGATGGCACAGTGCTTGCCAACGCCAACACGAACCACCTCGCGGGATTCACCGACATCATCCAGAACGTGCTCAACTATACGTTCGGCGCCAATGCATCGCTATTGCCGGGCACAGCATGGCAGTCTCACACCAGCGGCCTCGGAGCGACCGGGACGCTGAATGCGCCCTACGTGGCCCCATCCACCATCGGCGGCCTTGCCTCCACGGTGCTGGCCGCACAGGCACAGGAGAGCGCCATCACGGCGACGCAGGCCGACACCGAGCAGGCAGTGCAGACGACACTGGCGAACAAACTGTCCACCCAGGGCGGTGTGAACATGGACACCGAGATGTCACACATGATCCAGTTGCAGAACGCCTACGGTGCCAACGCCCGCATCATCAGCGCAGTGCAGGCGATGTTCGACCAGCTGCTGCAGGCAGTGTAGCGAGGCGCGCGTCATGAGTGGCATCAGCATGATCGGTGTTACCGGCTTTGCCCCGTTCGGGCAGCTTGTCGCCAACACCGAAGCGACGCATAGGCGGCTTAACGACCTGGCCAATCAGGCAAGCACGGGCCTGATTGCCGGAGACTACGCGGGTCTGGGTTCTGGAGCCGTGGCATCGCTCAACCTTCGGCCACAGCTTGCCAATCTGCAGGCGTGGCAGAGCAATATCGACGCGGCGACCGGCCGGATGTCGGTGGCGCAGTCGGCGCTGACGCAGATCCAATCGATTGCGTCGAACTTTTATACGCAGCTCAACAACGTTCAGGGCATCGACGCGAGCGCGGTCGACACGATTGCCGCCTCGGCGCGCGATGCGCTGAAGGAGGTCGCTGGTCTTCTCGATACCCAGGACGGCGGCGTTTACGTGTTCGCGGGGCAGGACACCGGCAACCCGCCAGTGCCGGATCCGGATAATATTGTGAATTCGACGGCCAATCCGGGAGGTTTTTTTGCGACAATCCAGACCGCCGTCGCCAGCCTTGGCATGGGTATTCCGCCTGTTACCGCGGCAGACATCGCCCAAGCGACACTCACCGCGTCGCAGTTTACTGGCACCGCCGGCCCGCCATCGCCCTTCTCCGACTATCTGTCGCTGAACGATCCGCCCGCCTTGCCGAGTGTGCAGGTCGGGCAGGGCCAGACCGAGGTCACCGGGCTGTCCGCCAGTCACAATGGGCTGATCCCTCAGCCGGCGCCGGACAACACCAACTTCACCACAACCGGCTCCTACATGCGCGACATCTTGCGGGCGCTGGCCACCATCGGCTCGCTCAGCAGCACACAGGCGAATGTCGCCGGTTTCCCAGACCTGGTGCAGAACACACGCATCAGTCTGATGGGTGCGATCGGTGCGATAGCGCAGGACGCAGGCGTGTTGGGCAATGTGCAAGACTCGCTTACTCAGACCCAATCCCATTTGTCCGACATCCAGACGGCGGTGACCTCCCAGGTCTCGTCAGCCGAGGACGTTGATATGGCGGCAACTTTGTCGCAACTCTCTCTGGTGCAGACGCAGATGCAGGCGTCCTACCAGCTGATCGCCACGCTGAACGGTCTGTCGTTGGCGAAATACCTGTCGGCGTCATGATGAAAACGCATCATATTTCACCGGCCGTTAACTTGGGCGCATCAGGATGGCGTCACGCCCGCAAAAGGCGGGGGCATGCGTAACTCTATGGACGAAGGCTAAGACAACCATGTCCCTCATTAACTCCGTTAACACCAACGTCGGCGCGATGATTGCGCTCGAATCGCTGAACAAAACCAACTCCGACCTGGCGGCCGTGCAGAAGAAGGTGTCCACCGGCTACCGTGTGGCGGACGCCAGCGACGACGGTGCGGCTTATGCTGTGGCTGAATCGATCCGCTCTTCGGTCGGCGCGCTCACTACGGCGAACCAGCAGCTGGGCAACGTGCAGGGACTGCTGTCCACCACGCAGACGGGCTTGAACAACATCTCAAAAACCATGGCCAGCATGCGTGACGTGCTGGTGGAAATGGCAAATTCAAGCGGCACCACGTTCACTCAGTATCAGGCGCAGTACAAGTCTCTGCTGGCAAACGTGAAGACGTTCATCCAAGACGCGACCTATAACGGCAAGACCCTGATCGGGGACTTTGCTGGATCAACTCCAATGGCCGCGCGTGTAGCCGTCATCCGCAATGATTCCGGTGCTACCTACGGCATCGTCGCCCAGGGGATGTCGACCGTCTATAATGCGATCGCTGGATTGGCTACGTATACCGCCGGTTCTGTCACCATTGGCACGATGGTCCAATCCGGATTCGTGACCCAGATGACCGCTGTTGGCACCAGCCTAAATGCGATCGGTTCCTCGGTTAACTATGTCAACAACCAAGTCAGCTACAACAAGGATAAGATTGATGCGCTGAACAGCGGCCTTGGCTCACTGGTGGACGCCGATCTGGCTAAGGAATCAGCGCAGTTGCAGGCACTGCAAATCCGTCAGCAGTTGGGCACCCAGGCCCTGTCGCTGGCGAACCAGGCGCCGCAGACCCTGTTAAGCCTGTTCAAGTAATAATCGACCACTGTGATCCGGGCCGGAGCAATATATCCGGCCCTGGTTCCAGATCCGACCAACACTCCGGCGAAAAGCCATAGTTCATTGTGGTTCCACGGCATTTCGCGTGGAAGCCCACTAACCAGGAAGAGGCGCATGTCGAACCTTGTCTTGGAGCTGCGCCAGGGCGAAATGATGATCATCAATGGCGCCCCTATCCGCTTCCGTACCAAGTCGCGCATCGAGCTTACGGCCAAGGCCCGCTTCCTGTTCGGCAAGCAGATCATGTCTCCGGTGGAAGCCGATAGCCCAGCCAGGCGCATCTACTTTGCTCTCCAGTCAGCCTACATCGGATCGGAGGAAGAGCGGGCTCAAGGTCTGGTCGCCGCGCAGGACTTGATGGTGGCGTTCAAGCAGGCGACCACGTCGGCACTGGCCTGCGAAATTCTCGATCGGGCCTTGGCCGCCGCAGAAGCCGATGACTGCTACCAGGCGCTGAAGCTTGCACGGCGCATCATCCGTCACGAAGACGCCGTTCTTGGCCGCGTCCGGCCGGGCGCCACTCCGTCGCAAAACCCGAGTTCAATCCAGAGGGATCGGCTACAGCCATGCCCAGCATGAACCAAGCGACCAACGCCTACGCGGCGGCGGCCGCACATCGCAGCCAGCGGGAGCAGGAAGCCGACGTGTTCCGCCGTGCTTCCGGCGCGTTGAAAACGGCGCGCGAGAGTGACCCGCTCCAGCGGGTGCGCGCGATCGCCGATAATCGACGGCTCTGGCTCACGGTGACAGATCTTATGCGCGATCCGCTGAACGCACTGCCGATCGAACTTCGCGCAGGTATAGTTTCGGTGGGAATGGCGGTGCAGCGGGAGATGGATCGCGACTCGCCAGATTTCGATTTTCTTATCGCCGTCAATGAGAATCTAGCTGCCGGCCTTGCCGGCGAGGCCTGATCCGCCGACGCCCATCGACCAATAGACTGCCGGCACGTCGTGCGCCGTTTGGCAGTGGCGATCGCGATTGCTCAAAAGGAGCACTCAGATGCAGGAACTGCAGGAAGTTGTCGATGCAAGTGCATTGGCAGCACGTATTGCTTGCTTGATTGATGCGGGACGTACCCGGGCCGCCAGGCCGCTTCTTGCCGCCGCGCGGCGCTTGACGCCGGCTTCGCCGGATCTCTCGGCGCTGGCCGGCAGGCTCGCTATGCGCGAGGAACGGCTGGACCTTGCCCAGGCAGAGCTGGACGAAGCCATTGCGGCAGTGCCTGCACATGCCGAACTGCGCAAGTGCCGCGCGGAACTGCGCCAGCAGATTGGCGATAAGGCTGGTGCCGCCGCAGATGCCGCAGAGGCTGTTATCCTCGACCGCCAAGATTCATCAGCTAAAGCACTGCTTGGCGTATTGCTGCTGGAACTGGGCCGCGCCGCCGAGGCGGTTATCTGCCTTGGCGAGGCTGTGGCCGCAGACCCGGCGTATCCCGCATTTCGCGAAGGACTGGCTGTCGCCCAACAGGCAGCCGGTGATATGGACGCTGCAGTGGCGACCCTGGCCGAAGGCATCGCCGCAGCACCTGGCAGCGCCGCGTTGCGTAACGCCGCGGTCCTGCTTGCCGTGAGGCAGCAAGACTTCGACGGCGCTGTGCGCATGGTCGAACAGGCCTGCTCCGATGGGGTTGTGAATGCTTGCTTGCTGGGCCTGAAAGCTCATGCACTATCCAGTCTCGCCAGGCATACCGAGGCGGCGGATGTCTATGCTGAAGCGCTCAAGCTTGGCCCCGACGATGCTTATGTCCGCCATATGGTGGCCGCGTCGGGTCGGTTGCCGGCTAGCGGCCGCGCGCACATCGATTATGTGCGGACCGTGTTCGACGGCTATGCGAATCGCTTCGATGAACATCTGATCTCCCTTGGCTATCGTGTTCCTGGCCTGATTCGTGCGGTCCTATTGCGTCATCCCACGATCCAAGCCGGAGGACGCCTCGGCCCCACGCTCGATCTCGGGTGCGGTACTGGCCTCGCTGCGGTCGCGCTCTCCGACCTGCCAATCGAGCCTTTCATCGGGGTTGACGTCTCACCTCGGATGCTGGCTCAAGCGGCAGCAAAACAGCTTTACACAGAACTGCGCGAGGCCGACCTCGTACAGATGTTGGCCGAGGACACCGCCTCTTGGTCGCTGATCCTGGCAGCAGACGTGCTGTGCTATTTCGGCGACCTCCAGGACGTATTTGGCTATGCGTACAATCGGCTGGAGGCCAAGGGCTGGTTTGTGTGCTCGCTCGAGGAGCTGGCGCCTGACGGTGACGCCTCGATCCACGGCAATGGCGATTGGATCTTGCGGCGAAAGGGACGCTATGCCCACGCGCGAGATTATGTGGAACGAGTCGCGCGCGAAGTCGGATTCACCGTCCGCTCTCTGGAACGACAGATACTGCGTTACGAGGCCAATGCGCCTGTGGAGGGCATACTAGCCGTGCTGGAACGTGCCCAATGAGTGCCGCCGCAGCACTTGAGTTACTGTGCTGCGGTGATGCGGCAGGCGCACTGGCGTTGTTAGATGATGCGGGCTCGCACGAGGAAACTGATACAGCCACGCTCGTGGCGCGCGGCATGGTGCAGCTTGCCAACGACCGGCCAAGCGAGGCACTGACCGCTCTCCGGACGGCTGTAGCTCGGGGCGACACAGCGCCGACGACGCTGCTGAACTTGGCATTGGCCGAGCAGAAGAGCGGTGATCTGACATGCGCGCTGTGCCGGATGGAGGAGTTGGAACGCCGAATACCGGACTGGGACGAGCCGCCGCTGCGAATCGCCGAAGCTCTGCGCGCCGGCGATCGATACGCTGATGCTGAAGCGGCATACAGCAGGGTGCTTGAGATCAGCCCGCACAATCAGTCGGCGTTGCTGGGGCTCGCCGGCTTGTTGATTCTGCGAGGCGCGGGTTCATCCGCGCGTGATTATGCGCTGCGCTGCTGCGGCGTCGCCCCGGATAGGGCCGAGGCATGGGACGTTCTGGGTCTTGCACTGCTGTGCGACAACGAGAAGTCGCTGGCAGAATCAGCGTTCGCCGAGGCGCTGCGCCTTGCACCAAATAACTTGCAGTATGCATTGCACAGAGTTGACGCCGCATTCGCCGCCGGCTCGCAAGAGGTGTTGCTGGCCTGGCTCGAAGTCGCCCGCGAGGCGGACCCGCTGAATTACGCCTTGGCGGTTGCCCTGGGCGTGCTCTTTGAACGGCTTGGTCGGCTCCCTGAGGCAGTTGACTCTCTTGAGGCCGCAACCGCGCTCGCTCCCGATGCGCCACTGCCGGCGATGCTGTTCGGCGGTGCTCTCGCCCGCGCAAATCGCCTGCAAGAAGCAGAGATTGCACTGCAGCGTGCCTTGGAACTGGCTCCCGAAAATGATCAGCTGTGCAGGGCGCGTGCCACAGTGCTGTTTCGCATGCAACGACATGCCGAGGCGCGCGCCGAACTGCTTGGCTTGATCGAGCGCCGCGGTGAGCGGGTGATGGATCTGTGCAATCTGTCGAACATGACTGTGTGCCTCGGTTTCCAGGCGGAGGCGGTGCGCCTGGCACAGCGGGCGGTAGCGATGGATCCCGACGGAATGTTGCCGCGACGCATCCTGTGCAACACGCTTCCCTATCTCGACGGCATCAAAGGCGCCGATCTACTGGCAGCACTCAAGGACTGTTCGGATCGCCTGCCTCGCGAGACCATGGCGCCGTTTACTAACACACCCGAACCCGATCGCCCACTTGTCGTCGGCTTGTTGTCGGGTTCATTGCGAGTGCATCCAGTCGGCTGGCTGACTATTGCCGGGTTCGAGACGCTGGATCCCGATTCTTTCGAGATTGTCTGCCTGGCTCAAAACGCGTCGGAGGATTGGATGGGCCGCCGGTTCCGTGTCGTCGCACGCGAGTGGCACGATGTCGATCAACTAGATGATAGGGCACTTGCGCTGAAGGCGCGAGAGCTAGGCATCGACATTCTGATCGACCTGGGCGGCTACGGCGACATGGCGCGCATGCCGGCCTGCGCATATCGCCTGGCTCCGGTGCAGGTGAAATGGGTCGGCATGCAGAACCATAGTTCAGGCCTTGCGGAGATGGATTGGATCATCACCGATCGGTGGGAGACACCGCCTGATCTCGAGCATGTCTATTCCGAGCGGGTCCTCCGCATGCCCGATGGCTATGTGTGCTACAGCCCGCCGCCCTATGCGCCGGACGTGGCGCCGCTGCCTGCACTGTCTTGCGGCCATTTAACGTTTGGATGTTTTAACAACATGGCGAAGGTTACGCCACGCGTCATTGCGACATGGTGCAAGATCCTGCATCGACTACCCGACGCTCGGCTAGTACTGAAGACACACCAGTTCTCCGAGCCGCCAACGGCCGAACGCCTTTTGGCTGCATTTGCTGAACATGGCATCGATACAGGGCGCATCGAGTTACGTGGTGCCTCTATGCATCGGGCGTTCATGCGCGAATACAACGATATCGATATCGTGCTGGATCCGTTTCCCTATTCGGGTGGTTTGACAACCTGCGAGGCGCTGTGGATGGGCGTGCCGACCGTGACGATGCCCGGCGAGATCTTCGCCTCACGTCACTCGATGAGCCATCTTAGCAACGCAGGTCTCGCTGACTGGGTGGCGCCCGACCTAGAAGCTTACATAGATCTCGCCGTGGCAAAGGCCTTGGATGTTGGCGGACTTGCAGCGCTGCGTTCGCGGCTGCGTGCCCAGACCAAGGCCAGTCCACTGTGTGATGCGCTCCGCTTCGGCCGCAATCTTGGCGCCGCGCTGCGCCACGCGTGGATTGATTGGTGCCGGTGCCAATCAGCAGGCTTGAACATTATGCCGAACGCCACCACGCAGCGCATTGCCCGCGCGGAGCCGGTGGCGTGTGGAGACGATCGAAACGGTGCCTTCGCCGCTAGGTGATCCTACCTATGAGAGCCCGAGCATGACCTTATCGGCAATCGTAGCAGCCAAGCCAGACCGTCATCGCGCCGGGAAGGGAAAGGGATCTGTTCATGAGCCACTACTACCACCCGCCAGGCGAGTTGAGCCGTACCGCGATCCTCGACATTGGTCTCCGATGCACCCATTCGTGCAAATTCTGCTATTATTCCTTCCTCGACAACGGTGCGGATCAATTTCACGGCATGCGACATGCCGCGTTCCGGGATAGTCACGGACTGCTCCAACTTGTGACCAATCTCCGGAGAAACGAGTTCCTCGGGTTCGATGTCACGGGCGGTGAACCGACATTGCACCCGGCCATTGTTCGCCTGATCGAGCATGGCACCAATCTCGGTCTCTACAGCAGGATTATAACGCTGGGCCAATTTCTCCTGCGCAGCATGCGAGGGGCGACCCGCCCTCTCCTGGAAGAGCTCCTTGAAGCGGGGTTGACCAACTTACTGTTCTCTTTTCATTCATCAGATGATAACGAGTTCAATGCGCTAACCGGTGCAAGCCTGTCAAAGCAGCTTGCCGCTATGGATCATCTTGCGAAACGAGACTTTCAGTTCACGACAAATACGGTCGTGATTGCGGAAAACGCCCGCCGGATTCCGGAGATTGCCAAGCGGCTTGTGCAGACAAATACGTATCTCCACAACTTCATCATGATGAACCCGTATTATGAATGGAATAATGGTGGAAGGGCCTTCGGAATACTCCCGCGCTATACCGAGCTCTTACCCTCACTCAATGAGGCCATTGCAATCCTTGCCGCCGCAAATATCGCTTACAACATACGATACGCGCCCCTGTGCGGTCTGCCAGGGCTGGAGAAGCATATCGTCGGCGTCGCCGGCGTTCGTTATGATCCCTATGAATGGATGAATAGGGAATCGCACAGGGGAGAGGTCGACCCCGTGCAGGCTGCTGCGCCTTGGCAGGTAGAGCGCGGTTCTGTGCAAGCGGAGTTTTGCCTCTACCGTGTTGCAGGTTCCGGGAAGGCTGATCCTTCGGTTTTTGCGGTTCGCGGACCTAGTGGATCGAGGGTTTTGCCCGCGATTTGCCAGAACTGTACGTTGCTTCCGGCATGCGACGGAGTGAACCCGAAATACCTTGCAAACTTTGGATCGGGGGAGCTGTGCCCATACGATGATCGTGGCGTATTGGGTGTACTGACCGAAGTGCGCCGCAGCTATGTGCCTGCGTTCCTTGTCAAGACAGCGTCCGACACCGACATGCGCCGGATCTATCGCCGATTCCTTAGCCCGTCGCCTTCAGCTGATAGGCCCCGGGTCAGCGTCGTCATAACGACCTATAACAACGGTTCGACAGTTGTGCGCTTTGCAGTCCGCGCTTGACCAGGTTTATTCGCACCTTGAGATCATCGTGCTCGATGATGGTAGTAATGATGACACTGTAGCCCGACTGGAAGCGAGCGGGCTGCTCGACGATCCCCGGGTCAGGCTCGTCCGACAGGTAAATTCAGGCCAACCGGCGCTTGCGCGCAATTCTGGGATGTCGGCATCGACTGGAGAGATGATACTGCCTCTCGATGCGGATGATTGGATCGCGCCGACTTATATCGCCGAAGCGATATCTGTTCTTGCACAGAATCCCTCCATCTCAATTGTCTATTCCGACGCCCAATACTCTCGCAAAGGCTTGGTCAAGGCGCAAGAATATGACTTTGCGAACCTTATCTATCGAAACCAGCTTTCTTACTGCTCGGTATTCAAGCGCGAGGTATTCGACGATGTCGGCGGCTACCGCCAGAATGTGCGAGGTGTAGAAGACTGGGATTTTTGGGTGGCCGCAGGATCGCTCGGACATTTTGGCAAGCGGATTCCGCGCCCGCTGTTCCATTACACCGAAAGCGATCACGGGGTCTTCGCTCAAGAGGTCGCCGGAAACCTTGAGACTAAATTCGCTCAGATCGTGCTTAACAACCCCGAGGTATATCAGCCTAGTTATATCCTTTGGGCACGGCAGCGGCTGCAGACAGTGTCCAAGCCACCTTTGGTCGTGGCATAGAACCTCAGGAACGCCAGAACACCCGCGTCACCGCCGGCTTACAACCATTCGACGGGTGCAGTGACACCCATCGCCGCCAGTCTGGCAAGCCGCAGGTTTTTAAGATGGTCGACGACAGGCATTTCCTGTAGATGTACATAAAGTCTGGTGGCCAATCGCCGGCAGCCAAGGACGATGTATTCCTTTGGGAAAGCTGTGTGTGCTGATAAACGGTCGATCCGATAACCGGTATATGAACAAGATCAATCTCACTTGCCAGAAGTGCAAGAATGAAATCCCAGTCTTCGTGGCTTCGCAGATTTTCATCGAACCGGCATGTTCGGGTGAATAGGCGAGGAACTGCAATGCAATTGATAGGAATAAAGTTGGTCACATACAGCGTGTCCTTGGGAATCCCAGCCAACGCTCTTGTCTCGCTCGACTCTTCAAGACTTCCGTCCCCTACGGGCTTGTAAGTCCCGAGCCTGTAGTCCCAGTATATTACCCTGGTGCCGCTGAGGCCCCGTGCCACCAGAGAGCGCAGCAAATGAGGGGCATAGGCGTCGTCGTCATCAAGGAAAAGTACGTATTGCCCGGCTGCAAGTGCAATCCCCACATTCCGACTTCTTGCTGGCCCCGCCCGGCCGCCTCTTTTAATAAAGGTGTCGTCGCAGCTCAGGAAGTCCTGCGCCACTAAATAGGTGTTCCGATCATCGTCATCAGAGACGACGATGATCTCAATATCGTCAGACCCCAATGCCCTGATGGAAGCCAGCGCGCGGCTCAGCATCTCTGGGCGACAGTGCGTTGTGACGACAATGGAAAACAGTGGATGGCGCTTCATTGTAGGACCTCGGACAGCGCTTCTGCATCAGGCAATAACATACCAAGATCGTTGGCCGGAATTTGCCTATTTGCGCGCATCCGCACGGCGCGCAAATTGGTTAGCCCTACGTGCAGATGCTGATAGCGCGCAAGGAAACCCAAGAAGCTTTCCCCATGCATGGTTCCGAGCGAAACGCAGCCTTCGGCAAACCATTCGATGCGGTTTGCATATACCCGAGCCGCCCGACCAGTACAGAACGCAAACCGGTCGTTCAGCCCTCCCCAACTTTGCCAGGCCGGAACTATCAGGTCCACGAGCCCATCGATTAACGGTTGCAATTGCGAAGCGGGATCGAGTGCATCGAGGTACAGCAGATCCGGTCGGAGCAGCAGTACCAGGTCGTCATCATCAATTCCCAGGAGTTCAAGCAGCGACCATAATCGCCGCAGGCTGTGCAACTGATGGCAAAGATTGGCTAAGCTGCGGTAGTGGTCACCGAAGGCGTCGGGAAAGGCTCGCCCCATTTCGACCTGGGTGGCGATCGCCAAATCGTCCTGCGGCTCGACCCAGCACAATTCCAGGTCGAGTAGCGCGCTTTCGTTGCGGTCAGGAATAACGGCGGACTCGTCGGACCGTGGATTGTCGATAGCTTCTGGGAGATTGAAGTGTCCGGCGCGCCGCGCTGTGATTCCAGCTGCCGCCAATGGCGCGTAAAATCCACCCCGTATCGATTCCGCGGTCTGCTTAACAGAACGGGTCAGGCCAAAGAAGCCGACAAAGCAGCGACCGCTATATTTCCACGTCATCCGCAAGTAGTGTCAGCACTTCTTTAAGTAAGCATTGAAAGAGCTGTCGCGGAAGTCAAAATTGTATGTTAACCGTTGCCCGCTATCGACGATAAAGGAATGGATGCCTTTCGCCGATTGACCACCGGTGAATCTCTTTCGGCTCGGACATCCCGTGCTGAGTGCTGGTTCGCTTCCCAATCCGGCGCGGGACCCAAGCGCGTGGTTTGCCACCGCTGATACGCCTGCAGTTGCCGCTGACTGGGGATCGACGTAGTGATCCCACCGCTTTGATTGCGGAATTCGATCACCACGAGCCCAAGCGCCGCATCCAACCGCAGCGTCGGATTGGTGATGGGGGGTGCAGCGGGAGCCGCCTGTACCGGCTCCGCAGCTGGAGCCCTCTGCTCAGGGGCGGGCGTGCTGACCGCATGAGCCGCGCCAATCGCCTGAAGGGAAATGTCGTTCAACATAGCGGAAATTCCCGCAGAACGCCGCGCCCTTCTGGCGCCTAGGACATCCGCAATCTTGCGCACAAGCACGTGAAGATCGGGTTAAGGTCCCGTCACCAGCACAATCGCCTCCACCTCCACCGCAATTCCCCGCGGCAGACTCCCCATACCCACCGCCGAGCGCGCCGGCCGGCCGCCTTCGCCCAGTACCTGCACGAACAGGTCGGTGCAGCCGTTGATCACCTCCGGATGCTCGCCGAAGTCAGGCACTGCGTTCACCATTCCAAGCACCTTCAGCACCCCCTCCACACGCTCCAGCGTCCCGACTGCTGCGACCATATTCACCAACAGGTTCAGGCCGCACAGCTTCGCCGCCTCGTAGCCTTGCTCCACCGTCAGGTCGGCACCGACTTTGCCGGTGATCATCGTCTCGTCCGCACGGCGCGGCCCCACGCCCGACAGGAACAATAGGTTGCCGGCGAGCCTGAACGGCACATAGTTGCCGATCGGCTTCGGAACCGAAGGTAGAGTAAGGCCAAGGTCTGCCAGTCGTTGGTCGGCGCTCATCGGATATCCCCCTTCAGCAGGTGCATCAGCTCCCCAGAGTTGCCCAACGCCTCGAACAGCAGCATCACATTGTCGCGCGTCACCGACCGCCCTGCGCAATCAGAGAAATTCTCCCACAGCTCCTCGCGAGTCATTGGCAACCGAGGATGTCCGCCCAGCACACCGGACTCGTCGTCGTAGTCAAGCGCGTGCGCTGCGTTGCCATTGACCAGCGCGGCACCCAGCGGGTTTGTGCGCCGTTGGCCGGCGAAGATCAGCGATGGTCCGGAAGCCTCGGCAATCCCGCACACGCAGCAGAATACGCGGCCCGTCTTCGACGCTGCCAGCCAGCGTTACCCCCACCGTGTCAAGTAAAGCAGTCCGCCTCCACTCCAGCCCGCCGGTGTCAGGTCTTCGTAGCGAAGTCGATGATACATTTCGCGATAGCGCGCAAGCGGCATGGACAACAGTCGCTCCTCTCCCTCTAACCCCCTCCCGCAAGGGGAGGGGGAACGGGACGAACTTAGTGCAGCCCGTAGAAGCCCTTGGCGCCACCCGCCATCACCTGGCTGACGGTCTCAGCCGACTTGTCCTTGATCAGGTCACGCACCATCCGGGGTGCGCCCGGGAAGAAGCCGTCGGGATGCGGATAGTCGGTCGCCCAAAGCACCTTGTGCGGCCCGACATAGTCCACCAACGCATGCAGGCAGTGTTCGACGGGCTCGAAAGCGATCCAGCAATTGCGCTGGAACAGCTCCGACGGTCGCGTTTTCAGTCCGGAATCATTGAACCCCTTGTCGTCGAAGTGCCGATCCATGCGATCCAGCCAGCCGGCGATCCAACCACCGCCCGACTCCAGGAACGCGATGCGCACCTTCGGATGGCGTTCACAGACGCCGCCCCAGATCACCGCCATACAGGCCAGCATCATCTCCATCGTATGGGTGATGATATGGCGCGCACCGCGCTCCTCGAAGCGGTCCATGCCGACCTGCATCATTCCGCTGTTGCCGCCTTCGTGGAACCCCACCGACATGTCCAGCTCTTCGACCATCGTCCAGAACTTTTCGTAGTCTGGATGATGGATCATCTTGTTGTTGTACGGATTGGGCCGTAGGAACACGCCGCGGAAGCCCAACTTCTCTCGCGCGTAGCGCATCTCCTCGATCGCCAGGTCGGTGTCCTGCATCGGGATCATCGCCACGCCGAACAGCCGGTCCGGATATGGTTTGCAGTAATCAGCCAGCCAGCGGTTGTACGCGCGCGACATCGCCGCCGCGGCCGGCGGATCCTGCACCGCGCCGGCGAACAGGCCGATGCTCGGATACAGGAAAGCGGCGTCGATGCCGTCCATGTCCATGTCAGGAATGCGCGCATGCGGATCGAACCCGCCCTTGCGCCCCTGCTCGTATTCCATCGCATCGTCTACCACGGTGCCGTCGCGGGCACCTACACCGCCCAGAGCACCAAGCCCCTTCTTGCTGCCCAGCACCTGCTCACCCACCTGCAGGCGCTGCTTGCCGTCAGCGTCGCGAATGAGCCTCGGCGCAAGATCGCGATATTTCGGCTCGATGTAGTCAGTCCAGAGGTTCAGCGGCTCAAGGATATGTCCATCGGCATCGATCACGTTGTACGCGCGAGTCATGGTCGTTCTCCCTTTCAGTGCTTGATCCACTCCTTCATGTAGCGAGCGTAGCAGTCGCGCTCGCCGGGCATCTTCGGCCAGCCGGCAAGCAACCGCGCGGTGGCCAGCAGCAGCCGGTCGCGCAAATGGGTGGAGTTGTGGCCGTACTCTTCGAACGTCGAGTGGCTGATTTTCTGGTTGTGCGGGTCGTCCTGAAATTTGCACGCCGTTACCGCAAGGCTCGCCAGCAGCCTGTTACGATCGGCACCCGTCTGCAGATATGCATTCGCCACCGATGTCGCGCGCGCGACATCGAATGCCATGATCGCCTCGTCCTGCTCGCGCAGCAGCGCTTCGGGGGTACGGCCGGACAGATCATTCGTGGCAAATTCCTGCTCGATCACCGAACTGAACAGCTTGTTGGCGCGCGCCGCATCGTTGACGAAGTGCGCCATCAGATAAATGACCCGCGGCTGATACGGATTGTCCGAAGTGCGGATCCAGTAGTTGGCCGTATTGCAATAGTCGAATGGGTGTTGGCCCTCGGTGAATTTGCGCGGAACTGTGGTGCGCAGCACCAGTTCTGCGGCGCCCACCTGGATGGCATCACCCAGACTGCGCAGCGAAACGCCATTGCGGAAATGTGCGGTGATGGTATCCCAAACGGTCTGCGAGTCGGCTTCCATCAGCAGCCGCACCATCTCCTCGGCCTGCTGCGGCGTCAGCGGCGTCTTGTTGATCTTTTTCAGATTCTTGCCGGTATGGTCGGGGAACGCCTCGGTCAGCGTCACGCAGGCGGCGTCGTACAGCGAGTAGTACAGCGGACCCACCGCCATATCGGGAACGCCGGTATAATAGACACCGTGCGCGCGATCCCAGCCGATATAGTCGGCCAGATCCACGACCGCGCGTGCACGCAATGCCTTGTGTCCGGTATTGCGCGCCTTGCGGCCCATCACCGTGTCCTGCAGGTCGATCAGCCCCAGGAACAGCAACTGGTCGCGCAGTTTCGCGCGCGCGGCTTCATCGGCCGCAAGCCCGAGGAACAGCCCATACGAGCGCTTCACATCACCGCTCATCGTGGCGATCATGTGCGAATGCAGGCGCTGATCCAGCGTCCCTGCTTCGATGATCGGTTCCTGGTCCTGGTTCCACACCACCGGCCCGTAACTCGGCGGCGGCACGTTCATGCCCTTCATTGTCGCATAGCGGCCAGGATACTTGCCAAGCAACTGGTTCCAGATGTCCAGACCCGCGGGGATGTACCACACGCTCTGCAGCATCCCCAGCATGCGATACCCCTCCGGCAGGAACCGCGTCAGGTCAGCCGAGGTGCGCAGGCCAAGGATGGTGTGATCGTTGTTGATCAGCGTGATCTGCCCGTCGCGCACGTCGACATGATTGGGCACTTGCACGAATGGCGCCTCGGCCTCGGTCACCAGGCTCAGCGCGTCGCCCATGCTGCGTCCGTCGCGCCGCACCAGGTCGAAGAATAGTGCCGCAGTGCGAGGTTGGTCGCGTTGCAAAATGGCATCAGTGAACGCATCGACAGCCTTGTCCTTACGGATGTCGTCGCGGCTTTGCAGCATAGAGTTCCTCGCTTCTTCGGTGACGGCTACTCACCAGTAGCCTAGCCCCGGGGGGAAGCCGGCGTAAAGCGACGTGTAAGACGCATCGTTCCCGCCCGTGGACAGGCCAGTCGGCGTATCTCGTTCGGTAAGGACCGGTTTGGTCGGAACCGGAAAGGGCGACAGACCGCCGGTATATTCTTGAGGCCGCCGACCCCGTCCGACAATCGCCGTGCTATCCTGACACAGGCGTCAGAAACCCGGGGGAGTGCTAATGGACGTCGCGGATTGGCTGCATGATCTGGGTCTTGGGCAGTATGCGGCGGCGTTTGTCGAGAACTCCGTCGGCATGGATCTGTTGCCGACGCTAACGGCGGACGACCTGAGAGACCTTGGCATCAGTGCAGTCGGCCACCGCAGGCGGTTGTTGAATGCGATTGCTGCATTTGGCAACGGCACGCAGGCCGCTGACGACCAGAAAGCTAGTGAGCCAAAGTCAACGGCGGAGCGGCGTCAGCTCAGCGTCATGTTCTGCGACATATCGGGTTCGACAGCGCTCTCGGCGCGGCTCGATCCCGAAGATCTGAGCGCCGTCGTGCGGGGCTACCAGGCCTGCATCAGGTCTACGATCGCTCGCTTTGGGGGCTTCATTGCGCGTTATGTCGGCGACGGCGTGCTGATTTATTTCGGTTGGCCCGCAGCGCGCGAGACAGATGCGGAAAGCGCCATTCGCGCTGCACTTGCCGTGATCACTGCAATCCGAGCAGCGCCGATCCATGGCGAGCATCTGAGCATCCGCATCGGGATCGCCACCGGCCTTGTGGTTGTGGGTGAGCCGATCGGCGAAGGCGACGCCCGTCAGCAGACCGCGATCGGCGAAACGCCTAATCGGGCTGCGCGCCTGCAAAATCTTGCTGGCCCTAATAGCATCGTAATCGACCCAGCGACCCGCCGCCAGGTTGGCGGTTTGTTTGAATGTCGTGATCTGGGAGCGCAGGTGCTGAAGGGTCTCCCGGATCCGGTGTTGACCTGGCAGGTGTTGGCGGAAACCGCCGTGGAAAGCCGTTTCGAGGCACTGCGTGCGAATGCGATGACGCCGCTGGTGGGACGCGCGGAGGAACTTGACATTTTACTGCTCCGGTGGGTGCGCGCTAAGAGCGGGGAGGGGCGCGTAGTGCTGCTTTCCGGTGAACCTGGCATCGGCAAGTCACGCCTAATCGCGGAGTTAGAGCAGCGTGTGGCCACCGAGCCGCATGAGAGCCTCCGCTATTTGTGCTCGCCACATCACCAAGAGAGCGCTCTTTACCCGGTCATTGCACGTTGGGAGCAAGAGGCTGGCTTCACGCGTGGGGACACGGACGAGCAACGGCTGAGAAAACTGATATCTGTTCTTCCGACAGAGACGTCGCCAGAAGATCTTGTGTTGATCGCCGATCTCCTTTCGGTATCGACTGGAGACTACCCGAAGCCAGAGTTTGGCCCGGAGCGCAGGAAGGAAAGGACTTTTGCAGCGCTAACGCGCCGCCTAATTGCCCGCACGCAGAACCAGCCGCTGCTGATGCTGGTGGAGGATGTGCACTGGGCTGATCCCAGCTTGCTTGAGCTGCTGGACAGGGTGATTTGCCTGGTGCCTGGGCTGCCAGTTCTCCTGGTGGTTTCCTTTCGCCCTGAGTTTTCAGCGCCATGGACGGAGCATGCAGGTGTCACGCAGCTCGCATTAAGTCGACTGGATCGCCACCAAGCCATCCAGTTAGCAACTGAAATCAATGTCCAGCGCCCATTAACGCCCGCGCTGCTCGAACACGTGGCGACACAGACGGACGGCGTGCCACTGTTCATCGAAGAACTAACAAAGGCGTTGGCGGAGACTGAAGCGCAACCCGACCATACGACCGTCGTCGTGCCTGCCACGTTGCAAGCTTCACTGACAGCACGGCTTGATCGGCTGCCTACAGCCAAGCAGGTGGCACAGATTGGCGCGGTGATCGGACGGCAATTTCCACATGCACTGCTCGCCGTCGTCGCACAGCTATCGGACGCGGAGCTCGCGCGGGGACTGGACGAGCTGGTCGCCTCAGGGATTGCCTCCTGCCAAGGCGCCCCGCCAGACACGATCTATTCCTTCAAACACGCATTGGTGCAGGAAGCCGCGTATGACAGCTTGCTTCGCACCCGCCGTAATGACATCCACGCAAGTATTGTTGCTGCCTTGGAGATGGACGCATCGTTGGCGTCAATTCGGCCGGATATGCTCGGCTACCATTGCGCACAGGCTGGGCTAATCGCAAAAGCCGCCAACTACTACCGAACCTCTGCGCAAAGAACTGCCACGCGTCTTGGGGTCTCGGAAAATAAAGCCCAGCTCGAGCGTGCGTTGCGCCTGGTGGCTCGTCTTCCGGCTGGGCCGGACCGCGACCGCCTCGAAGGCGAGATGTTGCTCGCTCTTGATGACATCCTCACATGGACGCGGGGCTATGGGAGCGCCGAGGCAATTGAGTTGCAGCGGCACGCGACTGATGTTGGCCGCAGGCTTGATAGTCCCGATCTCTTGACTCGTGCCTTGATTTCCCAGGTCCTGGGCCTGCTGAACCGGGGGAGCCTCCAGTCTATCCCAGCTATCGGAGACGAACTGCTGCTGTTGAGTGAAACGCATGGCGACGGACAAATAGGCGTTCTCGCTCATTTGGTATTCGGCAGCGTTGCATACCAGCAAGGCCGCTTCGTTACGGCACGTGATGAACTATCCCCCCTAGTCCCTTGGAATGCGGCGGGTAATGAGATGCAGATGTCCCTTCTCACCACGGGACACATAGCGGTCGGCATGACGACGTATTACCCGGTTACCCTCGCCTGTCTCGGCTAGATGGAGGAGGCTGTCGTCCAGACTCAGCTGGCCGTCAAATGGGCACGCAAGCGTGCGCCGGGTTTCTTAGCGTCCACCCTGGCCGTAGCGTCACGGGCCCTGCTGCTTAGTCGCGATGACCATCTCTTTCGGGAAAATGCCGAGGAGCAGGTGGCAATTTCGGAGGAACTAGGTTTCCCATATTGGCTTGCACTCGGTCAGTGTTCCCTCGGGTGGGTCATTGCGAAACAGGGGAATGTCACAAGAGGCTTGGACATGCTCTCAGACGCATTCGCCTCACTTGAGGCCATGGAAATCAAACTTCACGGTACATGGACGCGTGCTCTATTGGCGGACGCGTTGACTTTGGCAGGACGGCAATCCGACGCGATGGCCACACTGGAAGACGCCCTCGCGCATTCTGCTCGTTTCGGTATCGCCTGGTTCGATGCCGAGCTTCACCGCCGCAAGGGCGAGCTGCTACTCGGTGACCCGGAAGCAGCCGAACAAGAGCTATGCCGTGCCACCGATATCGCGCGTATTCAGTCAGCTAGTACCCCCCGTCGTTGATACTGCGGCCGATCTCTGAATCGATCTCTCCGGCAATTCCGGAGATGTGTCGTGACCGCGCAACAACCTGCCGTCAAGAAGTACATCGTCAAGCTTACCGCCGAGGAGCGTACTCGGCT
>JBKPSV010000355.1:0-14470 GCA_046735215.1 Pseudomonadota bacterium | reverse complement strand
GGCCTGAGCATCACCGTCTGCCATCTGCCGCCCGGCACCAGCAAGTGGAACCGGATCGAGCATCGTCTGTTCTCATTCATCAGCCAAAACTGGCGTGGCAAGCCGTTGGTCAGCTACCAGACGATCGTTCAGCTGATCGGTTCGACCACCACCCGCACAGGCCTGAAGGTGCACTGTGCTCTTGATGAGGCTCGTTATCCAGCCGGTATAAAGGTATCTGATGCCGAGATGGCGGACCTCAAACTCCGCCCCATGCATTCCATGGCGAGTGGAACTACACTATTGAACCAAAGCCGCCACCGTAATCGAAGCAGTTATCGTTCAACAGGCCCTTAGCCGGACCGGCCGCGACTTCTCCAGTTCGCTGTCGCAGCCGCGTCACCGTCTGGACCTCGGCGGCCAGGCTCACAAGCAAGCCCATCATCATCAGCGTCCAGCCAAGGCCCGTAGTAAGGCGGACCGCTCGGCATATTAATCCCCGGGCTGGGGCGGCCTAGCCCTGGCGTAGTTGGATGACCCAAGCCGATAAGCGCTGGACGGATAGACAATCGCCAAAAAAGGTCGCCGGAATAGCTCCGCTGCAGCGGGGCGACACCGATATAGCCGGCGCCACCAACGCCACACGCCCTAAATCCACCACCGCTATCCGTATCCCCGGCGCTGATCGCAGTGTTCCCCACTGCAACTTGTAGGCGTTTCAACCCTAGGCAGGTCACTCCCGTGCCTCCGGTCCCAGCAGCGGCACCCGACGCGGTCGGACACGCTGATTGAGGATCGGCCCTGTTTCCAGCCAGGCGGCGAGCACGCGCCCGCCGCAGCCGCGTGAGCAGCGCATCAGGCGCAGCACCTCGCCCACAGTCCGGTCCTTGTAGAAGCCAGCCAGTTCGGCAATGGCAAAGGCGCGCTCGCCGCGGCATCCAGCAGAACAGCAATCAACGGTGAGGTGAAAGCCGGTGAGTTGGTGCAGTGGACTGGCTAGGATGGCCGCTCGCTGGCCCCGTGCCGATGCGTTGGCTGCTTGCCATAATTATCGATGAAGCTGCCAGCGGACGGGGCGCGCCACTACTGACCCCGGCTTCCCGCAGACCATCAACAAGATGATCGGCGCAGACGCCGGCCAGGAATACGTCGGCTTTGCCTCGAAAGGCGCTCGCCTCTCGCTTTGGCGCAAGATCGCTGCGATCTCTTCGTCCGATAGCTCCTGCTGGGGCAGCTGACAGCATCCGGCGAGCTTAGCGCAGCGTGAACAAAACAAGAATATCTGTTTGCTCACGAAGACGTGCAGTGATGGCCGAGTCGGGCTTTATTCCGGGCATTGCCATGTCGTATTGAACCGGCGTCTCAGGAGAGAGCCTCTACGCCGTTCATTCCGTTTCTTTTCGAGCGCGAGCCGCCGTCGAATCCTCCGTCTCATGGCACAGCAAGACACCGTCACACTGAGCGGCACTTACGAAAGTCGTGTCGCCCAGGTGCTGCGAGCGGCGCGGCACCAGGCGCGGCTGGCACAGGCTGGCGCAAGACCAAGGATGCAGGACGCGCTTACCGAACTCGAAGATGCGCTGTCTGACCACCTCGGCGCGCTGGAATGCGCCGCGGATGCCGATCTGGCGGACGCCGACGAGAGCGGAGAGGCCGAGCGCATACGGCAAAGCTGGCGCCCGTTGCGAGCCGCCTGATGCCGAGGCCAATTTGGCGAGGTCACCCCCTGCGCCTCGCGCTCGTCTCCTGCCCTGTCGCCCTCTACAACGCCCGGCATGACCGAGCGGGGATCAGGTTCAACCTGATCAATCCGGAGACCGGCAACCGCATTCGCATGATCACGCAGGATGCCGAGACGGGCAAAGAGGTGGAGCGGCGTGAACTCGTCAAAGGCTACGAGTTCAGCAAAAACCGATACGTTTTGCTCGAGGACAAAGACTTCGACAGCGTTCGGGTCGAAAGCTCCTCGGTGATCACGATTGAGAAGTTCGTCGATACGGATTCGATCGATCCGGTCTACTACGATGCAGCCTATTATTTGGCTCCCGATGGTGATGCTGGGCGTGATGTCTACGCGGTGCTCCGTGAAGCTATCGCCAAGACTGGCAAGACTGCGCTCGCCCGCGTGGTGATCTCGCAACGCGAGCGCACGATCGACATCCGCCCAACTGGCGACGGACTAATGGCGCATACGCTTTACGAGGAGCGAGACCTCAATAAGTCGCAGGACCTGTTTGAAGGTGTCGCGGGTATCAAGGTCGATCCTGAGATGGTGCAACTGGCCAGCCAGCTCGTGCAGCGTCAGTCAGGCAAATACGACGCAGCCGATCTGGAGGACCGATACGAGACCAGACTGCGCGCGATGATCGACGCCAAGCTGAAGGGCGAAGGTATCGATGCAAGCGAACCAGAGGTGCCGCAGCGAACGAATGTCGTCGATCTGATGGCGGCACTGAAGAGGAGCCTGGGTCAGACGACAGAAGAGACGAAGCCGGCGCCTGGAAGGAAGGAAGCGGCTGCTGCCGCCAAGGTGGCGCCGATCAAGCCGCCTCAGGCAGCATCGGCCAAGCGGAAGCGTGCTTGAGCGCGATCGTCTTCTTCCCATCGTTGCAGTCGAACTATGCGACCGTCCTCCTCCTGACAAATGATGCAATAAGCCTCCGCACCGTCGGTCAGGTAGCCGACCTCATAGTCGCCGAAACCGCACTCAGGGCACTGGAAACACAAGGCAAACATGTCCACCTCCACAGGCGTAGCCGGCCGGTGATACGAACTCGCAGCCGATTCGCGAACCGCGTCTCCTATAGGTCCGTTGGCCACGCGGGCATGCGGAGCAGACCACCCACGTCCCTGAGGTCGGGCGGAACGGCCAGTGGGTCACGGTCGCATCGCCGCGATGCTTCCCACCAATATGGTCAGACAAGCCGGCTGATGTGGCGGCAGCGGTCGAGGGCGATGCTGTTACGACCACGGTCGGCGCTTATCGACTGGAAGGCCCAGGCGTGCATCTCTTCTCGGCGGTGGAAGGAGACCACTCTGCTGAGGCGTAAATGCTATCGCCAGCGTTGCGCGGCGGTGCGGTCACTGTGCGCCTGGCGCAAGTCGTCAGGATCGGCGGGGCGGAGTGGATCGCCTGGCATGGCAGTAGCGTAGCTGGGGAACAACCGGTTTAAGTATTTGGAACCGAACGGCGACCCGCTTGTAACCGACTGTAACGCTATCGTCCTTCCTGACGCCTCGGTTGACCTCCAGGCGTCAGATAACCTGGACCCCTTTTGCGCGCTCTGCCCGGAGCGCGCTTTTTTTGCCTGGCTAACCCCGCCACCACTCCAACCAGGCCGAAAACACCACGACGGCGACCGTGATGAGCAACGCCTTGACCTGACGCTTGCCGAGCGGGACCACGAGCCTGCTAAGCCGGCTCTGCTACGTGCGGCCCGCGCTTGCACAGTTTTTGACCTTTGTCAGGACTGACTGCCTTCCGAGGCAAGCTTCCCATTCGACTAGGGCCGCTCCGCGTGGGCGGCCCTTCTTTTTCGGTCGCAGGGCAGAGCGGTTTGACCGCACTAACGGTCGCCTGCCATATCGCGGTGCGGCTAGGGCGGCGTGAGGTTGGCCAGTCCGGCGGCTGGTCTGCGCGCGCCCCGTGGCCGAGCTTCCTCCTGCTCTTGAGCGTGCCGCGCACATAGACCCGTGCAATGAAAGGGCGTTTCGTCCTCCGGCTCGATTGGACAGCCAAAAAAGACACCGCTTCGGCGGCTCCGTCTTGGCGCTCATTTAAAATGCGCCTCTGGTAGCGTAATGTTCTCTCTAACGTTGCGATTTACGATTTAAGCGGCCAGCGCCAGTGCAACAGCGAGAGGCAACGCACATGGCCGGACGCATCGGATCAGTTCAGGCGTCCGACTGCGGCGAAACCTACGGCTTCGTCATCGACGACGAAGCTGACTGTGCATGCGTCTATCTCGGTTTCAGCACCTGGCACGCAGCCGACCGGGCGGCGCGGGAGGCGTAAGGCTTACTGGTGACGGCGCTGGCGTGTGTGCGGCGGCAATCAAATCTCCGCGAACCGAACCTGAGCAGCGAACAAGTCCCCCAGGGACGGCTTCTTGCGTCGTCAACACTGCGGGCAAGGCGCTGTCCCACTGATTAGTTGGTGCGCTCGTTTGGATTGGCCGGGAATAGCGAGGTGCTGCGCTGCTGAGCAGCGTTAAACTCATACACCGGCTTTGCATCTTGAACCTGTGCCACTTTGGGCTGGCTCTGCGGCTTCATCATCTGATCGAACTGCGACCACCCGCCGGGACTGTCGGCATTGGCAACACCTACCATGCTGACCAACACCAACCCGGCTACCACTGCTGCACGTTGCATGTCTCTCACGCCCCTGTTCGTATTCGACCGGGCGAAGATACCAAGAGCATAAGCGGGTCAGATGTGAAGCGTCTCACAGTTCGCCTGGAAGTTTTGCGTGGATCAGCTTGCTCGTGACGGCGCTCGCGGGCGTGCGGCGGTAGCGGTTTAGCAGTTGGGGATGAAGTTGGGAGCGCTAGGGACCTCCCCCACATCAGACCGCAGAAGCGCGCCTCTTATGGCGGACACTCCCTCCGCCAATCAGCAACTAATTGTTTGTCTCCATGGTTAGGCCACCACCACACACTCCTTTGACCGACGATTTGACCAACATCGTGACCCACGCCTATCCAGGAGGATAAAGACGATGCTATGGCGAAAGAATCGACGTGATGTCGGTCCTTTCACTTGTGTATCGCGATCGATGGCGAGATTTGCTCACCGCTAAGGCGGTGAAGGTCGCTACGGCTCGCTTTGCCACGGAGGAGATACTCGCTCGGCATCGGCATGGATCGTCGGCTTCGGCCTGCGGCCGCTCAACCCGCCACCCTATGTCCGACCTTCGCTACTAGCATGTTGTTCGACACCGACGCGTTGCGGAAGTGGCCGGGCTCGACGGCAAGAAACTCACCGAGTGACCAAAAAGGCGCCGTATCGATGGCGGTTTTTCAGAGGTCGGGGCACGTCGCCGAGTCCCACCGATTCAACAGCCGCACTTGATGCAGGAACACCAAGGGGCGCGAAAATCTTAAGATCCAGAATGACAACTCAATTATACTAGGGCCTGTCATCAATCGAGCCAAACGATGCTAGCGACGAACTGGACAGCGGCGAGGAAGTTGGGCTTGGTCTTGTTATAGCGGGTGGCGATGACACGAAACTGCTTGATGCGGGCAAAGAAGTATCCTGCACACACATCTGGTGCCGTCGTGCCGGTTTGCTGACCTGCTCGGGCCCAAGGGTTGAGCCTGGGCTGCTGTCACAGCAGCTGCCTGCCGATGAAACGGATGCGGTCGCACGCCACGTGCGCGAACACGATCGTCTCGCGAGGATCTTCGAGCGATGGAACGCGAGCTCCACATGACGCACTGGCCAACCCCGATACCAAGCGGCTCATGACCATTCCTGGGATCGATATGGTGGTGGCGATTGGGCTCTTGGTAGCGATCGGGCCCATCACGCGCTTCGAACGCCCTGACAAGCTGGTGGCTTATCTGGGCTTGAACCCGAGTGTACACCAGTCGGGCGAAGTCGGCCGCGGCATGGGAGGATCACCGAGCAAGGGCGCACTCACGCTCGTACCATGCTTGTCGAAGCCGCATGGTAGGCCATGCGCGGCCTCGGGCGGTTGCGGGCGTTCTATGAACGCATCGCCCGTCGTCGCGGCAATCCCGGCGCTATCGGTCTGACCAACGAGTCCCCACTCACCCGTTGGGCCCCCTACCCCACTGCGTCTGATTGTCGGATACGGCTTCATGAAACACGGCTTCGCAAAATTGGCGAGGGGTGTGGATGCCTTCCCCACATTTCTTGCAAAAGCTTGGTGTGCCGGCCCCGCATCTCATGGGATGGCTCACGATCTTCGTTGAGATCGTAGGAGGGCTGATGTCCTCCTTGGTGTGTTCCTGCCGCTGGTCAGCATACCGATGGCGGCGGTCCTGCTGGTTGCTGCGACGACGGTGCATGGATTCAGTTAGATCAAGCTTCAGGCCGTGACTGCTGCCGGCGCCCAGTTTGGGCCTCCCGGTTTCGAGACGGATTTGCTCTACCTTGGTTGCCTTATGGCTCCGTCTTAGGGGATCAGGACCGTTATCGGTACACGGGCTTGGCGAACGCGAGGATCGACATCGTCCAAATCAAGCCTTTGAGCGTCAGTCACGAGTGACACAGCGGATGCCGATCAGGCGAGGGGCATCGAGGGTGCAACTGACCAGAGGCTTTATTGCGACAGGTCATGGCATTGCTATACCGAGAAGCCGGCGCAGGCTTGGCAATCGGAGCCATGGAGGGTTCTGCACGGCTTGGCCATCTTGAAGCCATCGGCCTACCTTGTGTAAGGACAATTGGATTGAATAAGTTTGAATCTGAGAGCGGGTCGGCTCAGCCATATGCAGTAGTCACTGGACACTTGCTGTCCTTGATCGCGGGGGCCGCCGCGCTTGCCTGTCTCGGACCCGGCGACGCCGCAGCAGTGCTCGGAGTCGGGGCCGCTGCGTTGCTGATGCGGGACTTCGTGCCCTACATCCACCGACCGGTGTAGACGCATTTCTTATCGCGCAGCTCAACTTGCCATTGTCATGGATCGTCTACCCGGTGCTGATGGGCCATATCGCTGGCGGGCTTCTTTCAGCTTTGGGCTAGGGGCAGCCGGTATTTGGCGGTTCTGAGAATCCCCAAATACAACATGCTGCGTAGCATCCGGAACTCCCGCTGGGGGCCGTCAGTGCAGCGGTAGAGGCAGGACAAAAAATACCGCATCATGTGGACGAGCAATGGTGACATGGGGAGGACAGGATGCGACTGCGAGGCAAGGTAGCGCTGCTGACCGGCGCGGCGGCTGCGATTAAAGGCGAGCTGATGGGCTTCGGCGGCGCGGCCGCGCATCTGTTCGTGCGCGAGGGTGCGAAGGTGGTGCTGACCGACATCCGTGACGAGCTGGGCGAGCACGCCGCGGCGGGCCTGCGAGCCGAGGGCCATGACGCGCGCTACATGCGCCTCGACGTAACATCGGAACAGAACTGGGCGCAGGTGGTAGACGCGGTAATGGCCGCGCATGGAGGGCTGGATATCCTGTTCAACAACGCCGGTGTCTCCTTTCCCGGGAAGGTCGAGGACATCACCGTGGAAGTCTGGGAACGCGAGCTTGGCGTTCATGCGAAGGGAGTTTTCCTGGGCACCCGTGCGGCGATTCCAGCCATGCGCAAAGCATCTGGCGGGTCGATCATCAATACGTCATCTGTTATGGGCATTGTCGGCAGCCCTACCTCGCCGGCCTATTCGGCCGCCAAGGGCGCTATCACGATCTTTACCAAGTCGGCAGCGCTGCAATACGCGAAGGAAAACATCCGCATCAATTCGGTGCATCCCGGATATGCAGATACGCCGCTGACCGAGCAGCGCTTCAGCGATCCGGCCGTGCGCCAAGTACTGCTCGATCGCACACCCATGGGTCGACTGGGCACCGCCGAGGACATCGCGAATGGCGTGCTGTTTCTGGCGTCCGACGAATCATCCTGGGTCACCGGTTCAGAACTGGTCATCGATGGCGGTATGACGGCGCAGTAAAGCGCGCACCGCCGATGATCCCGCAGGACGGGTTCCCGAATGCAGGGCATGAGATCGCCTGCATCCACACTCCGGTGGAGATCTCCCGCGCGGCCTTGGAGTCTCAACAAGTGCCGCGAATCAAACCACGGGGCTGTAGCGGGGTCTCTCCGGTTGCGGCGCAGCTTCGAGTGCATCGGGGACCGCCGGTATGCTCGAAGCCGCGTTATGCATTTCGTGGCTGGCCTTTCTGGATACGTATCGATTTTGTGCGTGGCGCCAGACCTGGGGTTTCGGCGGGTGTTTGAGGAATTTAGGAGGATGCGCCTTGCCGCCTGATGCCGGGGGCGGTCGTGGGGCTAACGGTCGGCCAGATTGCCACCCGAGGGCGCGAACCTGATACAAGGCCATAGCGTTCGCTCGCACTGAACGTCCCCGCGAGCGAGCCAATCGATGGCGAATGGCCTGTCAAACCGTTCCATGGTACCTTCGTTCAAGGCCGGAGGCTTTGAATGGACCTCGCTCAACCTAAGGCGGACAGATACTACTCCCGCGAGGAGTTCAGGCAGTGGTGCGAGGCCCAGACGAAGGGCCGCTACGAACGCGTGGACGGCCTAATAGTGGCCATGGCACCCGAGCGGGGCGCGCACCTGCGGGTCAAGGGAGCCGTCTACAGCGCGCTGAAGCGCGCGGTCGCTGATGCCAGTGTGCCTTGTCAGGCGTTGCCCGATGGCGCGACGGTGGAAACCGGCGACAGTGACTACGAGCCGGACGCGCTGGTGAATTGCGGCGAGCCAATGGCCGACGACGCGATCGCGGCGCCGAATCCGGTAATCATTGTCGAAGTCCTGTCACCCGGCACGGCATCGACGGATACCGGCGGCAAGCTGGCTGACTATTTCCATGTGCCATCCGTCGCTCACTACCTGATCGTGCACCCGACGCGACGAACTGTGACTCATCACCGCCGGGCCAGCGACGGCATCGACACACGGATCATCGTCAACGGACCGATCGCAATGACCCCGCCCGGGATCGTCATCACGGTGGAAGAGATTTACGGCGCCGTATAGACTGGTCCTCCCCTACTATTAGGTCGGCGGCCGGTTCCGTGGACCGAAGAACCGGCCGCATTCGACGCCGTCTCAGCCAGAACCGAGTTCGCATCCAGCAGGGGTATGTCAGCAAGATACCGATAAAATAATTTGCCAATTTCGTGGCTGGGGGACCTGGATTCGAACCAAGGCTGCCCGGTCCAGAGCCGGGAGTTCTACCGCTAAACTATCCCCCATCGACCAGCGGGGACGCAACTACCATGCTCCACCCCACGACGGCAACCTCAGCCCGATGCCTGATGCTCGCTCGAGCCATTGCAGCATGCGTTGTCGTTCGCGGGGCCGGTAGCCGGGCGCCCATGCCGCCGTCAGTGAGCAACGGCACAGACGCCATGAGGACCATAGGAAACAGATGCATCCGCCTCACTTGTTTCGACATCGAACAGGCCGAGGACCAGACTTTCAATCACGCTCCGCTGAGGATCGTGTCGACCGTGCGCCTGACGCTGTCCTGCCACGCGGGCAGTCGCAGCCCGAATACCGCCGCAAGCTTGTTGCAATCAAGTCTCGAGTCCAGCGGACGCACCGCCCGCGTTGGCCACTCGTTTGTCGAAATCGGCTCGACCTTCGGCACATTTCGACCGTGCTGCGCCGCAGCGATGAACGTTGCCGTGGCCAATTCATGCCAAGTGGCAGCGCCGGTGCCAGCCGCATGATAGGTGCCGGCATAGCGATCGTCCCAGTCGTCACGCAACCGCACAGCGACACTTAAGACGGCGTCCGCCAAGTCCTGCGCGCTGGTCGGGCAGCCAATCTGATCTGCCACGACCCGAAGGCTGCTGTTGCGCTGCCCGGCAGCCAGCATAGTGCGAACGAAGTTTTTGCCCCCCGGTGAATACAGCCAAGCGGTTCGCAGCACGACCGCACGTGGGCACAGCATCAAGACGGCCTGCTCGCCGGCAAGCTTGCTCGCGCCGTAGACGCCCTGCGGCGCGGTGGCATCGGTCTCGATGTAAGGCGCGCCTTTCCGTCCGTCGAACACATAGTCGGTGGAAATGTGTATCAGCGGGATAGAAGCTGCCGCGCTCAACCGCGCCAATTCCGCGGGACCGTCGCAATTGACCCGATATGCCGCCGCCGTGTCGTCCTCGGCCGCATCCACATTCGTATAGGCAGCTGCATTGATGACCAAGGACGGCGAGTGAGCACTGAGTGCTTCCGCTATGCTGGCGGGCTGCTCGATGTCCAGAACCGGCCGTTCGAGGCAGTGCATGGTGACACCGTGCGCCGACGCTGCGTCAGCCAGAGCGACCGCAAGCTGACCGGTGCGACCGGTGACCAGAATTGGCGCCGTCATCCTATGGAATGTGCCAATCGCTGCATTCGGCAAGGCGCGGCAACTCCCGATCCTTGTCGGAAAGAATTGCTTCTTCCGCCGTCAGTGGCCACGCAACATGCAGCGCTGGATCATTCCAGATCACGCCACGCTCCGCCTGCCGATCCCAAGGCGCGGTCACCTTGTAGATCACCTCGGTATTCGGCTCGAGCGTACAGTAGCCATGCAGCAAGCCCGCCGGGATCCACAGCTGCTGCCAGTTCTCCGCCGACAGCACGACACCCGCATAGCGGCCATAGGTCGACGAGCCTGGCCGGATGTCGACGGCGACATCCCAGATCGATCCGCGCACTACGCGGATCAGCTTCCCTTGCGCATTGGGGTCGATTTGCAGGTGCAGTCCACGTACTACGCCTCGGTCCGCCGACCGCACATGGTTGTCCTGCACGAACGGTCCTCGAATGCCGGCCTCGACAAAGCGCCGCTCACTCCAGGTCTCCGAGAAGAAGCCACGTTCATCGACGAACCGCGGCGGCGTCAGCAGCAGAACGTCGGGAATAATCGTCGGCTCGACAATCATGCCTGCTCCCCATCGGCAAGCTCCAAGAGAACCCGGCCGAGTTCCGTCTTGCCGAGACTGCGCGCGTGAGCACGCAGTCTGTCGGCGTCAATATATCCCATGCGGAACGCGACCTCCTCGGGACAGCCAACCAGCATGCCGGTGCGCGATTGAATGGTCTGCACGAATGTCGCAGCCTGCAGCAACGAATCCGGTGTACCTGCATCGAGCCAGGCACAGCCGCGGGACAACCGTTCCACCGCCAAAGTGCCTGCCTCGAGATAAAGTCGGTTCAGGTCCGTGATCTCCAGCTCACCGCGCGCCGACGGGCGAATGGTGCGCGCCAGATCGCTGACCGCTTCGTCGTAAAAGTAGAGACCGGTCACGGCCCAGTTCGATTGCGGGGCCACCGGTTTCTCGACGATATCCACCGCACCTCCGTCGTCATCAAATGACACCACGCCGTAGCGTTCCGGATCGCGCACCTGATAGGCAAAGACTGTCGCACCTGTCCGGCGTGCGGCCGCGGCCTGCAATGTCGCCGACAGATGATCACCGTGGATCAGGTTGTCGCCCAGCGCCAGCGCACACGCCTCGCCCCCGATCCAGTCACGACCGATCAGAAAGGCCTGCGCAATGCCGTCGGGACGCGGTTGCACGGCATAGGCAAAACGAACGCCAAGACGCTCGCCATCGCCCAGCAGTCGTTCAAACTGCGGCAGGTCGGCCGACGTGGAGATCACCAGGATGTCGCGGATGCCGGCGAGCATCAACGTCGATAGCGAGTAATAGACCATCGGCTTGTCGTAAACCGGCAGCAGCTGCTTCGACGCGGCCAATGTCATTGGGTGAAGTCGCGTGCCGGAGCCGCCGGCCAGCAGAATACCTTTCATGCCGCAGTCCCCAAGGGGATGTTACCCAGACGCTCACCGGCATAGCGGCGGCTACGAACCGTCTTCCACCATTCGCGGTTTGCCAGATACCAATCGACCGTGCGCACCAGCCCGGTTTCGAAGTCATGCGGCGCCGTCCAGGCCAGCGCGGCCTCCGTGCGCGACGGATCGATCTCGTAGCGGAAGTCGTGGCCTGGACGATCCGCTACAAAGTGGATCAGCCGTTCGCGCGGACCGGCCGGATCCGGCTGACGGCGGTCGAGCTCACCGCAGATCGCGCGCACCACGTCCAGGTTGCTGCGCGGCTGCCTGGCCCCGATGGCATAGGTGGCACCGGGTTCACCCTGCTCCAGCACGCGCACCAGTGCGGCCGCGTGATCCTCGACGAAGATCCAGTCACGACGATTGGAACCATCACCGTATACCGGGAGTGGCTTGCCCTCCAGCGCGTTCAGCATGACCAGCGGGATCAGCTTCTCGGGAAACTGCCAGGGGCCATAATTGTTGCAGGTGTTGGAAACGATGACCGGCAGCCCGTAGGTGTGGAACCAGGCGCGCACCAGGTGGTCGGACGATGCTTTGCTGGCGGCATACGGACTGCGTGGATCGTAGCGCGTCGTCTCATCGAACGGCGCGTCGCCTGGACCCAGAGCGCCGAACACTTCGTCCGTGGATATGTGGTGAAATCGAAATGCCGCGCGGCGCGCCGGGGTGAGCTTAGCGCAATACCGCCGCGCCTCCTCCAGGAGCGTGAATGTTCCGATGATATTGGTCGCCATGAAGGCCGCCGGACCATCGATCGAGCGATCAACGTGGCTCTCCGCCGCCAGATGCATCACAGCGTCCGGCTGATACTTTGCGAATATCTGCCCTATCGCGGCGACATCGCCAATATCTGCCTGAACCAGCACATGCCGATGATGCGCGCGCGCCTCCTCCAACGCCTCCTCGGACGCGGCATAGGTCAGTTTGTCGATGTTGATCGCCGCGTGATCGGTGTGGCGCATTAAGTGGCGCACGACTGCCGAACCGATGAAACCACAACCGCCGGTAATCAGTAATTTCATTCTCTGGTTGTATGCCCTAATCCAGCCGGCGCTGGGAAGCCCTCTTTACGCCTTGCCCAGCAGCCAGCCCCCCCAAGCAGCTCCTACGCACAGCATCAGAGAGCCAGCCATGTAGCCAAGCGCAAGTCCATTATCGCCGGACTGCAGCAGTTCGAGTGTCTGCAAACTGAATGCCGAAAATGTGGTGAAACCGCCGCAAACCCCGACCATCAGAAAGACACGCACGTCAGGGTGCATTGCAATCCGCGCCGGGGATAGCGTGATCGCGGCCACCAACCCGATCACGAAAGAACCCAGTACGTTGATCAGGAGCGTTCCCCACGGAAAACGCGGGCCTGTCAGCGTCGCCACCGCAGCGGCAAGCCAGAATCGGGCCACGCTGCCCAACGCCCCACCCAGCGCCACCGCAAACCACGTAACAGGGGACCCCATATCCCGGCCTATAGCAGCAGTGCTGTGCCCTTCTGAAGGTTTCGCCAGCAGTGGATCAGGCCGCGTGCACCGGAAGCGTAGGATCCGACCCGCGTCGCGCGCATAGGAGAATGTCTGGCGCAGTTATCATAACGTGGCTTATTATGAGCATGCCATCTTAAGGACGCCCGAGTAGTGCACGATTTCCAGCGAGATCTGATGTTCCTGCTGCACGACGTGGCTAGGCTGCTGCGGGTCGACGCTGATAAGCGGGCCAGTGGGCACGGCATGACCCGTGCGCAGTGGGGCATCCTTATCTGGCTGGAACGCCAGCCGGGTCTCTCGCAGAAGGAACTGGCCGAGCTCCTTGAGGTGGAGCCGATCACCGTCGCGCGCCTGATCGACCGCCTGGAAGGACGGGGCATGGTGGAGCGGCGGCCCGACCCCAAGGATCGCCGCATCTGGCGTCTGCACCTCTGCAAATCCGCCTATCCGGTGCTGCGTGAAATCGACCGTCAGCGCGAGGAGATGCGCCTGCTGGTCACCCACGGCCTCGACGAGGCCACAATAGAGACAATGACCGAAGCGTTGCTCACGATGAAAACAACCTTGACCCAAGAGATCCACCAGCTCCGCCGTTACGCGCCCGGGGATGCCGAAGCGCGGGAGATCGCCTGATGTCGCAGGCCGCAACCGCCGGCGCGGCTCCCCGCGTGGCCGAAGCGCCGGTCCGCACCCGTCGCCTGAGCCGCGCCCTGCTGCGTCCCATCCTGATGTTGGGCGGCATCCTGATCGTTGCCGTCGTGTCCGGCGCCTATTGGCTAACCGGAGGGCGCTACGTCTCCATCGACGACGCCTATGTCCGCGCCGCGAAACAATCGCTGTCCACCGATGTGTCGGGCATGGTTGCATCCGTTCCGGTGCGCGAGGGTCAGCGGGTCGCCAAGGGCGACGTGCTGCTGAGGCTCGACCCGAAGCAGTTTCAGATCGCCGTCGATGGGGCTCGGGCAAGCCTCATCGGTACAGTGTCCGCCCTCAACGCCATGAAAATGGACTATCGCCGTCTGTTAGGTGAAGTCGCAGTGAAGGAGGCTCAGGTTCAATCCGATCAGGCGAACTTCGAGCGCTATTCCAACCTAGTGAAGTCGGGTGGGGTCACCCGGGCCGATTATGACAACATGCGCTTCCAGCTCGCCGCCAACCAGCGGGCCGTGGCGGCACTGAGGACCATGGCCGAGGTGCAGCTGGCAAAACTGCAGGGCGATCCGGATATCGACGTGACGCAGATGCCCGAGTATCTGCAGGCGAAGGCGAGGCTCGACGAAGCGCAGCGGCAGCTCGATCACACGGTGATCCGTGCGCCGTTCAATGGTGTCGTTACTCAGGTAGATACGGTGCAGCCCGGTATGTACCTCGGGGCGGCGACCGCCGCATTCGGCCTGGTCTCGCATGAGGACATCTGGATCGAGGCCAATCCAAAGGAAACCGAGTTGACCTGGGTGAAGCCGGGCGACCCGGTGCGCGTTGATGTCGACACGTATCCCGGCCGCTCC
>JBKPSV010000354.1:0-5722 GCA_046735215.1 Pseudomonadota bacterium | reverse complement strand
ACCAACAGGTCCTTGAGAGCCATTGACGGTATCCTCCCCTGCATGACGGTCTGATCGCTTCTTATACGCTGTAACCGCGACCGCGGAGTTGATCTGGATCAGTCGGTACTATTGTAGCGGCACCTGCACACTCACTCCGGGTGTCTGGATCGGGCGCTTGTCTTCGCTGCTCTGAAATTGCGACCCCGGGGTGTAGCCAAGGCCCTGCGTGAGCAGTTGCGCCCGAAAGTCTTGTGGCCGGACCCGCACGCCATCCGTCGGCGGCACCCACGGCGCCTGAGCAGCCCGGTCGGGCGTCGGGGCAAGTTGCTCGCGTGGCGGTTGGGCAGGTGGGATCGGCGGCAGCGGCAAGGGGGCAGGGGCGGCGGCCATGACGATGAGCGCAAGCCCCGCGCAGGCGAGACGGATCATGACACACCGCCAAGGCTGGGCGGCAGCCGTGACACGACGCCGCGCGGATCGTCGGTCGGATTGCCGGCAGGAGCGCCGAGGGAGCCAGGGCCCGCTCGCTGCCACGCATCGAGCGCCCAGATCACCGAAGGAAAGGCGATGTGCTGATGCGGGATCCGTTCCGGCGTGAACAGCGCAACCTCCAGGCTCTCGTCACCCGCTGAAAAACGCGGCGCGGCGGCGAAACGCGCGCGGAAGATTACCTGCACCTGGCCGATTCGGCTGATGCTGAACACACCGAGTATGCCATTGGGTACAATGTCGGCCCGCGCCTCCTCCCATGCTTCGCGTACGGCGCCCTCTTCCAGGGTCTCACCATGTTCAAGATAGCCGGCAGGCAGGGTCCAGAACCCTCTACGCGGTTCGATGGCACGACGGCACATCAGCACCGAGCCGTTTGCCACCACCACGGATCCAACCACCACCTTGGGGTTCTCATAGGCGATGTGACCACAATCCGCGCAGACCAGCCGCTCGCGATTGTCACCGATGGGAATACGGCGAACAAAGTCCGGCATCCCCGCAAGGTGCCGCTTTCACCGCAGCGGATCAATCCCTGACCGAAAGCGAATTGCACCAGGGCGCTACGGCTCGACTTACACGGATAGGTCGAGCAGCGATCCTCGCGGCAGCACGCGATCCGGCGCCCCGCGGGTCGGCGGCGAAGTGGCTGTCGGCGCCAGTTGGGCGCTTGACTGTGACGATGGAGCTGAGACCGAGCGCGCGGGCTGCACTTTGGCAAATTGCCCGCTAGCCGGCGCAATACCCGCCGACAAAGCGGCAGACGAGAGTGGCGACAACATGGATGCCAGGGTCGCGCCGCGCATTTAACAATCGCTGAACGATCAAACCAATTCGGTGCCAAGCGCCTCTTGCAGGGCGGCGGCAGTTCGACGGAGTTCAGCCGCCACATCGTCGATGAGCGGCGCGGCACTCGTCGCCTCGTGGCAGTCCGACTGCATCAGCGCCCGCAGCCGCGATTCCAACGACGCCATGCCATATTCTGCAGCCATTCCGGCCATGGCATGGGTAGCGGAGCGAACACCCTCACGGTTCCGCTGCTCGCTGGCCTCGCGCAGCGACGCGAGCCGGTCAGACAGGTCCGCGAGACACGTCTCGATCAGGCTGGCGAGCGTGCCAGGCGGCAGAGTGGCCTGGAGTTCCGCCAGCCGTGACGGCGCCAGCACCGGTGCGATGACCGGGTCGGCGGGCCAGCCCTCACGCGCCCCTGGCAGGCGCCCAGACCGGTGCGGCCATACGTAGCGGGCAATGGTATCGAGCAGATCGCGCAACGTGGCCGGCTTGGCCAGCATATCGTTCATGCCTGCTGCCGCGCAGGCCGCCTGGTCTTCCGCACAGATGTTCGCCGTGAGTGCCACGATCGGCAGGCTTGCGGCCGGTCCGCCCAGGGCGCGAATTTGCCGCGCCGCCTCCAGCCCGCTCATCCCCGGCATGAAAATGTCCATCAGTACCAGATCGTAGGGCGACGTTGCCACGGCACCGACCGCCTCCTGTCCGTTGCCGGCGACGTCGACCTGATGTCCCTCGCGGCGGAGCAGCGTTGCGGTCACCATCTGATTGGCCAGGATGTCCTCGACCAGCAGGATCCGCGTTCGCGGCAGCCACCGGGGTTGCGCGGCGACAGGCCGCGACGAGACGGTCGCGGCGCCAATCGGCATCGGCTTGATCGGCAAGATCAACCAGAACTCGTTGCCCGCATCGCGACTGCCGAGCTGCCAGGCTCGACAGCCGATCTCGCCGCCCATCAGGGCCACCAGATGGCGGCATATCGTCAGGCCGAGGCCGGTCCCTGCCGACGATGCGGCATCCTTCGCATCCTGCAGTTTATAGAAGGGCTCGAACAGATGGATACAGCTCGCCGGTGGGATGACGGGCCCCCGGTCGCGCACCGCCAGCCGCAGACGCGGCTCCGCACCATTTGGCAGAACCTCCGCAATCACGCGCACTTCCCCGGGATCGGCAAACTTCAGGGCGTTCGACAGCAGATTGATCAGGATCTGCCGCAATCGGCCGGGATCCTCATACAGCTCCGTCGGTACGCCACGCGCAATGCTCAGCCGCAGCGCCATCCGGCACCTGGCCGCCTGAGCACTGAATATCTCCATCGCGCTCTCGATCAACGGCCGCAATGCGAAGGCACCTGGACGCAGTGCAAGCTGCCCCGCCTCCATCCGCGACATCTCCAGGATGTCATTGATCAGGGCCGACAGCGCCTCGCCGGCACGCTGCGCGGTCTCCGCCAGGACGCGGTGTGACCCCGCCATTTCGCCATCCGCCAGCAGATGCAGGCTGTTGAGCAGCGCACCGAGCGGCGTGCGAATCTCGTGCGAGACGATCGCAACGAAGCGCGACATCGCCTTGGTGGCTGCCGCAGCCAGGGCGTTGGCCTGCCGCAGGGCGTTCACCGATTCGCGGTGCGCAGTGATATCCGAGTAGAGCGTCACGAACCCGCCGTCGGGCAGCCCGTTGCGACGTAACTCTACCACCCGACCGTCGGGCGCCATCCGCTCGATGGTTCGCGGATAAGTGCCGGACCGCAGGATGTCCATGCGGCGCGCCACTTCGGCCTCGACATCGACAGGCCCGAAAACGCCAGCGGCTGCCTGCGCGTGCAGGATGTCCTCCATCGGCAGCCCAATGCGCAGCAGATCCTTCGGCACGCTGGCGATCTCGGGAAACCGGTCGTTCCACGCAACCAGCTGCATGTAGGCATCTGTCATCGCCACGCCGTCGGACATGCCGGCAAACGTCGCCTGCAGCAGATCGGTGCGGGCATCCGCGCGTGCCTTGGCAAGCGCCAATTCGGCGTTTGCCCCGGCCAGAACGCGCCTTTCATGGTCCAGCGCTGCCTCGCGCCGGCGAGCCGCACGGACAGCGTAGATAAGGGTCGCGGCGAGCAGCAGCAGCAGCAGCGTGATCCCGCCAGCGAACATGTAGGCGTCGTCGGCCCAGGCCTTGGTCGCGCTCATTGCATCAGCGCGGTCAACCGCAACGATGACCCCGAGACCCTGGCCGGCGATCTGCCGAAAACCATGGACGCGTTCGATGCCATCGAGCGTGGTCCGGCCGACCCAGACGGAAGCGGGCGATGACTGCATCGCCTTGAACATGTCGCTGTCCGCGATGCTGGTCCCTGGATCCGCCCGGGAGTGGCCCATGATGAAGCGAAGGACGCCTTGCTCCATGCCAACGACCGCGACCAGGCCGTGGGACCCGATATCGCCCACGTTGTAGAAGCTGCCGAGTGCGGAGATCTGCAGCATGGCGACGACCACGCCTGCGAAGGAGCCGTCGCGGTTGCGCAGCGGCCGGGCGAGGTTCATGTGCCATGACGGCATCAACCGGCTCGTCGTGCTGGGGCCGACGAACATCGAGCCATCATCGAGAGGCCGCCTGCTGAGGGCGCGGAAGTAGTCCTGATCGGCGACGTCGCTGCCGATAGCGTCGCGTGCTGTGCCGTCGATGATGCGCCCGCGCCGGTCTGCGAGCATCACGTCCGGGCTGATCTCGCTCAGCAGCACAAACTGATTGCGCCACGGCTGCAGGCGGAAGTGGTCGGGGTCGCTTTCCCAGGCGTGGGCCAGCGTGCGCAGTTCTTCGTCGACTTCCGCCAGGCTCACCCTGACCTGTTGTGCGAACAGCGTGGCCTGGCCCGCAACGCCGGTCTCGACGCGCGCCTCTGCCGCGGACTGCTGGCCGTGCACGGCGCTGAACGTGCCGAACCACGTCAGCGCAATCAGCACCAGACAGGCGACGACGATCGCAGCCAGACCGAACCGGCTGGTGGTCCTCCTGTTCATCGCGCCATCAGACGAGAGGTCATCGCAGTCTCGCTGCACCGAGCGATGCCCCATAGCACCGTCTCCGCTGCATAAGCATTTCAGCACGCCGAACACAACGGAGCGGTGCCACGGGCCGCTTGCGGCCGGCGCGGACCGGTCCGGGTCTCGCGTGTCGGCCAGGGACCGAGCGTCCGGCATTCTTCGACGAGAACAACATGGCGAAAATCACGGTAAGAACCCCGTGGTGGAGCTGGACCGACGAGATGACCCGCATCGTCTGGGGTTGATCAAAGTTAAGCTGATCCTGCCATTTCTGGACACTGGCCTTAAGTATGATGATCGTGGCATCGAATATTGTGACAAGGCCGACGACCAGAACGCGGTCAACGCGGGGCACGCAACACCGAGTAACGCCGTAGGTGCAAGTGCGCAATAATCACGCCCAACGAGGCGCGGGTGCGCACATGCGGTCCGGTCCAGAGCCGATGTATCGCGGCCTCGGCCGGCGCCCGGATGCGATGTCGAGCCCTGGAAGGCGCCAGGAAGATTGACAGTAATGACAATTTACATTACGTCGTGGTGACGCCGAAGGACGACCTTCTGGCTTCCCTCACCGTTACCGCGAAAGGTCAGGTCACGCTCAAGCGCGACTTGTTGCAACACCTGGGCATCAAGCCTGGAGAACGGGTTGACTTCGAAAAGCTGCCAGGCGGGGAGCTGCGCGTGCGGGCGGCGCGGCCGACCGAAACCATTGATGGTTTCCTGCACAGCCTCGACGGCAAGGTGAAGCGCAAAAAGCCGCTGTCAATCGAGGACATCAACCGGATTGCGGCTGCCGGCTGGGCGGGCAATCTGGATCGGACATGAAGATCTCCGTTGATACCAACGTGCTCGCGCGGGCCCTGTTGAACGATGATCCCACGCAGTCTCGCGCGGCCAGAAAGTTGCTGAAGGAAGCGTCGCTGATCGCCGTGCCTTTGCCGTGTCTGTGCGAACTGGTCTGGGTGCTGCGGCAGGGTGCCAAACTGCCAAGGGATGACGTGGCGACGGCCATTCGCAGTCTGATGAATGTGGGCAATGTGGTGGTGAACCGGCCGGCTGCCGAGCTTGGCCTTGCCGTCCTCGATGCCGGCGGCGATTTTGCCGATGGCGCGATCGCCTATGAGGGAGCCTGGCTGGGCGGCGAAACATTTGTGTCCTTGGACAAGCAAGCCGTCACCCTGCTCTCCACGCAAGGCGAGGCCACGCAGCTCTTGAGCTGAAGGAATGCAATTGGCGCTGCGAGGCAAGCGGCGCCCGGCTTCCGTGGCCGTCGATGTTTGCTGCGGCCGCTAGCTACTTTCCGGCGCAAAATTCATAGTCGGCCGAAGCGTCAGCGGCGTGACAGCACGCGTTTTTCGTCCCGCGGTGGTCTACCGACGGGACGTTCGTGACGGGTGATTTGATGAGTGCGACGGTACTGCTACGTG
>JBKPSV010000353.1:0-4802 GCA_046735215.1 Pseudomonadota bacterium | reverse complement strand
CAGCATGTGCGTAAGATAGCGGGGGCCTTTTACGGCGTAGACGAAGCGATCTGGCGCGCGGTGCGCCCAGTCGGCGAAGGCGTCGGGCCGCTGCATGCCGTAAAATGTGCCATTGATCTCCAGCGTGTCGAACTGGCGGGTGGCGTGGTCCAGCTCGCGCGCCTGCGGTAACCCCTTGGGGTAGAACACGCCTCGCCATGGCCGATAGGTCCAGCCGGAAATGCCGATTTGCACGGTTCCGGTCTGCGTCATGCGCCACCTCCCAGGCCATCTCGCTACTGAAGGCTGGACGTCTTTGCAGCGGACTGGTTCGAGCCGAGCTGTTTCAGTCACTCATGATTGTAGTTGCCGCCGGCAGGCTGAGACTGCTCAACAGCAACCGCGGAACCGGCCCTTGCCGATGGCGTAGCGCGCGGCCTGCCGTTCGCGGAAGAATTCCTCGTAGCTCATGACGGCTTTGTCGGGGTGGGTTGTTCGCGTGTGATCTACGTATGTTTGATAGTCCGGCACGCCCACCATCAGGCGTGCCGTTTGAGTGACTACCTCGCAGACAAGGCGTATCCTAGTCATCGCCGGCCGCTGCAACAGCATCGCCGATTTCAAGCGCCGTGCTGCGCGGATCGTGCAGCGCTTTGATACAGGCGAACACGCCATAGACAACCATGGCGACGACTATGGCAGCGAACAGCGCGGCCAAGGTCGCATCGACACGGTCGTTGAACACGATCCGATTCATCTCGGCGAGGGTCTTTGCCGGGGCCAACACTTTGCCTTCGGCGGCAGCTCCAGCAAACCGTGCCGCATGGCTGAGGAAACCAACCGCTGGGTTGGCACTAAACACCTTCTCCAAGCCAGCAGTCACCGTGCAGACCACCAGCCATGCCGCCGGGACGATGGTCACGAAGGCGTAGCGTTGGCGCTTCATCTTGAACAGCACCACCGTGCAAAGTGTCAGAGCCATCGCCGCCAGCATCTGATTCGCTGTCCCAAACAGCGGCCACAGCGTCCAAATGCCGCCCAGCGGATCGATCACCCCCTGGTACAGGAACCAGCCCCACAACGTGCAGGCCAGCGCCGAGCCGACAACGTTGTTGGTCCATGACTCCGTTGACTTGAAGGCCGGCACCACGTTGCCAACCAGGTCTTGTATCAGGAAGCGGCAGACGCGCGTGCCAGCATCCACTGTCGTGAGAATGAACAATGCCTCGAACAGGATGGCGAAGTGGTACCATAGTCCCATCAGCGCTTTGCCGCCGAGCATGCCAGATAGGATGCTGGCCATGCCGACCGCGAGGGTTGGAGCGCCGCCGGTGCGCGACAAGATGCTGGTCTCGCCAACGTCATGCGCCAGCTGTGTCAGCATGTCCGGTGTCACCACGAAACCCCAACCCGAGACCACCTGCGCGGCATGCACCGCATCCGTGCCGATCAGCCCCGCCGCGCTGTTCATGGCGAAGTACACGCCCGGATGGATCACGGTTGCGGCGATCATGGCCATGATAGCAACGAATGATTCCATCAGCATTGCGCCGTAACCGATAAGGCGGATCTGCGTCTCGTTCTCGATCATCTTGGGCGTGGTGCCCGAGGCGATCAGAGCGTGCCAGCCTGAAACAGCCCCGCAGGCGATGGTGATGAACAGGAACGGGAACACACCTCCGGCCCAGACCGGCCCGCTGCCGTCGATGAAGCGGGTGATCGGTGCCATCAGCATAACCGGCCGAACCACGATGATTCCGATAGCGAGCAGCAGGATCGTGCCGATCTTGAGGAAGGTGGACAGGTAATCGCGCGGCGCCAGCAGAAGCCAGACCGGCAAAACCGAGGCGACGAAACCGTAGGCGATGATGAGCAGCGCAAGCGTTGCTCCACTCAGATTGAACCAGGCTGCCAGATCCGGTGTCTGCGATACGGTCTCCCCGGCGATCAGCGCCACCAGCAACAGCGCGCCGCCGATCGCCGACATTTCGGCGATGCGACCGGGGCGAATGAAGCGGCTGTACAGCCCCATGAACAGCGCGATCGGGATGGTACAGATGACAGTAAATGTACCCCACGGGCTGCCGACCAGGGCCTTGACCACGACGAGTGCCAGAACCGATAGGACAATGACGCATATAAGCAGGATACCGATACCGGCAATTCCACCGGCAAGCGGCCCCATTTCACTGCGGACCATGTCGCCCAGCGACCTGCCATCGCGGCGCGTCGACAGAAACAGCACCGTCATATCCTGAACCGCGCCGGCAAACACCACGCCGGCCAAGATCCAGAGCGTGCCGGGCAAATAGCCCATCTGCGCAGCAAGCACGGGGCCGACAAGAGGGCCGGCACCGGCAATGGCGGCGAAGTGGTGGCCGAACAGCACAACGCGGTGGGTCGGCACATAATCGAGGCCATCGTTCCGACGCCAGGCCGGCGTCCGACGTGTCGCATCGACACGAAATGCGCGTCTTGTGACGTAGAGCGCATAGAAACGGTAGGCAATGAAGTAGATGCACACGGCCGCAACCACCAGCCATGCCGCATTCACCGGCTCCCCTCGCGTCAGCGCCACGACGCCGAGCGAGATGGTTCCGAGCAGGATCACGCCTGCCCAGATCAGCTTATCACGCAAAGACATGTTGCCCCGTCGGCCTGAAGTGGGCCCAATTATGGTTTATGCAGTTAATCAGTGAGTCGCGAGCAACGCATTGATCTGGATCAAGGCACAAGCAACGAGGCCGGTCATCAGTACGGATAATAGGCTACATCGCAGGAGTGAACGACCGATAGGCTCGGCCCTACGGCGGTCCTGGCGCCGCCTTGCTGAATGACGAGCGATTCCCTGCAGCATATTATGAGTCATCCCCGCGAAAGCGGGCATCCAGCCATCGGCAGCGCTCTTGGAGTGACTGAATTCCCGCATTCGCGGGAATGACGGACGGATTCGCCTCGAAACGTTCCGTTCTATTGTCTCACGATGCCTGGTATTAAGACATCGTGCGATGCATCGCCCTAAGACGCGGAAACTGGGAACCGAACGGCCTCCCAGCCGGACAGCTTCTCCACCGCGCGGCCGATCCGGAACACCATCGGTTCATCGAATGCCCGCCCAACAACTTGCACGCCGATTGGCAATCCGTTGGCGCCAAGACCGGTCGGCACGCTGATAGCAGGATGGCCGGTGACATTGAACGGAATGGTCTGGATCGGTGAGGCGGACGACAGCGCGTCAGTCGGCTGATCGAAGCGCGGCGCTGTACTCAATGTGGATAGCGTCATCAGCGCGTCGTAGCGCTGCAGCGCGGCATTCACCGCGTCGGTCAACTCGCGTCGGGCGCGCAGGGCGTGGATGAAATCCGGCGCAGTGATCGCTGCACCGAGGACGAACCTTCCCGCGGTGATCTCGCCATAATCCAGCAGCCGTGTCTGCAAGTCCGCTTCGTGAATGGCGAACGCCTCGGCCATCATGATCACGCGTCCTGCCGCGGCGAACAGCGCATAATCAGGCAGTTCGGTGTCCTCCACCACCGCACCTGCGGCGCGCAATTGCGCGGCGGTGCGGTCCAGCCCGGCAACGACTTCAGGCGTGGTCGCCGAGGCCTTGGCGAAGAATGCACGCGGAATGCCGATGCGCAGACCTGACACGCCCCTCTCCAGATCAGCGCGATAGTCGGACACTGATACGTCGGCACTTGCCGGGTCTTGCGGATCATGCCCGGCGAGGACCTGCAGTGTGATCGCCGCATCCTCCACGTTGCGCGTCAGCGGGCCGATATGGTCCAGCGTCCAGGACAGTGGAAACACGCCGCGACGCGAAACACGGCCGTAGGTCGGCTTGATGCCGACCGTACCGCACCAGGCCGCCGGACCTCGGATCGAACCGCCGGTGTCGGAACCCATCGCCATGCGCACCATCCGCGCGGCGATCGCCGTGCCGGACCCGGATGACGAGCCGCCAGTGACGTGCTCGGGGTTCCAAGGATTCCGAGCGGGAGGGAACGGCAGGTCGAAGCTCGGCCCCCCGATGGCGAACTCGTGTGTGGCGAGCTTGCCCAACAACACGCCGCCCGCCTCCCGCAACCGCGCGGCGGCGACGCTGTCCTCCTTCGGCACGACATTCAGGCGCAGTTTGGAGTGGCAGGTCGTGCGGATGCCGGCGGTGTCGTAGATATCCTTCAGCGCGTACGGAATCCCGTGGAATGGGCCGCGGTCGCGCCCCGCCTTCAGTTCCGCATCGGCGCGCCGGGCATCTTCCAGCGCGCGATCCTCGGTCAGCAGCACGAAGGCGTGCAGCGCACCATCGCGCACAGCGACGCGTCCCAGCGCATCGCGTGCCAGTGCCTCGGCAGTGGTCGAGCCTGTGCGCAGCAGTCGGCCCATCTCGGCAATCGACAGGTCCTGCGTATCCATCAACGCTCTCCCGCCCGGAACACGTTCGAGGGCTCATGCTCCGGTCGGTATCGCCCGTGCAGCAGTGCGATCTGCTCACGCAGATCGGCATAGGCGGCCAATGTCGCCGCCCGACGCTGCGGCGGCACGGTGATGCCGGCGCGTGCCATCAGACAGTCGAACTCCGCGGCCAAGGCATCAGGCGAGGGGATTGGCGGCATCTCGGCTCCTGTCGGCTGGGTTGCGTCGATTATGCACGGACCCGTCTGGCCGGCTACACTGCACGCCCTGGGAGGCGAGCGATGCGGACGCAGGTTGGCATAGTCGGTGCGGGACCGGCGGGGCTGCTGCTATCGCATCTCCTGCATCTGCAAGGCATCGAGTCGATCGTGCTGGAAGCGCGCTCGCGCGACTATGTCGAGAACCGG
>JBKPSV010000352.1:0-7038 GCA_046735215.1 Pseudomonadota bacterium | reverse complement strand
GCCTATGCGATGGCCACGAACATCACGCGTGCGTTCAAGATCTACGGCTGGTGCTCGCAAATCCGAGGTGTCGAGAGCGGTGGCGCAGTGGAAGGCCTGCCAGCCTACACGTTCCCGGATGCCGATGGAGGCGTCGCGATGAAATGCCCGACGGAGATCGCCATACCGGACCGCCGTGAAGCGGAGCTGGCGAAGAACGGCTTCATACCGCTTATTTTCAAGAAGAACAGCGACTTTGCCGCCTTCATCGGTGCGCAGTCGCTGCAGAAACCTCAAGAGTATCTGGACCCGGCGGCGACTGCCAACGCTAATTTAGCGGCCCGCCTGCCCTATCTCTTCGCGACCTGCCGGTTCGCTCACTACTTGAAGTGCATGGTACGGGCCAAGATCGGTTCGTCAAAGACCAAGACGCAGCTTAAAGAATGGTTGGATACCTGGCTCGCGCAATATATCGATGGTTCACCTGACAGCAGCAGTGATGCCTACAAGGCCTCCCACCCACTTGCCGAAGGCGCTATCGAGATTGAAGATAATGAAGAGAATCCTGGCTATTACCGTGCCCGCTTCTACCTGAAGCCGCACTACCAGCTCGAAGGTCTGACGGTGTCCCTCAGACTAGTTTCAAGAATGCCCAAGTGAGGAAAAGGAGCGTGCAACATGGCCGTTGATGGATACATGTATTTCCTTAGCTACCCTAACAAGTATAACCCGTCGGAATCTCAGATAGATACGAAGAAAATCAATGACAATGACCATATGTGGAAAAATGACGATTATGGGTTCAGAAAAGCTCAAGCAGAAAAGTGCCTCTTCTAAATTGAGGATTTTAGTTTTGACATCGAACAGACTCTGAATATCGGTAGCCAAAGTACGGGGGCAGGTGCTGGCAAAGTTACATTCAACCCATTCTCCATAACGCGCAAGATCGACAAGTTTTCGCCCAAACTTTTTGAAATGGCGTGTTCAGGCACCCCATTCAAAAGAGTCGGGCTTGGCTTGCGGAAGTCATCAGGAGGGGAGGCAGCAGGATCCCTATATCTGGTCTTCTTCTTCAAGCTGGCTGCCGTCAAGACTATTTCATGGTCCTATGACGACGAATCGCCCAAGGAAACGGCAACATTCGAGTACGGCGGCTTCCAAATCCACTATGCTCAGCAGAAGCCCGACGGCTCGTTCCTCGCAGCAGTCCCTTCCGGGTGGAACCGCGTCAGGAACATCAAGGACGACCAGCCTGGCAAGGACGACCTTGAGTAGCGTGGACTCGCGAACTGCCTTGCGGGCAGGTGATCTTCAGCTGACACTGGACTTGCTAAAGGCTGAAACCCGCAAGGCGCCCCGCGACGCACGACTGAGAACGTTCCTGTTTCAAGCGTTCTGTCTCACCGCCGAGTGGGATCGGGCGTTGACCCAGCTGGCCGTCGCGGGACAGCTCGACCGCGCAGCAGAACCCATGGTGCAGACCTGCCGCGCCCTGATCCGCTGCGAGATGTTGCGGGAAAGGGTGTTCGCCGGCCGCCGCAGCCCGACCGTGCTTGGTGAGCCAGGCGAGTGGGTGCCCCTGCTGATCGAGGCAACGCGCCTGCTCGCGCAGGGGGACACAGCGCGCGCAACGGGGTTGCGGGATGCGGCCTTTGAGGCTGCGCCCGAAACGCCCGTTTCCATCGACGGCACCGAAGGAACCTGGATTGCCGACGCGGATCCCCGTCTGGGACCTGTGGCGGAAGTCATGATCGACGGTCGCTATGTCTGGGTGCCTTACACGCGCATCCGCTGTATCGCGTTGGAACCGCCGCAGGATCTGCGTGATCAGGTGTGGATGCCCGCCCGCTTCACCTGGAGCAATGAGGGAACGGCGGTCGGCTTCATGCCGACCCGCTATCCCGGCACGGCAGAGTGCAGCGATCCCGCTCTCCTGCTTGCTCGTCGGACGGAATGGATGGACCACCAAGGCTGGTCGATTCCGGTCGGGCAGCGCATGCTGGTCACGGACACCCAGGAAGCTGCACTCATGGACATTCGCCGGATCGACCTGACACCGGAGCAGCCCGGTGCGGCCTCTGCGGCTTAGGTGACGCGACATGTCGGGCATCAAGGGCCGCGAACGGCTGCAGCCGTCATTGCTCGACAGGCTCATTGATCACAATCCCGCCCGCAAGAAGGACGCACCCAACGAACAGGTCATGACGGCCGCGCAACTACGTCAGGCCGTCGTCCGTGACCTCGTAGCCCTGCTCAACACATCCAACCTCACCACTCTCATCGACCTTTCGGACGCGCCACTCGCTGCGGCATCGACGCTCAACTTCGGCATTCCCGGCTTCGCCGGTGTGCTTGAGAGTTCCGCGCCTTCATACTCCATGGAACGCGACCTCGCCGAAGCGATCCGTCGCTTCGAACCACGTATCGACCCGGACACGCTTGTGGTGCGGTCGTGTGGTGGTCGCGACGAAAGCGCGGTCCCGGCGCTGGTCTTCGAGATTGCGGGCGAACTGTGGGGGCAACCGGTAGCGCAGCAGGTATTCTTCGAGACAACCATCGAGGTCGAAACACGGGCGGCCAAAGTTGTCGAAATGCGCCATCCCGGCACCGAGACCCACCGCTGATGGACAAGACCCTGCTCCAATATTACGAAGCCGAGCTCAGCTACCTGCGCGAGATGGGAACCGAGTTCGCACAGGAAAATCCCAAGATTGCCGGACGCCTGGACCTCGCCAATACCGAAGTGGCCGATCCGTTCGTGGAGCGGCTGCTGGAGGGTTTCGCGTTTCTGACCGCGCGCATCCAGCTCAAGATGGAGGCGGAGTTTCCCACCTTCTCGCAGTCGCTGCTGCAGATGGTGTATCCGCATCTCGCCGCACCGACACCGGCGATGGCCATCGTGTGCATCACGCCATCGGATGCCATCCGCAGCAATCCCAACGGGGTGGTGCTGCCGGCCGGAACCGAACTGCGCAGCGTGCTTGGCACCGAAGACCAGACGAACTGCATCTTCCGCACCTCGCACAGGCTGCACCTGCTGCCGATCGAGTTGGCCGAAGCCGAGTATATCGGGACGGCGGCGACGGTCGGAGCCCTTGGCCTGCCTGAGCCGGTCGTGGCCAAGGCGGCGATCCGGCTGCGGCTGCGCAGCACCGGCGGGCTCCCGATCGCGAAGATCGCGCTCCAGCGTCTGTCGTTCTTTCTGGGAGGGCCTGAGCTCGCGAGAATTCGACTGTATGAACAGCTCGCGGCCCATGTGCAGTCCGTGGTCGTTCGTCCGACGGAACGTCCCGTGCCGTGGCAGGAGCGGCTTCCGGCGGACGTCATCGCGCCGCAGGGCTTCGAGCCGGAGGAGGCGCTGCTTCCGCCGCAACCGGAAACCTTCGACGGCTATCGCCTGCTGCAGGAATATTACGCGCTGCCGGAGCGCTTCCTGTTCTGCAGCCTTGGCGGGCTCGACCGGGCCGCCATGCGCTGCGCGGGCTCCGAGCTTGAGGTCATCATATTGCTGGATCGCGCCGAGCAGACCCTCGCCAGTCTGGGTCCGGATCATCTGGTGATAAACTGCACGCCGGCGATCAACCTATTTCCCAAGCGCAGCGACAGGGTCAGCATCGAAAAGGGCAAGACCGAGCATCAGGTCATTCCCGACCGGATGCGCCCGCTCGATTACGAGGTGTTTTCGATTACTTCGCTGGAGGGTTTTCCGACTGACGGCGGCCCAACTCAGACGTTCTTCCCCTTCTACTCGGTGAACGATCTCAGCCGTAACCCCACGCATGGCAGTTTTTACATTGCACGGCGACAGCCGCGGATAATGTCCTCTGCGGCGCGGCATCGTGGACCGCGATCAACCTATCTGGGCCACGATCTGCTGGTCTCCTTGGTGGACGCCGAGAACGCTCCTTACCCGGACCAGCTTCGACAGCTCGGTTTGGAGCTGCTCTGCACGAACCGAGATCTGCCGATGTCGATGCCAGTGGGGAAGCGGAACACGGACTTCACGGTCGCGGTCAACGCGCCGATCGCGTCAATTCGCTGCCTGCTAGGGCCTACACCGCCACGACCGTGCCGGAGTGACGGCGCGCTCACCTGGCGTCTCATTTCGCACTTGGGACTCAACTATCTGAGCCTCACCGATACCGACCGCCATCAAGGCGCGGCGGCGCTGCGGGAACTGCTCCGGCTCTATGTGCCGCCCAACGATACGCGCGCGGCACGCCAACTCGAAACACTGATGTCGGTGTCCGCTGAGCCGATCGTCCGACGATTGCCGGGAGCCGGTCCCATTTGTGCCGGTCGCGGCCTGCAGGTGAAGCTTACGTTCGATGAAGCACCGTCTGGCGGCGCGGGCGGCATCTTGCTTGCTGCGGTGCTCGACCGGTTCTTTGCCAAGTATGTGTCGATCAACGCATTCACCGAGACCGTGATGACGAGCCCGGATCGTGGCGAGATCATGCGCTGGCCGCTGCGCCTCGGTCGGCGCTCGGTGGTGTAGACGCCATGGCGGCTGCCGACTTCGTGGCTCCTTTGGAGGAGGCAGACCGGCCATCGATTGCGGCCGACGCGGCTCCGGCCGCCGCAACGCCAGCGATCACATGGCCGGACGGTGTTGCCCACGCCCTGCATCGCTTCAGTTTCCACGAGATCATGCGCTGGCTGGAAGCGAAATCCGCCGGTCAGCCGCGCTTTGGGCGCAGCCTCCGACCGGCGCAAGACGTTATACGGCTGGGCCAGGAGCCGGATGTTACCCATGCGCCCGCGGCACTGGCCCGCATCGAGCCGGGTCAGGACGGCCGGCGGGACAAGTTGTTGGTGCACATGTTCGGCCTGTTCGGCCCGGACGGACCGCTGCCGCTGTACTTGACCGAAATGGCGCGCGAACGCCAGCGCAACCATGGCGATGCTGCGCTGCGCCGGTTCCTCGACCTGTTCCATCATCGCCTGCTGTCGCTGCTGCACCGTGCCTGGGCCGACGTTCGCCCAACCCTGAGCTACGACCGGCCGGATGAGGACCTGTTCGGCATCTGGATCGGTGCGCTGATCGGCCTCTCGACGCCCGGCCTGCGCAACCGCGACGCGATGCCAGACCTTCTGAAACTGCATTTCGCCGGGCTGCTGTCCGGCCAGACGCGACATGCGGAAGGCCTTGCTGCTATCCTGTCAACGTTCTTTGCGGCACCCGTCAGAGTGGACAGCTTCATCGGAGGCTGGCTCATCCTGTCCGACGATGATCGCACCTGCCTGGGGACAAGCCCGCGCACCTCCGCACTCGGCTCGACGGTGTTGCTTGGCCGGCGGGTCTGGAGTCGACAGCACAAGTTCCGTCTCGTCTTCGGCCCATTGACCCTGACCGAGTATGAACGCCTGTTGCCCGGCGGGCTCAGCTTCGATCGTCTCGTGCCGATCGTGCGCAATTGGGCCGGCGACGCGCTGGCCTGGGACGTCAATCTTTTATTGCGGCGGGATGAGGTTCCGGCGATCCGGCTCGGGCAGTCCGGCAAGCTGGGCTGGACAACGTGGCTCATGCCACGCTCGAACCCGAAGGACGCCGCCGATCTATTTCTTGAAGCTGGTGCCGGAAGCCACGCGCGGGCGGTGCATGCTGCAAGCATACCGGAAGCCACTCGGGGGAAGGCTGCATGACGGAAATCAGCCGCACGACACTATTCGGCAAGCTAAACCCGCTCGCGTATAGGGCCATCGAGAGCGCGACCGTCTTCTGCAAGATGCGCGGCAATCCATACGTAGAGCTTGCGCACTGGCTGCATCAACTCCTGCAGGCAACCGAAAGCGATGTGTATCGCATCGTGCAACAGTTCCAGCTTGATCCGTCGCGGCTCGCCGCCGATCTGACGACGGCACTCGACCGGCTGCCGCGTGGCGCCACGGCGATACAGGATTTCGCGCCGGTCATCGAGGAATCGATCGAACGCGCCTGGATCTTCGCGACCTTGATGTTCGGCGCAAGGCAGATCTCCACCTCGCATCTGCTGCTCGGTATCCTCAACACGACAGCGTTGCGGAACGCCCTGTTTGCAATCTCGCGCCAGTGGGAGCTGGTGAAGCCGGATGCGCTGGCAGACGCGATTCCCGAGTTGCCTGAGGCCAAGGCTGCGCCTGCGTCGGATCAGACGGAACAGGCCGAGACACAAGCGGTCATTGGTAAGCAGGAGGCGCTGCAAAGGTTCTCGGTGGACCTCACCGCGCGGGCACGCGCCGGCGAGATCGATCCTGTCACCGGACGCGACGCCGAGATCCGGCAGGTAATCGACGTGCTGATGCGGCGGCGGCAGAACAATCCGATTCTCACCGGCGAGGCGGGCGTTGGCAAGACAGCGATCGTCGAAGGGTTTGCGCTGCGCATCGCGGCAGACGACGTGCCGCCGCAACTGCGGAATGTAACGGTTCGCATGCTCGATGTCGGTCAGCTGCAGGCCGGAGCCAGTGTGAAGGGAGAGTTCGAGAACCGACTGCGCCAGGTGATCGACGAAGTGCAGTCCTCACCCACACCCATCATCCTGTTCATCGATGAGGCGCATACGTTGATTGGCGCAGGCGGTGCCGCCGGAACCGGAGACGCGGCCAACCTTTTGAAGCCAGCGCTGGCGCGCGGCACGCTGCGCACCATCGCCGCGACCACCTTGTCGGAATACAAGCGGTATATCGAGAAGGACCCGGCACTGACACGACGCTTCCAAGTCGTGCAGGTGGACGAGCCGGATGAGGCGACCGCTATCGACATGATGCGCGGCATCGGGCTCGCGTTGGCGAAGCATCACAACGTGCTGCTGCTGGATGAGGCGATCGAAGCTGCGGTGCGCCTGTCACACCGCTACATTCCCGCGCGACAGCTTCCCGACAAGGCGGTGAGCCTGCTGGATACCGCCGCGGCGCGGGTCGCGATCAGCCTGCACGCTGTGCCACCGGCCGTCGAAGATACCCGCCGACGTATGGAATTGTTGCAAACGGAACGAGATATCATCAGCCGCGAGGCCGCAATCGGCATCCCGGTCGAGGATCGTCAGACGCGGATCACCGCCTTGCTGCGCGAGTCAG
>JBKPSV010000351.1:0-4831 GCA_046735215.1 Pseudomonadota bacterium | reverse complement strand
AGATAGTAGACGCCATTCGCGCTCTGGATCGGGATGCCGAAGATATACGGTTCCGGCACCGGAAATCCGTCGAAGCCACCCGTGACCGCATCCCACTTCTGGAACACCGTGCCGACAATGGAGCCGAAGGCCAGCGTGGCGATGGCAAGATACAATCCGCTCATGCGTAGCGTCGGCAACCCGATGGCAATGCCGAACAGGCCGGTGAACAGTCCAGATACCGGTAGACTGATCAGAAGCGATACACCGTGCGCGAGCAGGATCGAGTTGGTGTAGGCACCAATACCCAGGAACGCCGCGTTGCCCAGGCTGATCAGGCCAGTGTAGCCGGCGAGCAGCATCATTCCGACGCCGGCGACCGCAAAGATGAACACACCGCCGAGTTCGCCGACGTAGAACTCGCTCAGCACGAATGGGATGGCCAACAGAGCGATGCCAAGCAGACCGTACCAGAGCAGATCGCCGCGGTGGCGCCATATCGTCAGGTCCTGGCGATAGTCGGTCTTGAACAGATAACGCATCGATCAGACTCGCTTGCCAGCGATTTCTGCGAACAGGCCCTGCGGGCGCAGGATCAGCGTGGCCAGCAGCACAACATTCGAAGTGACCTCTTGAAAGCCGGCCGGCAGGAAATAGCCCGCCAACTGTTCGACGATACCGATGACCACACCGCCGACCAGCGCACCTGGGATACTGCCGAAACCGCCGAGTACGGCGGCGGCGAATGCCTTGATCCCAAGGAAGCCCATGTTCACGTCGATCATCGATACCGGGGACAGCAGGATGCCGGCCACCGCCGCGACGCCGGCACTGATCGCCCAGATAAGCGAAAACACAGTTCGTACCGGGATGCCCATGTAGTAGGCGGCAAGCTGATTCTGCGACGAAGCCTGCATTGCAATGCCAAGTCGCGTGTGGCTGAAGAAGACGTACAGCACGCCGCACAAAAGCACTGTGCCGACAATGATGGAGACGTTGTCCTGCCCCAGGACAAGGCCGCTCAGGTTGACGGTGCGATTGGTGAATGGCGTGTTGAAGCCGACCGAATCATATCCCCATATGATGCCGGCATAGGCGCGGAAGATGAATCCTAGACCCAGGGTGAGCATCACAACCGCGAACTGCGGCTGGCCAATGACACGGCGCAGGATCACGGCGTCCAGAGCAAATCCAAATGCTGCGGTGAGCATGATGGCGATCAGTGCACCGACCCAGTAGTTCAGGCCGAAATGCGCGATCAGCGCGAATGCAAAGAACCCGCCCAGCATCATGATGTCGCCCTGAGCGAAGTTGATCATCTCGGTCGCCTTGTAGATCAGGACGAATCCGAGAGCGATCAATCCATAGATGCAGCCGGCAGCCGCCCCATTGACAACAAGCTGCAAGAGGCGCGCAGCATCTTCCACGGTCGGCGGCCCTCCCAAAATGGGGCCGGCTTCGTGGCGCCCCGGTGTTTGGTTTCAGCCGCGACGATAGGACGCGGCTTCGCGGAAGGTCAATGGATCGGCAATACCACAAACTGCCATCTGCCGCACTCCCGCTATCAGCCGGGATGCGACCTGCGCTAGGGCAATTCCAGCACGTTCTTCGCCAGAATGTTTCGCTGAATTTCGTTCGATCCGGCGTAGATTGTTGATGGCCGCGCCTGGATGAACAGTCCGGCCGGGTTCAACTCACGGTTGCCATCCAGTTCTCCGAACTGGCCCCCGTGCTCCCCGGCAACATCCAGCATTGTCTCCGTGATGCGCTGGTAGAGTTCCGTCTGGTGTATCTTCAGCATCGAAACATCAGGGCCGAGCGGCTCGCCCCGATATACGCGGGCAACGAATTCGCTGTACAGCGATTTGTGGTCCTCCAGGTCCAGCCGCAAACGCGTGTAACGGTCCTGGAACCATTCCTCGTCCCATACGCCCATCCGCTCCGCGAGCATGCGCAGTCGCGACAGCGCATAGGACGACTGGCGCGGCGAGCCGGAGCCTATGCGCTCGAACCCCAGCAGGTTCTTCGCCATGGTCCAGCCTTTGTTGATCTGACCGACCAGGTTGTCCTTCGGCACGCGCACGTCGTCGAAGAATGTCTCGCAGAACTCATCGCCCATATCGATATTGCGAATAGGCCGCACTGTGATACCCGGGCGGTCCATCGGCACCAGCAGGAAGCTGATGCCGTCCTGCTTCTTCGCCTGCTTGTCGGTGCGCACCAGCAGGAAGATCCAGTTGGCGTCCATCGCCATGGAGGTCCAGATCTTCTGTCCGTTGACCACCCAATCGTCGCCATCCACTACCGCCTCGGTGCGCAGGCTGGCGAGATCGGAGCCGGCGTTCGGTTCGGAGTAGCCCTGGCACCAGATGTGCTCGCCGGTCAGAATCTTCGGCAGATAGTAGTCCTGCTGCTCTTTGGTGCCGTAGCGGATCAGCAGCGGGCCGAGCATCGTTATGCCCATGTCGTTGGATCGCGCGCAGCCGTGGCGCTCTTTCTCCTCCATGAAAATGAGCTGCTTGCCTGGCGACAGGCCCAAGCCGCCAAACTGCTTGGGCCAGCCAGGGCACAGCCAGCCCTTGCGCGACAGCATCTGGTACCAGGGCTTCGTGTCCTTGTAGTGCAGCCGCTTCGGCGGATTGCGGATCTCGGGCGGATAATTCGCCTCGATCCACTCCCGGACATGCATACGGAAGTCGTTGTCTGACAGATCGTTCAGATCTTCGATGATTGCGGACATACGCTTCCTCCCTTACGCCGCAAACGGCGCAGCCTTGGCTTCACGGAATGGCGTGCCGGATTCCGCCAGATCGCGCAACAGGCGCGACGGTGCCCAGCGATCGCCGTATTGCTGATGCCAGGCAGCGATCTGGTTAAACACGTCACGCACACCGATCGTATCGGCCCAGAAGAACAGCCCACCGCGATAACGTGGAAAGCCGAAGCCATGCAGCCACATCACATCGACATCGCTCGGCCGATACGCCTTGCCCTCCTCCAGGATCTTGCACGCCTCGTTCACCGACGAGAACAGCAGGCGACGCAGGATCTCCTCGTCCGTGAACGTGCGCTGCGGGATGCCAAGACCGGTCGCAACCTCTTTGATGATGGCAGCGACATCCGGATCAGGACGGGGGGTTCGGTCACCCTTTTCATAACGGTACCAGCCAGCGCCCGTCTTTTGCCCATAGCGTCCCATCTCAACCAGCCGGTCGGCGATCGGCTGCTTGCGGAAGTTCGGATTCTCGGCAGCACGACGCTTACGGCTGGCATAACCAATATCGAGCCCCGCGAGATCACCCACAGCGAATGGGCCCATCGGATAACCGAAATCCACCATCACCTTATCCACCTGCTCGGGCAGACAACCCTCCTCGAGCAGGATCACCATTTCAGTGTTGAACGGCGCGCGCGACCGATTGGCGACGAAACCATCGGTATTGCCGGCCATGGCCGAAAGCTTGCCAATCCTGCGTCCCATCTGCATCGCGGTCACCAGTGTTTCCGGCGATGAGTGCTTGCTTCGGACCACCTCCAGCAACTTCATGACATTGGCGGGGCTGAAGAAGTGCGTACCCGCGACATCCTTCGGCCGACGCGTCATCTCGGCGAGTTGGTCGATGTCTAGCGCCGAGGTGTTGGAAAACAACAGCGCACCCGGCTTCATCACTTCGTCGAGTTTGGCGAACACCGGCTTCTTGACGTCCATTTCTTCGAACACTGCCTCGATCACCAGATCGCAGTCGGCGATGTCCCCATACCCGGCAACGGGCGCGATGCGCGCCAGCCGGCGCTGCATTTCATCATCCGACAGCGACCCGCGACGCACCGAAGTGGCGTAATTGTCGCGGATCCTCTGCATACCGCGTTCCAGCGCCTCCGTGGTCGCATCCATGATCTTCACCGGTAAGCCGGAGTCGGCGAAGCTCATAGCGATGCCGCCTCCCATGGTGCCGGCGCCCACCACCGCAGCATTGGCAAAATCGCGCGCCGGTGTGTTGGCAGGGATATCCGGCAGACGCGCCACTTCCCGCTCAATGAAGAACGCATAGCGGAGCGCGCGCGCTTCGGGGCTGTCCTCCAGTTCCTTGAACAGGTCTGCCTCACGCTGACAGCCCTCATCGAATGGCAACGCGCACGCAGTCTCGACGGCGTCGATGCAGTAATAAGGGGCCTTCTGATTGCGGGCTCGGCGGGCAATAGAATTGCGCATCGCCTCGAAGATGCCGCGATCCTCCAATCTCACCGAACGATTGCGGACACGCGGCAATGGACGGACATCGACGATACGCATCGCATACGCGATGGCGCTCTCCAGGAGGTCGGCTGTTGCAGGCAGCAGCTCGTCAATGATCCCGAGCCGCTTGGCCTCAGGCCCTGGCACATGGCGGCCGCTGACGATCATCTCCAGTGCAGCCTTGGCCCCGATCAACCGCGGCAAGCGCTGCGTGCCGCCACCGCCAGGCAAAATGCCGATTAGTACCTCCGGCAATCCCACCTTGGCACTGGGGAGCGCCATCCGGTAGTGGCATGCAAGTGCAATTTCCAGCCCGCCGCCGAGTGCGTACCCGTGGATCGCAGCGATCACCGGCTTATTGCTGGCATCGAGCGTATCGTAGACGCGCTGGCCGAGCGGCAAGCGCGCGCGATTGGTGCCGAAGCCCCGAATGTCGGCACCCGCAATGAAGCTGCGGCCAGCTCCGATCAGAACGATGGCCTTGATCGCCGGGTCGATATTGGCGCGCGCCAGGCAATCCTTGATGCCTTCCGCAACACCCGGACCCAACGCGTTCACCGGCGGATAATTGACGGTGATGACGCCGACGTCGCCTTGGCGCTCTAGGCTGACCGG
>JBKPSV010000350.1:0-15399 GCA_046735215.1 Pseudomonadota bacterium | reverse complement strand
CAAGTCGAGCCGCACATAAAGATACAGCACAACGTATTGCAGCGGCATGTAGTAGCGCTTGCCGTCCGGGGCGGTGTGCAGACGCCACAGATCGGCGGAGATATCGCTCTTGCCTGGCCAGGCATCGACCCACTTGTCGAGTGGCACAATCGCGTCCATCTCGATCAGCCGCGCCAGGTTGTTGAACTTCACCATCGCCGCGTCGGGCCCGTTGCCGGCAATGATCGAGGTGTAGAGGCGATTGTCGTAATCGCCGCCGCCGCCCCACGGAATGTTCTCCGGCTCGATCCTGATGTCTGGATGTTCCTTCTGAAACGCCGCCACCAGTTCGTCGGGCGTCGCCTTCGGATCGTCGAAGTGGTACCACCAGCGGACTGTCACCGGCTTCTGCGCGTGGGGTCGCGACAGTGGCGTGGCAGCAAGCGTGGCGGCTGCTCCGCTGAGCAGCGTGCGGCGTTTCATGGCGTTTCCTCCAGCGCGGGATGACCGGAGGCGGATCCGCCGAAGGTCTGAATCACGCGGTTTAACAAAGTCAATGCTTCGACAGATCGATGATCGCTGCGAAGCCTTTTTCTGTACCGATGGCAAGCTGGCCGCCATCGGGGCTCCACGCCAATGCGGAGACACGGCCCTGTCCCGGCGGTGCGATGGGCAGGATGCGCGAGGAGTTGACCTCGGCCAGAACGACCAGCCCATCGGCGAAGCCACCTGCCACCATCTCCTGCTGCGGATGCGCCGCGACGCGCGTGCAGGTGATGCCATCGCCACCGGCCAGTTCAATCGGTGCTTTGCCCATAGGGCCACCGCCGAAGAACGGCCACAGCACCATCGAGTCCGCGCCGCTGGTGGCCAACCACTTGCCGTTGCGGGTGAACGACAGCGCCTCGGTCTTCGCAGGATAGCCACTCATGCGCATGTGCTGGTTGTCGGACAGGCGCCAGCCGTGCAGCGCGTTCTCCTGCATCGCGGTGACCACCGCATCGCCTTCCGGGTGAATGGCGATCGCGGTGTGGCTGCCTTTCCATTCCAGCTTGCGCGGGCTGTCTTCCTTGGCGTTGACGAACCAGAGGCTGGCACCGTTGTAATGCGATGCGACGATGCGCTTGCCGCGGGCATCAAAAGTCAGGCCTGTGACGGTGGACGGGTGCGGCAGTTCCTTCAGCTTCTCGCCATTGGCCGAGAACAGGTGGATCGCCTTGCCAACCGCGCAGGCAATCAGTGCGCCTTTGCCTTTCTCGCCAGGGTGGCTCGCCACATGCTCCACCCATTTGCTGCCGAAGTCGGCAATCGCCGGATCCGTGCGCCGGAACTTGCCATCGTCGCCACCGGAGATGAATCCGGCCTGCGACGCATCGGGCGCAAGCGACAGCACGGCGCCGTCATGGGCTTCGACGGTGGTCCAGGTCTCGCGCTCAGCGAGTGCGACCAGATGCAAAGTGCCGTCGCCGAGGGCGAAGGCCACGGAACTGCCGGCACGGTCGAAGCAGGCGGCGACGACGAATGCTTCGAGCGTACGGTGAGTGCCGCGCGATTCGAGCAGGTATTGCGCGACGGATTGGCTCATCGGCCCCCTCCCCCCAACCCCCTCCCGCAAGGGGAGGGGGAGGGTTGGGCAATCACGGTCTCATGCAACGGCGCAGCCTTCGAAGCCGCGGCGCAGCCGCGGCCGGTTCAGGTTGCGGCCGATGAATACGATGCGGCTGATCCGCGGCTCGTCCGGTTTCCACGACCCGATGAAGTCGCCATCGGCAATCATATGTACCGCCTGGAAGGCGAACCGCCGATCATCGTTGGCGTAGGAAAGGATGCCCTTGGTGCGCAGCAGGTTCGGTCCGTCTTCCTGCAGCAACGCACCAATCCATGCGTTGAACTTCTCCGGATCGATCGGATTCTCGACTTCGAAGCTGACCGACGTCACTTCGTCGTTGTGCTCGTGCTCGTCGCTCTCGAGAAAATTCGGCGCCATCGCCAACACGCGCTTCAGGTCAAATGCGCCGCGGTCCAGCACCTGCTCGATCGGCAACGCCGCGCGCTCGGTGCGGTGGATCACCGCAAAGCGGTTGATCGCGCGGATCTTGTCTTCGACTGCGGCCAGCTCCTCCGGCGTCACCAGATCGGTCTTGTTCAGAATAATCACATCCGCGAAGGCGATCTGGTCGGCGGCCTCGTGGCTGTCTTCCAACCGCTGCGGCAGGTGCTTGGCATCCGCCACCGTGACGATCGCATCAAGCTTCGCCTTCGACCGAACGTTCTCATCGACGAAGAAGGTCTGTGCCACCGGAGCAGGGTTCGCCAGCCCGGTGGTTTCGATGATGATCCCGTCGAACTTGTCGCGGCGTTTCATCAGGCCCCCGACGATGCGGATCAGATCACCGCGCACCGTGCAGCAGATGCAGCCGTTGTTCATCTCGAATACTTCCTCGTCAGTATCCACCACGAGGTCGTTATCGACGCCGAGTTCGCCGAACTCATTGATCACGACCGCATATTTGCGACCGTGCTGTTCGGTAAGGATACGATTCAGCAGCGTGGTCTTGCCGGCGCCGAGATAGCCGGTGAGCACCGTCACCGGTACCTGTGAAGCCCCTGGCGCCTCGGTCTCGGTATTCGCCATTACGTCAACTCCGGTGTCCTGTATCGCCGAATATAGGGCGCCGCATCCGGATCAGCCACAGGCGGCGGATTTGCCGGTACGGGTGCGCCCGTCTATGACCCGGCCCGCGGCCGCTGCCCGAGGTGCCTTGATTTGTGATCGAGATTCCGACCACCTCCCAGTGGCTGACCCTTGTGGTGTTCGCGGCGTTGCCGAGTGTCGGCCTGGTCGCCGGACCATCATACGCATTCCTGGTGTTCGGCTTCGGCGTGACGCAGGCCCTGCTGGGTGCGTTGCAGCGGCAATGGCCGCCGATCGATCGGCAACTGGGATTGCTGGCGCTGTCCTTCTCGGCGCTGTGTTGGGCCAGTGTGGCGTGGTCGGTCGATCCGACGCGCAGCGCGATGGCCGCATTGCAGGTCACGACGGTGCTAACGGGTGCGTTGTTCGCCCTGGCCGCTCCCCTCCCGCGAGCCCAGACGTCGGAGCGGTTGTTCCGAGTGATGGCGCTTGCAACCGCGGTGGGGTGCGCGATCCTCGTGATCGATACGGTGCTCAATTTCCCGTTGCAGCAATACCTGCTGAACCGGCCGCCCCCTATGGTGGGGACCAAATACAACCGAGGCATGGACCACCTCGCGCTGATCGTCTGGCCGGTACTGGGTTATCTGGTATACCGCCGCGACTGGAGACGCATGTTGCTGATGGGCGTGCCGCTGCTGTGCGCCGTTGCAGTCACGATGAGCCTCTCCGCCAGAGTCGCCATGCTGGTCGGGCTGCTGGTGCTTGTTGTTACGCTTTGGCTGTCCCGGCTTGCTCCGAAGCTGTTGGCTGTCGGTATGGTCACGATCGTTATTGCGACGCCTGTGGGTCTGCACCTACTGGCCGAGCAGCGTGCAGCGCTCACCCCCTACTTGAAGATTTCCGGCCTGCATCGCCTGGAGATCTGGGATCACGTCACGACGCACCTGTTCGCCCGGCCACTGCTCGGATGGGGCATCGCGTCATCGACGAAGCTGCCAATGCCGCCGGCAGAGCTGCGCGACTACGTCATCCTGAATGGCACGAACATATATGCGCACGATCAATGGTTGGAACTGTGGGTGGAGACTGGTGCCTTTGGTGCCGCGCTGGGGCTAGGCTTTTCGCTCCTGATTCTGCACCGCATCGGGCGGATCAGCGCCGGCATCCGTCCGTTCGCTTATGCTGCCTTCGGGTCCGGCGTTCTCATCTCCTGCGTCAATTTCGAGGTGATGACCGACTCCTGGTGGGCTGCCGTTGCGGCGTGCGGCTTCCTGTTCGCGACCCTTGAGCATGCTGTCATATCTGCCAAGCACGCATGAACTGGCAGGCGTGGCGGGAATGGCCGCCGCGATGCTGCTGTTCCTGGCGCTGGGCAGCGTATCCACGCCGCGACGCACCCTGCCAGAGATCCGGGTTGTCGCCGGCTGGGGTCTGGCCTGCCTCGTGCTTACGACCTGGGGTGTGGTGGCGCCCTGGTCGCTGCGTTGGCCTGCTGGCGGACTGGCGGTTGGGGGGTTGCTCTGGCTGGCACGTCCCGGCTGGCGGGAGCGGCTGCGTAGTTGGCGGGGCCTGGGACGCATCCTGCTGCTGACGCTGCCGCTTTGGCTAATAATGCTGTCAGTGTGGCCGTCGCAGATCGATACCTGGCTCAACTTGCTGCCGAACGCCGCCTATCTGTTCGACCACGACCACCTGCCGACAGCGGCGCTGCCTGTCAGCTATTCATTCCTGCCGGTCGCGCCATACAACACGCAGTTCGCCAACTACCTTGGCTCGCTCGCCGCTGGCAGCTTCGCGGAAGGTGGTATGAGCCTGTTCAATGTCGCGCTGCTGTGCTGCGCGGCGTTGCTGATCGCCCGCGCACTTGCAGCGACCGAGCGGGCGCCACCGTGGTGGGCCTGCGCGATTGCCATACTGCTGATCGGTCCGCTGAACCCTGGGTTCGTGCCGCGATTCCATCTATCGCCGTACGGCGAGACGCCGCTCGCGGTCACCGCGCTGTTCGCGGTCTGGCTGGCAGCCGAACTGCTGGGCGATCTCGCTAAGGGCGTCGCCTGGCCGAAGTCGCTGGTGCCGCTGGCGCTGGTGCTCGCGGCCATGGTGAACACCAAGCAGTCGGGCATCGGCGTTCTAGTGCCGATCGGCGTAAGCATGCTGCTTCTGGCGCGGGCCGATCCTTCGGTGGCGACGTGGCGCGCCTTTCGCGCGATCGCCGTGGCGCTGGGACCGTCGGTCGCGTTGTACCTGCTTTGGCGCGCCTTCGCGTTGGACAGCGGGTTTGCTGAGGGGGAGCTGAAGCCGCTGCCGCTCGCTGAGTGGAATGTATCTCTGCTGCCGCAGATCATAGTGGCGGTGCTGGTCGCGATGTTTCGCAAGGCCACGTTCTTCTTGTGCGTCGCGGCGCTGCTGGCCTTAACCGTGTGGGTGCTGCGCCGCCTGCCCTGGTCGGACGAGGGCCGACTGCTCGCCATGATCGGCGGTGTTATAGTGCTGTTCAACGGCTTCCTGCTGTTCACCTATGTGGCGCACTTCCCGGCAGTTTGGGCGCTCGGTGCGCACTCCTATTTTCGCTACAATACTCAAGTCTCGTTGCTCGTGATGCTGGGCCTCGTGGTAGCCCTGCGGCCGTGGCTTGCGCATTGGTTTGCGGGCCGAGAACAGGTTGCTCGCAAAGGTTCTGTCGCTGCCGTGGCCGCGGCTTTGTTGCTGCCTGTCATTGGCGCGCCACTGCTGCGCTTCGACCGCGACGCGCCGCAGCCCGTGTTGCGCAGGCTGGGCAACGCGGCAGCGACGTATCTCCAGCCAGGCGACAGGCTGGCTCTGCTGCTGCCGCACGATACCGACGACTCGGTGGGCAGCTATCTGCGCGGCGTGTTGCTGTTCACCGAACCACGGCGACTGGGGCTGGATTTTCGCACTGAGAGCGAGGTGACGCCGGCCACGTTGGGAGGAGTGGCCGCGGCCGGCTACAGGCTGGCGCTGGTCACCTGCGCGCCCCCTGGGTTCGCTGACGCCCCAGCGGGCGACGCTGCTTTGCTGCGCAACACGCCGACCGGCTGGCATACGATGCAGTCCTGGAGCCGGCCGGAGGATATCACTCAACGCAGCTTCGCCGGCATGCTGGCTCGTGGCCCGCTTTGCGCCGGACCACGGCCGCGATAATGACAGATTTGTGAGCGTCACCACCTAGCGCTCGACCCGCCAAATTGGAGGCCGACCGGATGGTGATGCGCCGTGCTGCTGTGCTGTTGATTGTCCTGGCGACCGATGTCGGGCTGGCATGGCTACTGTGGCAGGTCCTGGCGCCGGGAGGGTGGACGGCAGCCAAGTGGACCATGGCGGCGGCATTTGCTGGAACGGCGCCCTGGACCGGGCTCTGTGCGGCGAACGGGATTATCGGGTTTGTGCTGTCGGTGTTCCGCCCCCCAGTCCACGCGTCCCTGACGCGCAGGGTCGCCGGGGATGGGTTGCTGCCACGGACCGTGATTGTAGTGACCGTGCGCGATGAGGACATGGGACGCGTGCTGCCGCCGTTGCGGCGGCTGCTGCACGGGCTCGATCTGGCCGGCGCGGGCGATGCGTTCGGGCTCTTTATCCTGTCGGACAGCCAGCACCTGTTAGCCGAAGGGCGGGCTGTGGCGGCATTTCGGGCCGAGGACCGTGACCCCGCGCGTATCCGCTACCGGCGCCGCTCATCGAATATCGGGTTCAAGGCCGGCAACATCATGGACTTCCTCGACCGCGACGCCCATGGCTTTGAACTGATGTTGACGCTGGATGCAGATTCGGAGATGTCCGCGGCTGCGGTCCTGCGTCTGGTTCGGCTCATGCGGGCTGAGCCGACGCTCGCGGTCGCCCAGCATCTCACCGTGGGCTTGCCCGCATCATCGGCCTTCCCGCGGCTCTTCCAGTTCGGCATGCGCGCCGGCATGCGAATCTGGGCAACCGGGACGGCATGGTGGCAAGGCGATGAAGGTCCCTACTGGGGTCACAACGCAGTGGTGCGCATCGCGCCCTTTCGACTTCATTGTCGCCTGCCGACGCTACCGAGCGGTTGGCACATTCTGTCGCACGACCAGGTTGAGGCCGTGATGCTGAGTGCGGCGGGATGGGGCGTACGGGTGATCGCCGACGAAGGGGGATCCTGGGAGGCGAATCCGCCGGCGCTGCCCGAATTCCTGCGCCGTGAGACACGCTGGGTTGTCGGCAATATGCAGTATTGGCACCTGCTGCGTTTGCCTGGCCTAAGCGCAATGGGACGATGGCAACTGATCCAGGCGATCCTGCTTTTCGCGGGCGCTCCATTTTACCTGCTGTTCCTGCTTGCCGCCGCAATGGCCGCCGCCACAGACGATGTGTCAGCATTTCCTGCCGAGTGGGCCCTGGCGCTGACAGGGGCGTGGTTGGGCGCGCTCTATGCACCGAAACTGCTTGGCTATGCGGAGGTCGCGTTATCAGCCGTTAAGCGTGCTCGCTATGGTGGCGCCGGTCGCTTCGCCCTTGGCGTCGCCAGCGAGTTCGGCTTCACGCTCTTGCTTGATGCCGTATCGATCGTGGCCAAGGCCGGCGCGATGCTGCGTCTGGCGCTGGGCGGGCGCATCGCATGGAACAGCCAGAACCGCAGCGACCGTGGCGTGGGTTGGGCCGAGGCAACCCGGCTGCTATGGCCACAGACTGTGTTCGGGATCGTGGCGTTTGGTGTCTTCGCCACGGCGAGCTGGACGGCAACATTGTGGGCCTTGCCGCTTGCAGGCGGACTGCTGGTGTCGATCCCGCTCTGCGTGCTGACGGCGGATCCGCGCTTCGGCCAATGGCTGCGTGAACGCCAGATAGCGGCGGTGCCGGAAGAGCTCGGCACCAGCACTCGCGGCCAACCTGCTCCGGCGCTAGCGTTGCAGGACTCAGACTGACTTTGATCTGGCGTCCATTGGCGTCAGGCTGCGAGGGAGCGCTCACCATGGCTGAGCCGGCAATTCGCTTCGAGGACGGTGCAACGTATGACCGGGGCATGGGGCGCTGGAGCCTGCTCGCCGGCGAGGTGTTCCTGGACTGGCTGGCGCCGCAGCGTGGCGCGCGATGGATCGACGTGGGCTGCGGCAGTGGCGCTTTCACCGAACTGCTGTATCAACGATGCGCGCCGGCCGAAGTGCAGGGCATCGACCCATCCGATGCGCAGCTGGCGTTCGCGCGCGAGCGATCGTCGGTAAAGGACGCCGTCTTCCAGGTTGGCAACGCGACAGCTTTGCCGTTTGCCGATGATCGGTTCGACGCCGCGGTGATGGCGCTGGTGATCTTCTTCGTGCCTCAACCCGCCAAGGGCGTTGCCGAGATGATGCGAGTGGTCCGTCCAGGCGGGATCGTCGCCGCGTATGCCTGGGACATGTCGGGCGGAGGCTTCCCGTTTGAGCCGGTCCGGATTGGACTGCGTGACTTCGGGTTCACGCCGCTGTCGCCACCGAGTGTCGATGCATCACGCATGGACGCATTGCGGGATCTATGGACTACCGCAGGGTTAGGATCGATCGAGACGCGCGAGATCAGCGTGCGCCGCACCTTCGATGACTTCAACGACTTCTGGACGAAGAGCACGGCGTCGGGAAGCATAAGTCCCACCGTTGCTGCGATGCCGGCTAGTGATGTCGAACGGCTAAAGCAGCACGTGCAGGCAATGCTGTCGACGGACCCGTCGGGGCGGATCACCTGCAGCGCGCGGGCGAACGCGGTGAGGGGACGAGTGGTGCGGTAGTGGAGGGCGCTTATGCCTGACCTGATGGAACATGCGGCACGTGAAGCAATCTGCCGCCTGGGGGCCAGCATCTTTTCCCGCGGGCTGACGTTCGGTTCGTCCGGCAACATCAGCGCGCGGGTCGCCGAAGGTGGGTGGGTGATGACGCCGACCAATGCTTCGCTTGGTGAACTGGATCCGGTGCGGCTCTCGCGGATCAGCGAAGATGGCAGCCTGCTCGGTGGTGATCCGCCGACCAAAGAGGCATTCCTGCATCGGGTCATGTATGAGGGCCGGCGGGATGCGAGTGCGGTCGTGCATCTGCACTCGACGCATTCGGTTGCGGTCTCCTGCCTGGCAGACGTGAACCCAGATGACGTGCTGCCGCCGATCACTGCCTATTATGTCATGCGGGTCGGTCGCCTGCCGCTGGTGCCTTACTTCCCGCCGGGCGACATGCAACTGGCCGAGGCGGTTCGTCCGTTTGTCGGCAGGCACCATGCGGTGTTACTGGCGAACCACGGCCCGGTCGTGGCTGGCACGTCGCTGTCGGCAGCTTCCGGCGCTATCGAGGAGTTGGAGGAGACCGCGCGGTTGTATCTCCTGCTGCAAGGTCACCGGGTTCGCTTTTTGACGCCTGAACAGGTGGCTGCGCTTCACAGCAGACCTGGCTGATCCTCAGGTCGCCTGTTTGCGCATGTCGTACTGACAGCAGGTCGGCCAGCGCGTCGGGGTTCCGCAACGTTATGTCGCGCTGCGGGTAGGGCATCCCTATACCCTGCTGATGATAGAGGTCCCAAAGGTTCAACATCACCTGGCTACGGACATTCGCCGTACCGTTCACGGGGTCGCGGATCCAGAATCGTAGCTCAAGGTTTACGGCGCTGTCGCCGAACTCGATCAGCAAGCAGTTCGGTGCGGGGTCGTTCAGGACGCGTGGGACACCGCGCGCCGCCTCCAGCGCCAGCTCGATCGCCTTGTGCGGATCAGACTCATATGAAACACCGACCTTGACATGGAGACGAATCAGGTCGTTGGAGAACGACCAATTGGTGACTCGCTGCGTGATGAGATCTTCGTTTGGGATCAAGTACTCCTTGCCGTCGCGGGTCAGCACCGATGCATATCGGGCGTTGAGCGTGCTGACAGATCCATACGTGTCGTCGATCTCGATGACATCCCCCGGCTTGATGGAACGATCGAGCAGCAGGATGACGCCACTCACCAGATTGGACACCACCTTCTGCAATCCGAAGCCGACGCCGACACCGACGGCGCCCGAGAATACGGCGAACGCCGTGAGGTCGATGCCGATCGAACCGAGCGCCAGCACCACAGCGAGCGTCAGCAGCGTCATCCGGACGAGCTTCGATGCCAGCACCTCGACCGCTGGCGTTAAGGGCGCGAACAGCTGCAGCCGCTGATCCAGCAGACGTGACAGCGCGTTGGCGATCCAGACAAAGATCGCCAGCGCAATCGCCCCTTTCAGCACCAAGAGCACGCTGATGCGGAAATTGCCGACGGGCACGGCCATGGCGTCCATCAGGTTCATCGCCGGTGTCACCAATCCGGCGATGTTCAGCGCCGCGATGATCCAAGCAAGGACGGCGATGGCACGCGCCCAACGCTCGTCGCGTACCAGCATTGAGCTGAGTCGGATCAACACCCAAACCAGCACCAGGCTTTCCGCCAGACGCAGCATATCGGTGCGATGGCCGCTTGCCTCGAAGGCGGCGCGCGCGAACCAAAGCGCCAGCAGCAAAACGACCCAGTCGGCGATGCGAGAGACGGCAATGGCAATGGATCGCGGCGGGCCGCCCGGGATCGCGTCGGCAAGGTGCAGGCAGCCTCGCTGGATCGCCGCCGCGAACCAGCGCGTGAGCCCCAACAGCACCACCGCGCAGACCAACTGAGCGAGCAGCGCCGGCAACAGGACATTTTCGTGCAGCCAGACGAGGCTCTGGTTAAAAAGTTCTTCCCAGCGAATCGGGACCAGCGTCTGCACGCGATGATTGCGCCGCAGCAACGCGGCGAAATCAGGGCTGCTCGCTCACAAATGAGAGAGAGGTCCGGCTTTACCTAGACGTGGAAGCTCTCGCCGCAGCCGCACCGGCCCTTTTCATTCGGATTGGTAAAGGTGAAGCCCGAGGCGAGCGACTTTACCTCGTAGTCCATGACCGTCCCGATCAGGAACAGACTGGCTTTGCGGTCCACCAGGACGGTCAGGCCCTTGTCGGTGACCACCTCATCTGTGGGTGCCGGCTGGTCCGTCCAACTCATATCGTAGGACAGGCCAGAACAGCCCTTCGTCTTCACGCCAATGCGCAGCAGTTTACCTTGTTCGCCCTTGCCATACAGCGCGCGCAGGCGATCCGCCGCAGCATCCGTGAGTGTCATCAGCGGAGGCAGGGCGCGGGTCTTTCGGGGAGCTGTCCCAGGGGAATTGACGGTTGTGCTCATGATCGGCTCGATATCTGTGTCTTTAGAACATGTTCAGCTGCAGGCGTGCTTCTTCGGTCATACGGCTTGGGTCCCAAGGCGGATCCCACACCGTCTCCACGTCACACGACGTCACGCCTTGCACCGTCATCACCGCGTTATGCACCTGCTCGGGCAGTTCCTGAGCGGAGGGGCACGCTGGCGCGGTCAGCGTCATCTCGACCTTCACCGCACCGTCGTCGGCGATATCAACCGCGTAAATCAGTCCAAGTTCGTAGATGTTCACCGGAATTTCCGGATCGTAAACCTCGGCGATCGCGGCGATGATTGTATCCTCGGTCGGCCTTGCGGTGGTTTCACCGTCCGGAGTCCACGCAGTGTGCGGCTGAGTTACGTCATTCACTGCTCGCCTCCTTGCCCCCCTCCAGGGCGGCAATCAGTGCATGCCAGGCCAGTGTCGCGCACTTCACACGCGATGGATATTCGTGGACGCCGGCCAGCGGTTCCAGGCGTTCCAGCGGATCGGCCAGCGCGCCGTCGCATTGCGGACATTTGCCAGTCCGTGCCATCTCGCGAAACGCCTCGAACAGGGCATGCGTATCTGCCTTGCTGCGTCCGATGACCGTTTCGGCCATCAGGTCAGCGGAGGCAACGCTGATCGCGCAGCCGCGCGCCTGAAAGCCGGTATCGGCGATTGAGCCATCGGCGCCCAGTTTCACCCAAACCTCGATCCGGTCGCCGCACATCGGGTTGTCGCCCTTCGCGCTTGCATCGAAGCTCTCCGGCCGTCGCGCATGGCGCGGCCGGCGGCCGTGATCGAGAATAACTTCCTGATACAGGTCGCGCAGATCGTCGAATGAGTCACTCACTTGAAGAACTCCCGCACACGCACGAGCGAGTCGGCAAGGAAGTCGATCTCGTCATGCGTGGTGTATATAGCGAAACTGGCGCGCGTCGTGCTGTCCAAACCGAAGCGACGCATCAGCGGTTCGGCGCAATGATTGCCGGCGCGCACGGCGATGCCCTGACGGTCCAGCAACGTCGCGACGTCATGCGCGTGCGCGCGGTCGAGTGCGAAAGACACCACGCCACCACGATCCTGCGCCCGGCCAAGGATGTGCACGCCTTCGATCGCTCCGAGCCGTGCGAGCGCATGATCGACCAATGCGGTCTCGTGCGCCGCAATCGCGTCGTAGCCGATCTGCTGCACGTAATCGATCGCTGCCTTAAGACCGATGCCTTCCAGGATCGGCGGTGTGCCCGCTTCGAATTTGTGCGGCACCTCGGCCCAGGCGGAGTGTTCGAAGGAGACCGACGAAATCATCTCGCCGCCGCCCAGGAAGGGCGGCATTGCATCGAGCAGTTCCCGGCGACCCCACAGCACGCCAACACCGGTCGGGCCATACAGCTTGTGCCCGGTAAACGCATAAAAGTCGCAATTCAGCGCCTGCACATCGACGCGCCGGTGCACCACCGCCTGCGCACCGTCGAACAACACCTTGGCGCCGTGTGCATGCGCCATTCGTACAATACGTTCCGCCGGCGTGTAGGTGCCCAGCACGTTGGACATGTGCGTCATCGACACCAGTCCGACCTTGCCGTCGGCAAGCAGCATCTCGAACGCATCCATGTCGAGTTCGCCGGCGTCGGTGACCGGCACGACACGCAGCTCGATGCCGCGCTCGTCGCGCAGCAACTGCCAGGGCACGATGTTGGAGTGGTGCTCCATACCCGAGACAAGCACCGCCTGGCCCGGCTTCAAGATGCCGCGGCCATAGCTGTGTGCCATCAGGTTCAGCGACTCGGTGATGTTGCGGGTGAAGACCACCTCGTGCGCATCGTTGGCGTTGATCAGCGCTGCAACCGCCTCACGCGCAGCCTCGTAGGCATCCGTGGTGCGTTCGCTCATCCAGTGCAGGCCGCGATGCACGTTGGCGTATTGGGTCTCCATCGCCTCCCGCATCGCCTCGATCACGGCTCGCGGCTTCTGGGCCGATGCGGCGCTGTCCAGAAACACCAACGGCTTGCCACGAATCTTCTGCCGCAGGATCGGGAAATCCTCGCGGACCCGGGGAACGTCGAACAGGGCGCGGCGGGCCAGTGGGATCTTGGCTTCGACGTTCATGCTGCCTGCTTCTCCCACCAGCCCTCGACTGCCTGATCAAGCACCTGACGTACGGTCTCGTCGTTTACCGCATCCAGCGCCTCGGCCAGAAATGCGCGCACCAGGATAGACCGTGCTTCGGCGTCCGGAATGCCGCGGCTTCTCAGATAGAACAACTGATCAGTATCCAGTTCGCCGACTGTCGCGCCGTGGCTGCACTTAACGTCGTCGGCAAAAATCTCGAGCTCCGGCTTGGTGTCGATCTCAGCATCCGGCGAAAGAAGCAGCGCCTGGTTCATCTGGTAGCCATCGGTCTTCTGCGCGTGACGCGCGACCTCGATACGCCCCTGAAACACGCCGTGCGACCGGCCAGCCAACACGTTCTTCACCGTCTGACGCGACGCACAACAGGGTGCCTGATGCCGCACCACCGTGGTGAAGTCGGCATGCTGCGTTCCGCTCAGCAGCTGAGCCCCGTTCAGATGGGTAATGCCATTTTCGCCGATCAAACGCGCATGGGCCTCGGTCCGGGCGATCCGCGAACCCAGGTTCAGCACGAAGCTGTCATAGGCACCGCGTTCCTCAATCTCCGCATACAGTGTCGACAGGTGGAACGCCGCGGTCGACTCGTTCTGTAGACGCACGTGGGTGAGCGCAGCATCCTTCGCCACGCTCACTTCGAAAACCGGATTGTGCAGATAGCTGCCGTTGCCGAACGAGAGGTCCAGCAACGTCAGGCGCGCGCCAGGCGCCAGCCGGATGATATGACGTGGGTGGAATGCTGCGCGGTCTGTGGCGGCGCTGACGAGTATCAGCAGTCCGGCATCCAAGCCCGCAGGTATTTCAAGTACTGCGCCGTCCTTCGCCAGCATCGTGTTGAGCGCGACCGACGGTTCACTGTCGGGGTGCGCGATGGACCCGAACTCGGCCCGATCGGCGAAGCGCGCAAACTGAAGTGTGGACGGCAGAATGGACAACCCCGGGCTGAACATCCCGTCAATGAACACGATGCGCGGCACTTCGATCTGCGGCAGATGCGCCACTACTTTGCTGTTGGCAGAGGCCTGCGAAATTGACTGCTCGAATGACGCATCCGCGAGCAGACGGAGGCCGGTATATTTCCATGCCTCCTCGCGTCGTCCAGCCGCCGCACCCGGAAATCCGGCGCGGCGAAATGCTTCGGCTGCGGCGGAACGCTGGCGTGGATCACCGGGCAACGCGTCGCGCAACGCGTTATAGCGCGCGAGAAACCCCTCTACGCCGCTGTAAACAGCTGCCGTCACGCTGCCTCCGCGGCCATGCCGGCGTATCCTTTGGCCTCCAGCTCATGCGCCAGTTCAGGGCCACCGGAACGGACGATCCGACCACCGGCCAGCACGTGCACATGATCCGGCACGATGTAGTCCAGCAAACGTTGGTAGTGGGTGATGATCAGCGCGGAGAAATCAGGGCCGCGAAGCGCGTTCACGCCATCCGCCACGATCTTCAGCGCGTCGATGTCGAGGCCGCTATCGGTCTCGTCCAGGATCGCCAGACGCGGACGCAGGATAGCCATCTGCAGCACTTCATTGCGCTTCTTCTCCCCGCCGGAGAAGCCGACATTAACGTTTCGGCGCAGCATGTCTTCTGGCATCGCCAGCCGCTTCGTCTCGGCGCGCGCCAGCTTCAGGAACTGCACCGCGTCCAGCTCACTGTCACCGCGCGAGCGGCGCTGCGCATTCAGCGCAGTGCGTAGGAAGTTTGCGTTGCCGACGCCCGGGAGTTCTACAGGATACTGGAAAGCCAGAAACAGGCCGGTCGCAGCGCGCGCCTCGGGCTCCATGGTCAGCAGATCATGGCCGTCGAACGTCGCCGAACCCGCAGTCACCGCGTAGTCCTCACGCCCCGACAGCACATAGGCAAGCGTCGACTTGCCCGAGCCATTCGGTCCCATGATTGCGTGGACCTCGCCCTGCGGCACCTTAAGGTCGATGCCCTGCAGGATCGGCTTGTCCTCGATGGCGGCAGAAAGGCCGCGAATCTCCAACATGAATGCTTCCTCTAACCTACGGAGCCTTCGAGGCTCACCGCCAACAACTTCTGCGCCTCGACGGCGAACTCCATCGGCAACTCCTTCAGCACGTCTTTGCAGAAGCCGTTGACGATCAAATTGACTGCCTCCTCTTCGCTGAGGCCGCGCTGCCGGCAGTAGAACAACTGATCTTCGGCGATCTTCGAGCTGGTCGCCTCGTGCTCCACTTTGGCGGTCGGATTGCGACTTTCGATATATGGCACCGTGTGCGCTCCGCACGCGTCGCCGATCAGCAGCGAGTCACACTGTGTGTAGTTGCGCGCGCCCGAAGCCCGCGGCAGCACCCGCACCAGTCCACGATAGGTGTTGTTGGACTTCCCGGCGCTGATGCCCTTGGAGACGATGGTGCTCTTTGTCCGCTTGCCGATATGGATCATTTTCGTCCCGGTATCGGCCTGCTGATGATTGTTGGTCACCGCGACCGAGTAGAACTCGCCGACGCT
>JBKPSV010000349.1:0-22538 GCA_046735215.1 Pseudomonadota bacterium | reverse complement strand
TGCCACCATCTGAAGGCACTGTTCTCTACAAGGGTCAGGACATCGTCACGCTGCCGCCGGATCGTGCTCGTGACGCCAAGCTCAAAGTCCAGATGATCTTCCAGGACCCATACGCGTCATTGAACCCGCGGCTGCGCGTGGTTGACATAGTGGGCGAGGCACCGCTGCTGCACGGGCTGGTAAAGCGCGCACATCTTGGGACGTATCTGGACGCACCGCGTCGACGCGCCGGCCTTGATCCGGCATACCGCCGACGCTATCCGCATCAGTTCTCCGGGGGGCAACGCCAGCGCATCGGGATAGCGCGCGCGCTTGCTGTCCAGCCGGAATTCCTGGTGTGCGACGAAGCCGTTGCCGCGCTGGATGTGTCGATCCAGGCACAGATCCTCAACCTGTTCATGGATCTGCGCCGTGAGCTCGATCTGACCTATCTCTTCATCAGTCACGATCTGGGTGTGGTCGAACATCTCTCGGATCGCGTGCTGATCATGTATCTCGGGCGGATCGTGGAAAGTGCCGCGACCGAGGAGGTATTCAATCGGCCGAACCACCCATACACGCAGGCGCTGTTAGCCGAGGTGCCACGGATCGAAGCACGCAAGCGGCGTTTCACCGCGATCACCGGTGAGATCCCGAGCCCGCTCAATCCACCGTCCGGCTGCCACTTTCATCCGCGCTGCCCGCATGCAATGCCGCGTTGCGCAGAGGAGGCGCCGCAGTTGCGTGAGATTGCGCCAGGCCATCGCAGCGCCTGCCACCTGAACGATCGGCACTGAGAGGTCAGCCATGCCAGTCCGCATCACAGACATACGCGAAGTCACCAAGCCGATCAGCTCGCCGATCCGCAACGCCTATATCGACTTCTCCAAGATGACGTCGAGCCTTGTCGCGGTGGTGACGAACGTCGAACGCGACGGAAAGCGCGTCATCGGCTACGGCTTCAATTCCAACGGTCGCTACGGGCAGGGTGGCCTGATACGGGAGCGCTTTGCGCCGCGACTGCTGGAAGCAGATCCGCGCATGTTGCTGGACGCGACGGAGGAGAACCTCGATCCCGATCGTATCTGGGCGTGCATGATGACCAACGAGAAGCCAGGCGGGCATGGCGATCGCTCGGTTGCCGTCGGCACGATCGATATGGCGGTGTGGGACGCGGTGGCGAAGATCGCTGGCAAGCCGCTGTTCCGGCTGCTGGCCGAACGCCATGGAATCGAGGCTGATCCGCGCGTGTTCGTCTATGCCGCTGGCGGCTATTACTATCCGGGCAAGGACGATACTGCGCTGTGCGCCGAGATGCGCAGCTATCTGGACCGTGGCTACACCGTGGTGAAGATGAAAATCGGCGGCGAAGCGATAGATGAGGATCGCCGCCGCATCGAGGTCGTGCTCAAAGAGATCGGCAAGGATGTGCAGCTGGCAGTGGATGCCAACGGTCGCTTCGATCTTGCCACGGCGATCGATTACGCAAAGATGCTGCGCGAGTATCCGCTGTTCTGGTACGAGGAAGCGGGCGATCCGCTGGACTACCAGCTGCAGGCGGCGCTGGCGGAGTTCTATCCGGCGCCGATGGCTACCGGCGAGAACCTGTTCAGCCATCAGGATGCCCGCAATTTAATCCGCTATGGCGGCTTGCGACCCGATCGCGACTGGCTGCAGTTCGACTGCGCGCTGTCCTATGGCTTGTGCGAGTACCAGCGGACTCTGGCGATGCTGAAGGAGGCCGGCTGGTCGTGGCGACGTTGCATTCCGCATGGTGGCCACCAGATGTCGCTGGCGATCGCCGCCGGCCTCGGTCTCGGCGGCAATGAAAGCTATCCGGACGTGTTCCAGCCCTATGGCGGCTTTCCCGACGGCACGCGGGTGGAGAACAGCATCGTGACCTTGCCCGAATTGCCCGGCATCGGCTTCGAGGGTAAGAGCGATCTTTATGCGGTCATGCGCGAGTTGGCGGCGTAGTCAACGGCCTTGCGGTCACCGACGCCGCAGCCCAATATCCCAGCTGTCCTCTTTTGGTAGCAAATTCCAGCTGAATCGGATCGTGATTGAATGACGTCTCTTACAGCCGTGCTTTATCGGAGTTACCGGTGACGTCCGACATCGAGCGAGAGCTTCGCCGACGGATCGAGCGACTGGAAACCGAAGTTCATCTGTTGGGTTCGATCGCCGGTATCATGCTGTCCATCATGGGGCAGCTTGGCTACCGTAATGTCGAAGAGGCGATACTGCGCGGTCTCAGTGATGCCGCGGCCTCGGTGCCAGCGGGCAATGAAGCCGATTGGGACGAATTTATCGCCTATATCCGCAAGCAGGGCATGGCAGTCACAGTACAACGGGTGGTTGCCGGGACCGATCCGGTGCGGCCCACAAGAGGGGTGACGAGACCTAACCGGTGACGGCTAGCGGATCAGCCGCCTCGGCTGGGAGCGTCGCTACGTAGCGCTTCTCGAGCCAAAGCTCCACGGCGGCATGCGGACCTATCAACTCCTGGCCCCTGACGGCAGCCTCCGTGTCCGATTCGCATTCGATGTAGTCGGCAGCGTCGATATGATCGTCCTTGCCTAGCCAGTAGATGCGGTACAGCGGCATAATTGGCTCCCCCGCGACGTCACTGCTGATCGCGTCAGCCATCGACTGGGTGTCGCGTCAGATCGCCGGAAGTGGAGGACCTGTTGGCGGGTGCGCGAGCGCCGACCTTTCCCTGGCCTCTCTGTTTATACCGTTTGGCGACAAGTTTCACTTTGGCATGAACACGGTGGTATGTCCACGAGGTATTATTGTGACAAAGCGTCTTATGGCCGTGCGTTGACGTACCGGCTAGGCCGCGAGCGGCAGGCATCCCAGGGCGATTGCTGCCGCGGCCTGACATGGCTCGATCACCGGCACGCCGGACGCATCCTCCACCGCGGCGCGGTGGTGCGCCATGCCGGTACAGCCCAGAATAATGGCACCGGCGCCCGCCGCGACACAGGCTCGGCCAGCATGAATTAGACTGGACCGCGCCGTCTCGGGCTGCAGCAGCGTTTGCATCGTCACGTTCAAGGCCACTTCAGCAGCGAGGCGCGCCTCCAGGCCCATCGCCCGCAGTGCGGCCAGGTGGCGCGCCTTCGAGGCATCGACGATGGCGATCACCCCGAACCGTTCGCTGTGTGCCGCTGCCGCCGCCACAGCGCAACGAAATACCCCGAACACCGGTTTGCGCGTGGTTGCCCGTGCGGCCTCGATGCCGGGGTCGGACGCGCAGGCGATGATATAGGCGGCAGCCGGCTCGCGCTCGATCAGTCGGCAGAGCGGGTCAACAACGCTGTGCCAATCCCGCCAGTCATATATCGCCGGAGGCCCTTCCTTCAGGGTGACCACCTCGAATTGCGGCGCACCGGGCCAACGAAAACGTTGCAGCGCGGCGGCGATGCCGTCGGAACATTCAACCGACGAGTTGGGGTTGACCACCAGAATACGTGCCATGCAGATACTCTCCGTCCCCTGGCCAAGGTAATCAAGCGGACCGATATGGGGCACAACCCTGCAAGGAACCCGAGCCATGGCGCCAATCCGCTGGCAACCTAACAGAACAGTATCGAAACCGCCCTGGGTGGTGCCATCACTCGGTACGGCTTTGGCGCGTGGCTTCAACGGTCGTTGCCCGTCTTGTGGCCAAGGGCGGCTGTTCAACGGATTCCTGCGCGTTGTCGCGCAATGCGAGCATTGCCGCGCGCCTGTCGGGCTTGCTCGCGCCGACGATGCGCCACCCTATTTCACCATTCTGATCGTCGGTCACATCGCGATCCCAGCGATGCTGATCATGCAGAAGAACTGGGATCCCCCGATGTGGCTGCTGGCGGTGATCTTTTTGCCGCTGACGCTGGTCCTGTCGCTCGCGCTGCTTCGGCCGATCAAGGGTGCGATCGTCGGGCTGATGCTTTGCTTCAATATGCTGAAACCCGACCCTGAGCCGGGATGAGTGTTGCCCCGGGGCGTCTGTCCCACGTGGTGCTGGATGGACAGATCTCCTCTCAACTGCCGCCCGCGTTGGAGGCCGATCGCGCCCAGGCGGTGGCCGATCTGGCAGCCGAGAACCATTTCGTGCCGTTGGCCGGGAAGGCCGGTGGAAGTCATGGTCCCTTCGTTCTGCACCTTTCAGTGGCAGATGGCAGGCTGGTCTTCGACATCCGCCGCGCCAACGGCACCAGGCTGACAGCGATCGGGCTGGCGCTGGGGCCGTTTCGTCGGTTGGTAAAGGACTATCAGTTGCTGGTGGACAGCCACATCAAGGCGGTGGAAGAAGGTCGTGCGGAACGCATCCAGGCGATCGACATGGGACGTCGTGGCTTACACGACGAAGGGGCAACGCTGATGCGCCAGCGGCTCGGAGGTAAGATCGCGATCGACTTCGCCACGGCGCGCCGACTGTTCACGCTGGTCTGCGTGCTGCACCAGAGGGTCTGAGGGTCATGCGCATCGATGGCGTTCCGTATCGCACCATTTGGGTCGATCCCGACGACGGCTGGTCGATCCGCATCATCGATCAGACCCAACTGCCCTGGTCGTTGGAGGTCGTGCGCCTGACCGACGTGGCGCAGGCCGCACATGCCATTCGTTCGATGCAGGTGCGTGGTGCACCGCTGATCGGCGCGGCCGCAGCCTATGGCCTGTGTCTAGCTTTACGGCACGATCCCTCTTCCGAGGCGATGGAGCGGGATGCGGCGCTGCTTGCAGCGACGCGGCCGACGGCGATCAATCTGCGCTGGGCGCTCGAGCGCATGTTGACCCGCCTGCGCAACACGTCCGTCGCGGAACGCATCCGCGTTGCCTATGAGGAGGCAGCCGCCATAGCCGACGAGGACGTCGCCCAGAACGAAGCGATTGGGGGCCACGGTCTGCCGCTGATCGAGCGGGCGGCGACGTCGGGACGGCGCGTGAACATCCTGACTCACTGCAATGCCGGTTGGCTCGCGACGGTGGACTGGGGCACGGCGCTGGCGCCGATCTATATGGCGCATGACGCGGGGGTCGATCTGCACGTCTGGGTGGACGAAACGCGGCCGCGCAACCAGGGTGCGGCACTGACCGCGTGGGAACTGGGGCGGCACGGTGTGGCGCACACTGTCGTCGCCGACAATGCAGGTGGCCACCTTATGCAGCACGGTGAGGTGGATCTGGTGATCGTCGGCACCGACCGGGTGACCCGGACAGGTGACGTCGCCAACAAGATCGGCACTTATCTGAAGGCGCTGGCGGCGCGCGACAATGATGTGCCGTTCTGGGTGGCGCTGCCGTCGACCACGATCGACTGGACCGTAGCGGATGGCGTTGGCGAGATCCCGATTGAGGAACGCAGTGCCGCTGAGGTGACCAACGTTACCGGGCGTACGGCGGACGGGCACATCGCTACTGTGCGCGTGGCCCCGGTCGAAAGCACGGCCGCCAATCCGGCGTTCGACGTGACGCCGGCCCGGCTGGTGACCGGCCTGATCACCGAGCGCGGACGCTGCGAGGCCAGCGCCGAGGGATTGCGCACGCTGTTTCCTGAGCGCTCCTAGCAAGAATGCCTGCCGTCGCGAGCAGCAGCTGATGCGGAATACCCTGCTGCTTTTCCTCTTACCGCTTACGGCCTGTGCCGGGCCTGCTGTGCCGCGGGCGCCGTTAAACGAACATGTTCCGCCGTTCGCGCGTGTTCCGTACGCTCCGTTCTCACGCGATGCCGTGGTGGCGCTTGCGCTGCGCGAGTGGCGCTTGTTCGGCTCTCCGGTCGACGACAACCCTCCGGGGACTTACCGCCCGGCCACGCCGCAGGACAAGCCGGAGCGACAGCAAGGGTTGTGGCAGCGGATCGGCGAATACTCTTGGGAAGGCCTTAACCCGGGCGATCCGGACTCTGCATGGACCGGCGGGCATGACGGCAACGGCGTGGAGTTTTCCGCGAGCCAGGACGGCGTCTATGCCTGGTCGGCGATCTTCATTTCCTACGTGATGCGGATTGCCGGTGCCGGCGGCCAGTTCCCTTACACGGCAACCCATTCCGACTACATCAACATCGCCAAGCAGATGAAGCTTGGCCAGGCCAGCGGCTGGGTAATTACCGCGGAGCCGGCTAACTCCTATGCGGCTCAGATGGGTGACCTGATCTGTCATGGCCGCGGCTCAGACACCCCGATGGACTACGCTGCGCTGCCCGCTGGGCGCTTTCCGTCGCATTGCGATGTGGTCGTCCGCGTAGATAGCGGCGTGCTGACGGTGGTTGGTGGCAATGTGGATGACGCCGTCACCATGAGGCATGTTCCGACCACACCCGACGGGATGCTGGTCAGACCCGATGGCTCCATTGTCGATACCCGCTATGGCTGGTTCGTCGTCATCCGCATGCTGTACGGGGACACCGTGCCAAGTACTAAGCCCGCGGTTTAGCTGCTGGGTTCTTGCTGCAGCTTAAGGTTGGATCGTGGCGCGACGGCTGATCGGGTGATTACCGCCCGGCGCCGCGCTCGCCTGGAGCTATGGCTCAGCGTTGCCGCCATGGAAGGCCGGCCGCCTTCCAGCCTTCCATGATGCCGCGGTGTCCATCCGAGTCGACTGCGCCTTCAAAGCCTTCTGCGACATTGTAGGCGTGCGGGTACCCGGCGGCCTGCGCGGCCTCGGCCGCCGCGAAGCTGCGCTGGCCGCTACGGCAGATGAAGTAGATATGATGTTCCGGCGTGAAGCCGGTCGCTTTCAACTGTTCTGTGAAATTCGGGTTCAGCGCCATGGCCGGATAGCTCTGCCAAGAGACCAGCACGGCCTGCTTGCCGACGGACACAAGGTCAGGAACACCAACGAACTGCCATTCGACGTCCGTCCGCACGTCGACCAGTTGCGCATTGGGATTCTCTTGCAGGGCTTCCCAGACTTGCTTCGGCGGCACATTCTCGACCATGGCAAGAACTCCGGCTGCAAGAGGATGGCGATGACCGAACTCTATCATGGCACGCGTTGGCAAGAGGATCTTGCGGCGTCTATTGGCCAAACACCATTGATCAAATTGCGCGGCGCCTCCGAGGCGACCGGCTGCACCATCCTCGGCAAGGCCGAGTTCATGAACCCTGGCGGCTCGGTGAAGGATCGCGCCGGCCTCTACATCATCACCGATGCCGAGAAGCGTGGCACGCTGAAGCCGGGCGGCACAATCGTGGAAGGCACGGCGGGCAACACCGGCATCGGACTCACCTTGGTCGGCAACGCACGCGGTTACCGCTGCGTGATCGTCATGCCAGAGACTCAGAGCAAGGAGAAGATCGATTTCTTGCGCATGATCGGTGCGGATCTGCGCCTGGTGCCGGCGAAGCCGTATCGCGACCCGGGAAACTACGTGCATGTCTCCCGCCGAATGGCGGAGGAGACCGGTGCGGTGTGGGCCAACCAGTTCGACAACCTGGCCAATCGCGAGGGCCATCGAGCGCACACCGGTCCGGAGATCTGGGAGCAGACTGGCGGCCGGGTAGACGCATTTACCTGCGCATGCGGCACGGGCGGTACTTTGGCCGGCGTCGGCATGGCGCTGAAGGCGCGCAATGCGAACGTGCGCATCGTGCTGGCCGATCCCGAAGGGAGCGGGCTCGCTGGTTGGGTGAAGAGCAATGACCTGACGATCGCGGGCAGCTCCATCACCGAGGGTATCGGCAATTCGCGGGTGACTGCCAACCTGGATGGCGCGCCGATCGATGATGCCGAGAAGATACCGGATGCCGAGGCGCTGCAGCTCATCTTCGACGTGCTGATCCATGAAGGCCTGTCGATCGGCACGTCATCGGGGATCAACATCGCCGCAGCAGTACGGGTAGCCAAGCAGCTTGGCCCGGGACACACGGTGGTCACGATCCTCGCGGATGGCGGATCGCGCTATCAGTCGAAATTGTTCAATCCGGAATTTCTGCGGTCCAAGGACCTGCCCGTTCCGGCGTGGATGAACTAGCGTCTCGCTGGCGGATCGGTTTCGGTTGCCACATGTCTTGATCATTCAGGGCCATCCTGATCCGGCCGGCGGGCATCTCTGCAACGCTTTGGCCGATGCTTATGCGCATGGCGCGGAGCAAGCCGGTCATGCGGTAACGCGTATCGATGTCGCCACTCTTGCCTTCCCTTGGCTGCGCACCAAACAAGAGTTCGAAACCGGACAACTGCCAGATGCGCTCCGACGGGCGCAACAGGCGATCGGCACAGCGGATCATCTGTGTATCGTCTATCCGCTATGGCTGGGCACTTTGCCGGCGATCCTCAAGGCATTCCTCGAGCAGGTCTTTCCACCAGGCTTCGCGTTTCCCGCGCGTGAGCGGTCGTGGCGGCGCCCACTGAGGGGCAAGAGCGCTCGGATCGTGGTGACCATGGGAATGCCCGTGCTTGTCTACCGCTGGTATTTCGGCGCGCATGGGCTCAAGAGCCTGGAACGCGGCGTTCTCGGGTTTTGTGGCATCAGCCCATGCCGCGAAAGCCTGTTCGGCATGATCGAAACCGCCAGTGCAGCCAGGCGCGAGCGGTGGATCGAGGCCATGCGCAAGTTCGGTGCCGCAGCACGTTGACGAAGGAGTGAACGCATGACTCGTATCGCGATCGGGGGCTTCCTGCATGAGAGCCACTCTTTCGCCCCGCATCCGACGACGTTCGCGGATTTCCTGCGACCAGCCGGCTTTCCGCCGTTGAGCGAAGGCGATGAAATGCTCGCTGCGGTGCGTGGCACGTCGGTACCTTCGGCTGGTGCCCTTGCCATTGCCGACAGCGAGGGCGTCGAGATCGTGCCGCTGGCCTGGTCGCTCGCCAATCCGGCAGGCCCAATCCAGGACGAGGCATTCGAGCGCATCGCGGCGCTGATTTGTGCGCAATTGTCGCGCGCGCTCCAGGCAGCGCCGCCGGATGGGGTGTATCTTGATCTACATGGCGCGGCGGTCGTCGATAGTTTCCCCGATGCGGAAGGTGAACTGTTGCGGCGTGTGCGGGCGATTGTCGGCGATCTGCCGGTGACCATCAGCCTTGATCCGCACGCCAATCTGACATCCCGCATGATTACCTTGGCCGATGCGGTGGTGCCGTTCCGCACCTATCCGCATATCGACATGAAGGATGCCGGCGCGCAGGCGATGCGGCTGCTGTTGCAACGCGTTGCACGTGGCAAGCCCTGGGCGCGTGCATTCCGTCAACTTGAGTTCTGGCTGCCACTCGGCAGCCAGTGCACGCTGCTCGCGCCGATGAACGAGGTGATGGCGGAGCGCGCATCATTGGCCGAGCGCATGGACGTTGCCGAACTGGCCTTCTGCTTCGGCTTTCCTTATGCGGATTTTCCCGATTGCGGACCGGCCGTTGCCGCCTATGCCGATACACAGGCGAAGGCCGATGCGGCGGCCGATGCATTCACAGCACATGTCGCGGCGCGCGAGGCCGACTTCAGGCAGGAGTTGCTGCCGGCGGCCGAAGCGGTTGAGGAGGCCAGGCGGCTGGCGGACGGTGCGCGAAGACCGATCGTGATTGCCGATACGCAGGACAATCCAGGCGGTGGCGGGCACGGCGACACCACGGGACTGCTTGCCGAACTGGTGCGTCAGCAAGCGAGCGGCGCGGTGCTGTGCCTGATCAACGATGCGGACAGTGTGGCAACGTGCGCAGCCGCCGGAGAGGGCGGATCAGTGTCATTGTCTCTTGGCGGCAAGTCGGACGGCATGCCGTTCGAATGCGAGGCGCGCGTGCTGAAGCTGACCGACGGCAGGTTTACGCTGACGGGTCCGATGGGCGCGGGCAATCCCGGCAATCTCGGTCCTTGTGCGCTGATCGACATCGACGGCGTACGGGTGATGGTGGTGTCGCACAAGGTGCAGGCACTCGATCAGGCAATCCTGCGCCATGTCGGCATCGAGCCCAGCGAATGTCCGATCCTGGTGCTGAAGTCATCGGTGCATTTCCGCGCGGATTTCGGTCCGATTGCCGAGAAGATCATCGTCGGTATCGCACCCGGGCCGGTGGTGGCCGATCCAGCGATCCTCAACTTCCGCTATGTGCGCCCAGAGGTGCGGCGTCGGCCGCGCGCGGCATGACTTCGAGCGCGCCTTCCAGCCACAGCTTGCGCGTCAGACTTCGCTGAATCTTGCCGCTGGTGGTTTTTGGCAGCGTTGCTGGTCTGATCAGTGCGATCACTGCCGGGGCAATGTCGTGCTGCCGGACGACGGCTTCGCGGATGCGGGCGACAACGTCGGCGACATCCAGCCGTGCCAGGCTTGTGCGTTCGACTTCCTGCACCACGGCAAGCCTTTCGCTGCCATCCTCGTCGCTGATCGAAAATGCGGCGCCGTAGTCCTGCCGGAGTGCCGGATCGCTCGCCTGTACCGTCCGCTCGATATCCTGCGGGTAGTGATTCATGCCGCGGATGATGATCAGGTCTTTGCTGCGCCCGGTGATGAACAGCGCGCCATCGTCATCAGTGAATCCGAGGTCGCCGGTGCGCAGCCAGTCCTGATCTGGCGCATCGACGAGTTGCGCGTGAAATGTCTCGGTCGTTGCTTCATCGTTGCGCCAGTAGCCGCGGGTGACATGAGCGCCGCAAACCCAAATCTCGCCAACGCGACGGGGTGCAAGTCTGCATCGGGTATCCGGATCAACGATGGCGATCTCGCCGCCGATCACGCTGTGGCCGCAGGATACCAAGGTCTGCTGGTCGTCCGGTCCGGCTGGTTCGGTTACGTCGCCGCGCAGCAGGGCAGTGCGGCTGATGGTGCGGGTCGTCCAGCCGCGGCCACGCACGCAGCCGCTGACCTGTAAGGTGGCTTCGGCCAGTCCATAGCCGGGATACATCGTGCCGGGTTCGAAGCCGTAGGGTGCGAATGCTCGGCTGAAGCGTTCCAGCGTGTCCACGTTCACCGGTTCGGCGCCGTTCAGCGCAAGCTTCCAGCACGACAGATCGACCCCCTGCATCTGCTCGGCGCGGAATCGGCTGGCGCAGAGCTCGTAAGCGAAGTTGGGTGCGCAGGCGAATTCGGCGCGATACTGGTCGATGATGCGCAGCCAGTTGAGCGGGCGCTGCATGAAAGCGGCGGGCGACATGAGCACCGACGTGCCGCCGAGATACAGCGGCTGCATCACGCCCATCATCAGGCCCATGTCATGATAGTGCGGCACCCAACCGACGAACGTGGAGCGCCACCGATTGCCCATGGCGATGCGGATCATCTCCAGATTGGCCAGCAGATTGTCGTGTGCGACCACAACGCCCTTCGGTGTGGACGTCGATCCCGAGGTGTATTGCAGGAACGCGATGTCTTCCTGGCCGATGCGCGGCAGCATCACGTCCCCCGTATGCCCCTTGTCGTCATCGAGACTGACAGGCAGCCAATCCAAATGGGCGCCGGCAAGTCGCTCCACGATCTCTGGGCGCCGCTCGAGAAGCTCTGCAGTCGTCATCGCGATGTGCGGTTCGCAGTCGGCGACGATGGCGGCGCTGGAATCGCGATCGGCTGTGCGGCGCGGCAGCATCAGCGGCACGGCGATCACGCCGGCGGCCAGGCAGCCGAAGAACGCGACGATGAACTCGAGGCCAGGCGGGAACAGCAGTATGGCTCGCTCACCGCGCGCAACGTGCCTGGTCAGCGATGCCGCCACCGCGCGGGTGCGATCGCGCAGTTCGCCATACGTAAGGTGCCGATGTTCCTCGCCACGTTCCGGGACAAACACGAATGCTGTCGCCGAAGGATGTTCCGTCGCCCGCTGTTCAAGCACGTCGACCAGCGATGGCTGTCGCGCCTGGATCTGCATCAGGCTCGCAACGGCTGTGCGCCCAGCCGGTCTGCGACAAAGCTCGCGAGTTGGGCAATGGTCGGGTGTTCGACCGCTGTATCGGACGCAAGCTCCAGGCCAAGCCAGTCCTCGATCGCCGACACCAGGAAGACCGACTCGGCAGAATCCAAGCCCAGGCTGGGGAACTCCGCGTGCTGGTCGATCGGTCCGTCAGGCAGCTTCAGTGTTCTGCGCAGATAGTCGGTGCACCATGCGGCGATTTCCGGCTGAGTCGCTTGAGGCATGCAGGCTCCAAAGTCGCAGTGGGCTGACAGTAGCCGGGCCGATGCACGCTGCTCAAGGAACCCTGCTGGCCTGCGCGTTGCCGGACTCGTTGGTGCGCAGCGCGGTGATGATCCGGTCTTCGACCACACGCTGCAGCTTCTCGCGATAGTGCACAAAGTCGACGAAGTCGCTGATGTCGTGCACCTCGGGCATGTCCACCCGAAAGTCGAGAAAAGCACCAAGCCGGCGACCGGCGACCACATTTGCCAACGCTGACTTACAGGCATCGATGGTGGCGGCCTCCTTGCTGCCCGGCGGAGAGAGATAGGCGGCGTAGACCGGCGGCACGACGACGACGACGCGGACGCTTTGCGGCAGGCCGGCGACCAGCGCGTGCAATCGGTCGATCCATGGAAAAGGCGCCTGTCCGGGCGTCGCATTGGTGTCCACCGGCGGACCCGAGGGCAGGGGTTCGAATGGCGGGCGCACGCCGCCGCTGATGTAATCGGTGTAGCCGACCGGATCGACTGGCTTTGCCAGTCCAAGCGCGATCTGCAGACGCCACACCGCGCGGTCGATCGCCTTCGAGCTGACCACGTTGGCGAGGTAGTCGGCATTGCTGCCGTACAGCCAGGAAGGAAACGGTTCTCGCAGAGGCAAATTCGGATCGTGCGAACACCACAAGGTGTCGGCCACGATTGCCAGCGCGCCATAGCTCGCATGGTTCGACAGAACCCAACGCATCAGTTCCAGCTGCTCGCGCGGACCGGTCTGCGGGATCGACAGCTGGATAAAGCGCAGGCCGGTCAGCTCCGACAGCCGATAGGGATTGATGATCTGCGCCGTCGAATTTCCCACCACGGCGGCATTGAAGTGCGGATCGCGGCCGCGACTGGCATCCGCCGTGCGCATGCTGCGATCGCGGACGCCAGCCAGTCCAAATGTCGGAAAGCGGCCCGTGTCATAAGGATCGATCAGCAGCAGCAGCGCGAACAGCAGGGCGCCGAGACCGAAGAACACCCCGCCGAATACGGCGAGCCACCGCCGCCACTGACGGCCGGGCTCAGAAGCGGAAGTAGATGAAGTCATACGACTGGTTGCCGCCGAGCTGGACCAGGATGCCCAGTCCTGCGAGGCCTAGTGCTGCGGGAACCCATGCCACCGGGCGCGCATTGATGATCTTGCACAGGTCCTGGGTGGCGGGCATCAGGGATGCGAGCAAAGCGGCGACACCCAGGATCCAAGCCTTGCTCAGCATCCGCGCATCCGGAAGCGTTCCGAGACCGGCATAGATGTGCCAGGCAGCATCCAGCGTTTGGGTGCGAAACACAGCACCGCTGAGCAGGAAGAAACCGATCGTGGCTGCCCAGCCGATCGCCTTCGGCGGGGAGGGCAACAAGCGGCGCCAGCCAAGCGCAAATACGATGGCGATGCCGTGCATCGTCCCCCAAAGGACGAAATTCCAGCCGGCCCCGTGCCACAGCCCGCAAAGGGCCATGGTGGCCAGAATGGCAAACACATACTGCGCCGTGGTGTGGCGCGTGCCGGCAATTCGCATGTCGGCCAGCGGCATGAACACGTAGTCGCGCAGGAAGCGCGACAGCGTCATGTGCCAGCGCTGCCAGAACACCAGAATGCTGGTGGCGCGGAACGGGCCGTTGAAGTTGAAGGGAAGCTGGACGCCGAACAGCAGGGCGAGGCCGATGGCGATGTCCGAGTAGCCGGAGAAGTCGAAGAAGATCTGGAAGCCGAACCCGAGCGCCAGCCACGATGAGCCGTCATGCAGGGGACCGGCAGACGCCGCATGGAAGATTGGGTCCAGGATCACGCCGATCGGATCGCCCAGCCCCACCTTCTGCAGCAGCCCGATGATGATGAAGGTTATGCCAAAGGCCCATCGCTGCTCCCATTGCGGACCGAGCGCGTCGCGGCCGAATTGCCGCCCAACCTCCGACCAGCGCGCCAGCGGACCGGCGATCGCCTGTGGGAAGAAGCAGATGTAGAGCGCATAGCGGTCCAGGGTGGTCGCTTCGGCGCGGCCACGGCGCAGATCCGCGAGATACATGATGTGGTGAAAGGTGAAGAAGCTGATGCCGAGAGGCAGCACCCAGTCCAGCCGGCCGACAGAGACGCCGCTCAGCGCGGCCAGGCTGCCGCCGAAGAAGTCCACGTACTTGAAGAGGGCGAGAACCGCGAGGTTCAGCACGATCGCCACGGTGATGATCGCGCGGTTGCCGGTGGCGGCGAACTGCTTGGCGGCGAACCAGTTGATCAGAATCGATCCCGCCAGCAGCAATACGAAGGAGGGGTTCCAGTAGCCGTAGAACAGCAGCGAAAAGCCGACCAGGCATGGTATGCGCAGACGCGGAGAGCGGTTGACCACCGCATACAGCGCCACGACGCCGGGAAGGAATCCAAACAGGAACGGATAGCTGTTGAACAGCATTCAGGCCAGGCTTACGCCGCCGGTAGCGATGTCATAGACGCCGCCCCTCACCATCACCTTGCCGCTGGCAACCATTGCGGAAAGCAGAGGTTGCGCCGCGGCGGCAGCCTGGCTGGTCCTGCGGACGTTCTCGGCGATGGCTGCATTCAATAGGTTGGCGGGATGTGCGGCTTCGGCTGCGAGCACGGCGGGCTTCACCCGGTCGATCAGTCCCGGCAAGTGGCCCGGCAAGGACGCGTTGTCGTGCATCGCCTTGATCGTCGCCTCGACCGCGCCGCAGCCTCGATGGCCGAGTACGAACACCAGCGGCGAACCGAGGAACTGTGCGGCGTATTCCAGGCTGGCCAGTCCTTCGTCGGTCAACACGTTGCCCGCCACGCGCACGACGAACAGGTCGCCGGGACCCTGGTCGAACAGGAATTCCGGCGCGACGCGCGCATCGGAGCAGCTCAGCACCGAGGCGATCGGACGATGCGTCGCTACCCGCGCGGCGCGTCCGGCGGCGAAGTCGCGCACGTCCATCTGGTTCTTACGGTACCGCGCGTTCCCTTGCAGCAGTCGATGCAGCGCCTCGTCGCCGCTGATCGTGTCGGTGGGCGGTGGCGCGGCGGCGGCCAGCAAGGCGCCCACTCCGCCGAGGATGGCGCGCCGCGATAGGCCGGCGCAGCGTTGGCACATTCAGCGTTCCCCTCGCATAACGGCCAGGACCTCTGCCGCGCATGGAATCGGCGCGACGGCACCATAGCCGGTACATTTTAGCGCCGCCGCAACGCCGGCATAGCGTGCAGCCGCTTCCGGGTCGTCACCGGAAAGAATTCGGGCGAGAAAACTGCCGCAGAACGTGTCTCCGGCACCGGTCGCGTCGATCACGTGGACTTCGTGTCGCGGAATCCGCACCCGGACGTCGGGAGTCGCGAAATAGGCGCCCGATTCGCCCATCTTCAGCACCACTACTTTTGGGCCGAGGCGGAGGTAGAAATCCACGATTGCGTCCGGGTCGGTCAAGCCGGTCAGCACCGCCACATCATCTGCTCCGGGCAACGCATAGTCGGTCTGCGCCATGGCCGCGTGGATCACGGAAGCCGCGCGGGCGGGCGGCCAGAGCCGCGGGCGATAGTTGGTGTCGTAGGCGACCTGCACGCTGTTGCGGCGGGCGATGTCGATGGCGGCGAACACGGCGTCGGTCGCCGTGGTCGAGATACCCTGGCTGATGCCGGAGACGTAGAGCATGCGCGCGCCGGCGATTGCGGATTCTGGCAGATCGTCCGGCGTGTACATCGCGGCAGCGGAATTCGTCCGGTAGTGCAGGAAGTGATGACCGTGTTCGTCGTGGGTCACGAAATAGACGCCGGTCTGCCAGCGGTCGGTGCGGATAACGGTTGATGCATCGACCCCTTCTCGCTGCCACAGAGCCATGAAGCTGTTGCCCGGCATGTCGTTGCCGAGCGCGGTGATGTAGCCGACACGGACACCCTGGCGGGCGGCGGCGATGGCGGCATTGGAGGTGTCGCCCCCATGCCCCTCGAGGTAATGGCATGTGCCGTCCGGCTGCAAAGGTAATTGATTGAACTCGAGCATGGGCTCGCCCATGCACAGCAGATCGACCGTCATGCTACGGCCAGCACCTGGCTTGCCACGGCTTCGATCGCGGCGCGGTCGCCCGCGGCGATGCGTTTTTCGTCCACCAGAGCACCGCCCATGCCGACAAATGCCGCACCAGCGGCAAGGTAGGCGGCGACATTGGCCGGCTCGACACCGCCGGTCGGGCAGAAGGCCACGCCGGGCCATACGCTCGCCAGGGCGCGGATGTGCCCTGGACCACCAGCCGAGGACGCAGGAAAAATCTTCACTGCGTCCGCGCCGGCGGAGAGTGCGGCGCGGACCTCACCCGGTGTGAGGGCGCCCAGCATGAGAGCGGCATCTGCCGCCCGGCATGGTGCGGCCAGAGACGCGTCGACCCAAGGTGCGACAATGAAGCGTGCACCCGCACGCAGACAGTGTTCGGCCGTGGCTCGGTCTGAAACGGTCCCGGCTCCCACCAGCAATCCTGGATCGGCGGCCAATTCCCGGATCAGCGCCGGCGCATCCGGGATGGTCATGGTTATTTCGAACACGCGCAGGCCGGCGTCGTGCAGCCACCGTACCGCGGTCGCAGCGTGCTTGGTCACCTGCGTGCGTACCACCGGCACCACGCGAACGGCGCGGAGCCTGTCGAGCAGCGCGTGCGGCATGCCATGTCCTCCCTAAGCTGGGCTGACAGTCTAACCCCGCCGCAGGTGCATTGCGTTAGCCAGGCCGAGCGTCTCGAACTCACCGACGTGCGCCCCTTCCCGATTCACGGGCCGAGCCGTCGTTCTCCAGGAAGGGGAGCCGGTTTAGAGAGTTAGCCGGTGGCGGTGCGCGCGATGTCGGCAGTGCGTTCGAGCTGCACCGCCTGGGCGCGCAGCGAATCAACCCGTACGGATAAGCCATCGAGGCTGCCACGGTAGCGTTGCAGGCCGTCGCCGAGACCGGAAACGACCCTGCTCAGGTCGGCCAGAGCGCTACGCCAGGCGGCGACCGCGACACGCTGGTTTGCAATCGCCGCTTCCAACGCGGCAATGGCCCGCTGCAGCCGCTCGTTCCCGTCACGCTGCACGGGGGAACGCCCCAGCGGAAACGGGATGATCTGCGCGGTCACGGACGTGGATTCTGACAAGATCTGCACTCCGATTGAGCAGAGGTTACTTAATCATGAAAACGGAACGAAATCCAGGCAAAACCCCTAGAAACGAATCGTCAATCCGACCAGTCTGAGCGTCAGCACGGTGACCAGCATCGCCACGGCCACCGCGGTAAAGCCCCAACGCACCAGAAGGTATCGCGGTGGCAGCAGGTTTCGCCGCCCTGCCTCATGCTCGGCCAATACTGTCGCGATGTAGGCGATGATCAGCAGAACCAGCGAGACCGAGGGTGCCACGACGAGCGGCAACACCAGCGAGATCCAGCCGACCAGAAGAGGAAGGATGGCAACGATGAGCCTGACACGCGGTACTGAGCCTTGATATTGGCCCGACTGCAGCACGAACCCCCAGTGGATGCCGCCGACAAACGCAAGCACAACCGCGGCATAGCCAATCAGCGCCTCCAGCATGCGAGATGCCGTATCGAGGTCCGGTCCCAGGGCTGCTAGACCACATGCAACAAAGGGGATCAGGCCGAGAGCGCTCAGCAGGATGGCGAGCCAGGGCATGGGCCCATGTGGCACAAGGTCCCGCATCTGGCTATGGGCAGATCGCCGGCGCTGGTTATGCTGCGGCATGAGCATCGGGCTCGAAGCCGTCATTGTCCTGTTGTTGATCCTGGTGAATGGCGTGTTCGCGCTGAGCGAGCTCGCACTGGCCTCGGTGCGACGCGCCCGCCTGGCGGTCATGGAACGCAAGGGCGTGAAGGGGGCGAAAACCGCGCGCGAGCTCGCCGGCGATCCGCAACGCTTCCTGCCCACGGTGCAGGTGGGCATCACACTCGTCAGCATGCTGACGGGCGTATTCGGCGGCGCGCGCATCGCTGCGGACATCAATGCGTGGTTCGCCACGATCCCGGCACTGGCCTCGATGGCGGATACCCTGTCGCTCGCGCTGGTCGTCGTGCTGACGACCTACCTGACCTTGGTGCTGGGCGAACTGGTGCCAAAGCACCTCGCGCTGCGCCGGGCGGAGCAAGTGGCGGCGGCTGTCGCGCCGTGGATCGCCGGGATGGCGAGGGTGAGCGGCCCGATTGTCTGGGTGCTCGACAGGTCGTCCGACGTGGTGCTGCGGCTGTTGGGGCTGCACCGCGCATCGCGTCAGACGGTGACCGAGGAAGAGCTGAAGGCGCTGCTGTCGGAAGGTGCGCAGGTCGGCGTGCTCGAAGTCGAGGAACGCGACATGATCGAGCGCCTGCTGCGGCTGGCCGACAAGCCGGTCCGCGCGATCATGACGCCACGCACCGAGATCGCCTGGATCGATCGCACTGATCCACCGCAGGACATCGCTTCAGCGCTGAAGTCCGCACCGCATTCGCGGTTCGTGGTCTGCGAGGGCTCGGTGGACAACGTGGTTGGCGTGGTGCAGGCGAAAGACATCCTGGACAGGGTGCTGGATGGCGGCGATGTCTCGCTCAGCGCGGCGCTGCGCCAGCCGATGGTGGTGCCCGACACGGTGACCGCACTGCATGCACTCGAAAGGTTGAAGATCGATTCGCTGGGCATCGTCCTGGTGATGGACGAGTACGGCAGCTTTGAGGGGGTGGTGACGGCCTCGGATGTGCTCGAAGCGATCGTCGGCGATCCGACCGATACGGAACCGCAGACCGATGGCAGCGAAGGCGAAGGAGATGGCGCACTGGTGATCGACGGGATGATGCCGGTTGACGAGCTGAAGTCACGGTTGTCGTTGCCCGACCTGCCGGCGGAAGGCAGTTACCACACGGTGGCCGGGTTATTGCTTGCGCTGCTGCGCCGCGTGCCGCGTGCGGGCGACCGCATCGTGTTCTCCGGTTGGCGCTTCGAGGTGCTGGAAATGGACGGCCGGCGCGTGGATAGGGTGCGGGTGACCCGTGAGCCGGCCCCGGGCGGCTGAACTTGGCGACGATCCGGCAATGTGCCGTGCTGGTCGGCGGATTGGGAACACGCCTGGGTCGTCTGACGGCCGTGACGCCGAAGCCGCTGCTGCCCTGCGGTGATCGGCCATTCCTCGCCTGGCTGATGCGGGAGTTCATCCGCTTCGGCGTCGAGGAGTTCGTGTTGCTGAGCGGCCATCTTTCAGCAGAGGTGGAAGCGCGGGTCGCAACCATTTCGGCGTTATTGCCGCGCGCAGTAAACATCGTCGTTTCGCGCGAGCCGATCCGAGCCGGTACCGGAGGCGCGATTTGGCACGCTCGCGACCATCTCGATGAACGGTTCCTCCTTTGCAACGGGGATTCGCTGTTCGACTGTAACCTGACCAAGCTGCTGTCGGCCGGCGATGCGGATGAGGCTGGAAGGATGCTGCTGCGCGAGGCCAACGATGTGTCACGCTATGGTCTTGTGCGGCTCCAAGGTGACCTGGTCACCGAATTCGGCCGGCGAGGTGAGGCCGGCAGGGGCGGCATGATCAACGCCGGGATCTACCTGCTCAACCGCGCAGTACTGAATGATCTGTCGCCGGTGTGCTCACTGGAAGCGGACATCCTGCCGCGGCTTGCATCGCACGGCGCGCTGCGCGGCGTGGTGGCTGACGGCTACTTTCGCGATATCGGCATTCCCCAGGATTATATCCTGGCACAGCAGGAGGTTCCGCAACTGTTGCGCCGGTGTGCATTGTTCCTCGATCGGGATGGCGTGATCAACGTCGATCGCGGTTATGTCGGCACCCGCGATCACTTCGAGTGGATGCCTGGCGCGCGCGATGCGATTCGTGCCGCAACGGATGCCGGCTGGCATGTGTTCGTCATTACCAATCAGTCTGGTGTCGCACGCGGGCTGTACGACGAGGCAGCGGTCACGGTGCTGCATCGCTGGATGACAGAGGAGGTGCGGCGGGCCGGTGGCACCATCGACGACATTCGCTATTGTCCATTTCATCCGGATGGCGTTGTCCGCGCCTATCGCAAGGTCAGTGACTGGCGCAAACCGGCACCCGGGATGCTGCTGGATATGATGCGCGCCTGGGAGCTTGATCGCGAGCGTTGTCTGCTGATCGGCGATCAGGACACTGATATGGCGGCAGCCGAGGCAGCCGGCATCGAGGCGCTTCGCTTTTCCGGAGGAAATCTGCTGGAGTTCATCCGTCCAATCGTTGACGGGTGATCGATGTCGTTGCTGAGCGGTCTGCGTGTTGTCCAGATCGGCAGAGGACTGGCGGCTGCTGTGTGCGGCCGGCTGCTGTCGGATGTCGGCGCCGAAGTGGCCTGCATCGATGCGGATCATTCGTCGCTGCTGGCGCGCTATTTGAATCTTGGCAAGCCGGCTGTCGCACGCGAAGCGCTGGCATTTGCCGACATGATCATTTGCGAAGGACGACCGGCGGAGCTGCGAGCGTCCGGATGCGACGCGGCAGCACTGCGAGCGGAGAATGCAACGGCGGCGCTGGTGTTCATCTCGCCCTATGGTCAGACAGGGCCGAAGGCAGATGAGCCCGCGAGTGATCTCACCCTTATATTCTCAAGCGGCATTGCCCGGCTGCTGACTGGCCAGGTCGATGATCTGGCAGAGGCGCCGATCCGTCCGGTTGGCGAGCAGTCTGCCTTCATCGGTGGGCTTGCCGCAGCCTGTGCCGGCATGCATGCGGTGCAGCCGCACATGACCGGCGCGGTCATCGATGTGTCGATCGAGGAAGCGCTGGCGACCATGGCTATCGGCGAGCTGACCAGCGCCGGACTGCACGGCAGAAGCCGTTCGCGCAGGCGAATAAGCGACGGCAACGGCGCGACCGTGTGCATACTGCCGGCGAGCGATGGCTACACGGCGATCTCGCCACGCGAGGATCGCCAATGGGAGGCGTGGCTGCGGGTGATGGGGTCGCCGGAATGGGGCCATGATCCGCGCTTCGTCACCAAGCCGAATCGCGTCGCCAACTGGGACGCACTCTATTCACTGATGTCGGCATGGAGCCGTCAGCACGACAAGCAATGGCTCGCTGATGCGGCGCAGGCCGCGCGGGTGCCGAGTTTCCCGTTGCGCGACCTTTCGGAACATCTGTCGTCGCGGCAGCTGGCGCAACGCGGGTTCTACCGCGGGATCGAGCTTGATGGGCGCGTTGTGCAGGGGCCGGGCTCGCCGTTCGGGATCAGCATGGGGCGTGCGGTGCGGGCGTCGCCGCCGCAGGGACCATTGCCGCTGTCAGGAGTTCGCGTGCTCGATTTCAGCTGGGTGATCGCCGGACCGACGACGACGCGATATCTCGCAGCGATGGGCGCCGATGTGATCAAGGTCGAGGCGCCGGGTCGCGGTGATCCTGGTCGGGCGTCAGAGTTGCACACGGTGCTTGGACAGGCGAAGCGGGGGATCGTGCTTGATCTGAAGCAGCCCGAGGCGGTCGATATCGCGCGGTCACTCGCCGAGAAGTGCGACGTGCTGGTTGAGAACTTCGCCACCGGCGTGATGGATCGGCTGGGGCTCGGCGCGGCTCAATTGCAGGAGCGCAACCCGAACCTGATCTATCTGTCGGCATCAGGGCTTGGGCGGACGGGGCCGGAATCGCATGCGGTCGCCTATGGCACCCTGCTGCAGTGCTATGCCGGATTTGCTGGTCTCAACCGCCATCCTGACGCGCCGCCACGGGTAGGATTCGCTTGGCTCGACCCGATGTGCGGGCTGATGCTGGCCTTTGTTGTCGCAGCCGCGCTGTGGCAGCGGCAGCGACATGGCGGCGTCGCGCGGATCGATTTCTCGATGATCGAGGCGATGCTGTGGACGCTGGCGGGCCCGCTGCTGCAGACGCAGTGCGGCGCGCCTCCGTTGCCGCGCGGCAACCGATCCGAGTACCACGTCGAGCACGACGCTTTTCGCTGCGCCGGCGACGATGCGTGGATCAGTGTCGCTGTGGAGAATGACGCGCAACTGCACGACCTCTGCGGTCTGCTGCGGGGGGAGAGCCTGGCGCGCTGGCTGGGAGGAAAGACCGCAGAGGTAGCCCAGCATGCGCTGCGGCGTCTTGGCATCCCTGCGGCGGCTCTGGCTGACGCAGGCGACCTTGTCGCAAGCGAGCATTTAGGCGAACGCGGATTCTGGGACGCATACGGTGCTGGCGTGCTGCCCGGGCTGCCGTGGCGCAGCAGCTTTGGCAGACGTTCCGGCGACGCGCCGGGGCTTGGTGCCGATACTGATGCGGTGCTGTCGGAGGTCGTCGGACTGTCACGCGGCGAGATCGACGGGCTGCGTCGATCCGGTGCGCTTGGATAGAAATGCTCGCCGCGACGGATGGCCGGCACGGAGCCGGCCATCCGTCGCGGCGGCTCGCTACGCCACCGCCAGCGCGATCGGTTGACGCTCCGGCGGTCGGAAGGTGAAGGCGATCGCAACAGCGCCCAGGCCGATGCCGAACGAGCCCATATACATCCAGAAGTAGCTGCCGAACGTGTCGAACAG
>JBKPSV010000348.1:0-22932 GCA_046735215.1 Pseudomonadota bacterium | reverse complement strand
GCCGAAGATCGCATCCAGAAGATCGATCCGCAGAGTGGCCAGGTTCTTGCCACGATCCCGGCGCCTGGCGGCGGCGGTGACTCGGGACTTGCGTGGGCTGAGGGAACGCTGTGGGTGGGACAGCATCGCGGTCGGAAGATCCATCAGGTCGATCCGCAAACAGGGGCGATTCTGCGCACGATCGAATCCGACCGCGTCGTCACCGGGGTCACCTGGACTGACGGTGAGCTCTGGCACGGCACCTGGGAAGGTGACCAGAGCGAATTGCGACGGGTCGATCCGCAGACCGGCGAGGTGATGGAGACGATCGAGATGCCGTCCGGAGTGGGCGTGTCTGGGCTAGAGTCCGACGGCGGTGATGGGGTCTTCTGTGGTGGCGGAAGCAGCGGAAAGGTCAGACTCGTCCGCCGGCGCTGACGCTGGTCGAGCACGGTCCGGCAGCCACCAATATTGTCGTTGCGCAGTCCACGTCCTAACGTCGCGGCACCCCGCCCGCGATCTTGCAACCTCAGGAACGCCCGATGCGCTTCGTCAATCGTGCCACACGGCTGTTGCTGATCACTTGCGTCCTTGGCGCCGGCAATGCGGTATTGATACCGTGCAGCGAGGCAAATACCCCGTGGGGCCTGATTGCCGGTCGGGTCGTCGGCCGCGTAAAGCAGTTGAGCCAGAAACCCAAGGAGGATCAGCCGGGATTCGATGTTGCCACGGTCATACTCAACGCCGATGCGGCCCGAGTATACACAACCACCGTCGACATGCTTCGCAAGAACCAGTCACTGCATATCGTGGCGGAAGATCCCAAAGATCGGACGGTCGAATTCAGCAACGGCACACGCTCCGCCGGGATCACGGTCAGCGATCTTGGCACAAGGCTCTCGCAGATTCTGGTGGCATCGGCAACCAAGCCGGGCGAGGACTCCGCTACATTGCGCATCGTTGAAGGAATTTTGCGCGTGTGCCAGGCAATGAAGGTGACGTGCAGTGAGCGGTAGAAGTTTCAGCCGGCGACGATCGCGTTGCGGATCACGATAGGCGAGCCCACGCCTTCCAGTGGTTCAAATCCCGACCCGGTGCCGCGTATCATCAGCGTACCATAGTTCCACATGCGGCCCCCGATACCCTGCTCGACATCCACGGTCTCGATCTTGCTGACATTCATCTCCATCGTATGCCGAGTCATGATGCCGCGCTTGAAGATGACGCGCCGGTCAGTCACGACGATCTCGGTTGCGCGCCGCCGGATCCAGGCGGCCAGCAGAAGCAACAGTCCCAACGCGCCAATCACGCCTGCGGCGATGCCCGCATAGCGCTGCCAGTCGGGATCGGGCAGCCTGCCGGAGAATGCCAGCGCGGCGATCGCGCATGCCAGTACGATCACGATCAGCCCGCGGATATATATCGACCAGTGCAGCCTGCCGATCACCCGCACAGTCTCGTCGGGTTGCAGGACCTTGGTGTAATATGGCATCAGCCGAGCTCGCCCATGTGCACCGCCATGTTGGCGCAAAGCACGCTGGCGGCAAAGGCGATGAACACCAGAATGGAGCGAATGCGGATCGGCAACATGCAGCTGGCAATTTCAGCAAGCACGTAAGGTCCTGCAAGACACGCCGCTGCGATCAGCACGCCGAACCAAATCCAGACGTAGAAGAACATCCCGTAGCTCAGCACGACGCACACGAACAGCGGCGCGATATACAGCGGGTTGGACCAGCCGCCAGGAATCTTCAGCACGCTGAAGCCGATGAACCCGCATAGCGCGAGGCACCCGGCATATAGGATGCGATAGGCCTCGAGCGGAAGCGCTGTCGCAGACGCCTGTCCTATCAGCGGAACTATAGCCGCCATCACGGAACTGTATCATCGATGCTGTCCTGGTGCGAGCCTGCAGGTTTTGCCATACCGTATTCGCGCCAGCGCAGGAGGATCGGCCATGCTTGCCAACATTCCCGCAAACCAGACCGTGATCGAGATCAGCAAGCCAGGTGGCCCAGAGGTGCTGGTTCCGGTGACACGGCCGGTTCCAGAGCCCAAGGCGGGGGAGGTGCTGATACGCATTGCCGCCGGCGGGGTAAATCGTGCCGATTGCCTGCAGCGCATGGGCCGTTACCCGATGCCGCCCGGCGCTCCCGACATTCCCGGGTTAGAGTGCTCCGGCACCGTGGTGAAGTGCGGTGAGGGGGTCACGCAGTGGAAGGATGGCGACCAGGTCTGTGCATTGATGGTTGGCGACGGCTACGGCGAATATGCTGCTGTCCCAGCCGTGCAATGCCTGCCGGTGCCGAACGGTGTTGACCTGGTAGACGCCGGCGGATTGCCGGAGACGTTCTGCACGGTTTGGACCAACGTGTTCGAGCGTATGCATCTGCAGCCGGGGGAGACGTTCCTGGTGCAAGGCGGCTCCAGCGGCATCGGTGTCACGGCGATCCAACTCGCCAAGGCATGGGGCTGCAAGGTGCTGGCCACTGCCGGTTCCGAGGCGAAATGCGCAGCCTGTCGTGAGTTCGGCGCCGACGAGGCAGTCAACTACCGAACGCAGGATTTTGTCACCGTCGGCAAGGAGTTCACCGGCGGAAGGGGTGTGGATGCAATCCTCGATATGGTGGGAGGCGACTATATCCCGCGCGAGATCGAACTGCTGGCACATGAAGGCCGCCTCTGCTTTGTTGCGCTGATGCGGGGCACCAAGGTCGAGGCCGACTTCGGTGCAATTCAACGCAAGCACCTGACGGTCACCGGATCGACCCTGCGAACCCGCAGCGTGGCGCAGAAGGCGGCCATTATCGCGGCCCTGCGCGAGAAGGTCTGGCCGATGTGGAAAGCGGGCAAGCTGCGGCCGTTCACCTTCCGCCAGTTCCCGCTGCGCGAGGCTGCCGCGGCGCATGCGCTGATGGAATCGAGCGAACATATCGGCAAGATTCTGCTGGTGCCGTGAACGCCAGGTTTGTCCTCCCGTAGCGCGATCGCCATGGTCTGACTGCGTTCAGGCATCTCGTTTGAATGAACCGCTGCTCCATAAGTGCCGCCCTGCGTAAGGCCGGGTGGTGAACAGGACAGCGAGCAGCGCCCGGATGGTTGCCGCGCGATATCGCTTGGCCCGTTCGAGCGTTTTGCCCGCATCGAGGTCGGCGTCGGGAGGCGGGGGGCGCATGCCCTGTTCAAAGGCGCTGGGCATTGCTCGCGCCCGATTGTTGTTGTGCCTTGGCGCAATGGGATCGGCGCTGTGAATTGCCTCACATCCTGGCCGCAGGGTCGTGCGATAGCGTCGGCGCATGAATTCAGTTGCCTGCCACAGCATTTCCGCGGGGCGATTAGTCCAGATCAGGTCGCATGACAAAGGAACTCTTCTCATCCAGTGCGCGAGCCATATTCGTGCGTTCAGCCGGCCGCATTCCGATCAGCTGAATCATCTCGATCTGCGCGAATAATATGCCTCGCACACCGTCCCTGGATGCGTTGCGCATCTTCGCCGTCGCCGCCCGGCATCTTAGCTTCACAGAAGCTGCAGCCGAGTTGAACCTTACCCAGAGCGCGGTAAGCCATCGCATCCGTGGACTGGAAGAGGAACTCGGGCTGAACCTGTTCAATCGCCTGACGCGTCGGCTCGAGTTGACACCGCATGGACGGCTGCTTGCGCAGCGGGTGGATCGCGCGATCGGCGAGATCGATCGCAGCATCGTCGACCTTTGGAAGACCGAGGATGACACGCCGCTGAAGGTGACGATGCTGCCGTCGGTGGCATCGCACTGGCTGATCCCGCGCCTGGCGCGCATCCGCCAACGGCACGCTGATGTCGATGTGCAGGTGATCGCCGATCCCCGCTGCCTGGATCTTCGTGCCGAGGGGATCGACCTCGCCATCCGCTTCGGCCGTGCACCGCATGCCAGATATCACGCGACGCCCTTGATGGGTGACCGCGTGATACCTGTGTGTTCCCCGGATCTGCTGCAGCGGCATGGCCCGATAGAGACGGCCGATGCGTTGCTTGCGATGCCGTTGCTGCACGACTCGGCAACCGAGGGCGATGGCAGTGGCAGCGACTGGCGAGCCTGGCTTGCGTTTCACGGCAAGCCGCATCTTGTCTGCCAGGCCGGGCAGCATTTCAGCGAGGCCAGTATGCTGATCAACGCGGCGATGCTGGGCCTTGGGGTGGCACTTGCCCGCGTCAGCCTGGTGGCTGACCACATCGCAGGTGGCGCTCTGGTGTGTCCGCTGCCGATGCCTGCTCCGACGGTCTTCAGTTACCATCTGCTTGGTTTGCCCGAGCATGCGGAGCGGACGAAGATTGCCAACTTCCGCACATTGTTGGTGGCTGAGGCAGCCTGCACCGAAGCTTTCATGCTATCGATCGGGATGCCGCGACCGATTGCAGCCTGAGCACAGGCATGAATGCGGCTCATGACGCGGATGAGAACTAATCATTCGTCGGACCGCTTCCTGAAAGCTATTCATCGGCATCGAAGCCGGCCCGGTGGCTCGGCGGTATCTTAACGGGGACGCAATGGATAGCTCATACAGCGGCGCCTGCTTTTGCGGGGCTGTGCAGATAAAAGTCACCGGACAACCCAATGCCATGGGCTATTGTCATTGCCGATCATGCCGGTCCTGGTCAGGCGGCCCGGTCAATGCCTTCACGCTTTGGGCGCCAGAGGCCGTAGTGGTGATCAAAGGGAAGGAGAATATTGCGACCTATCACAAGACAGATCTCAGTCATCGGCAATACTGTCGGCTGTGCGGCGGTCACTTGATGACGAACCATCCTCCTCTGAAAATGGTGGACGTGTTCGCCGCGACCATCCCTGACCTGTCGTTCGTCCCGCAGGTGCACGTCAACTATGCTGAAACGGTTCTGCCGATGCGCGATGGCTTGCCTAAGCTGAAGGATTTCCCGGCGGAGTTCGGCGGATCTGGAGAAGTCGTTGCCGAATAGCAGCTGAACCTGCTCCATGCCTGATGGCTAGTTGCACGGCCACAGGGCATGCGGCCCCCAAACTTCGCTGACACCGCAGTGTATCTGCGGAACGAATGTAGGTGTCGCAATGGCGGCCACGGCCGTCGCCACGCTGCCCATCGCAGCGCTGTTCGTGTTCTTCCCGCGATACTGTGTGAAGGCCTTACTGCAGCAGCGGTGAGGGCAGTATCGAAGCTGACCGGCGCTTGACGAAACGCCTTCGCGCCCCGCAGGCTCTTGGGAAGATTCGGGAGGGTAGCGCCGATGCAGCGACAGAAGCTGTCACGCCGTTATATCATGCGGGGAGTGGCCGGGGTCAGTGCGGCCAGTATTCTGCATTGGCCAGCCCATGCCGCCGAATTCAGCTATAAACTCGGTTCCTCTTCGCCGATGGAACATCCTGCCATGGCGGCGCAGCAGAAGGCTGCCGACAAGATCAAGCAGGAATCCAATGGCCGGATGGAGATCACCATCTATCCCAACAGCGTACTCGGCGGCGACACCGCCATGGTCGCGCAGACGATCTCCGGCGCCCTGGAGATGTACAATCTGCCGGTAGATCTGCTCGCGCCGCGCAATCCAGTCTGCGGGCTGCCAGGCGTCGGCTTTGCCTTTCCTGACTATGCACATGTCTGGGCGGCGATGGATGGCGAGTTCGGCAACATGTTGCGTGGCGCCGCCGAGCAGATCGGTTTTTACTGCATGGATAAGGGCTACGACCACGGGTTTCGCCAGATCACCACACGCACGAAGGCAATCAACAGCCCTGCTGATCTGAAGGGATTCAAGATCCGCCTGCCGGTGGCACCGTATCTGATTTCGCTGTTTCGCCATCTCGGCGCATCGCCCACCGCGATAAACTTCAGCGAGGTGTATAGCGCGTTGCAGACTGGCATCGTCGACGGCCAGGAGAATCCGCTGGTGCTGATCGACACTGCCAAGCTGTACGAGGTGCAGAAATTTTGCAGCCTGAGCAATCACGTGTGGTCCGGTTTCCACACCTCGTTCAACGTTGCCGCCTGGAAGAAGCTGCCGCCTGACCTGCAGGAGCTCTGCCATCGCAACTTCTCTGCCGTTGCTCTGGCCGAGCGCGATGACTTCGTGGCCATGACCAAATCCGAACAGCAGAATCTGACCTCGAAGGGCTTGACCTTCAATGCGCCGGACCTGAAGCCGTTCCGTGATGCGCTGACCAAGAGCGGCTACTATCCTGACATGAAGAAGACCGCCGGCGAAAAGCCTTGGGGGCTGTTGGAGAAATACGTCGGTCCGCTCACCGCATGAGCGGCAATACCGTCGCCGCACCGGCGACACCTGCCTGGAGTGCGCTGCGTCGCGGCGCCTTGCTGCTCGACCAGGCGATCGGCGTCACCTGCGAAGTCATCGGCGCGCTGCTGGTCGCCGCTGAGGTGCTGATCCTGTTTGCCGGCGTAGTGTCACGTTACCTACTCGACAGTCCGTTGTTCTGGACCGACGAGCTTGCGAATTTCCTGTTCCTTTGGCTGTCGATGCTGGGCGTGGTGGTGGCACTGCGGCGCGATGGCCACATGCGGCTTACCACCGTCGCGCGCTGGGTGCCGCCACACGTCGCGAGCTGGTTCACCGCGGTCGCCTCGTTGGTGGCGATTGTCTTCGTGCTCGAGGTCTTGCTGCCCGCCGCCCAATATCTGGATCAGCAGCGCTACGTAGAACTGATCAGCCTGCAGATCACCGATGGCTATCGGGTGCTCGCCATACTCGTCGGCATTGCGTTGACCGCGATCATCGCGCTGTTGCGTCTGCTGGAGACCACAACCTTGCGCGGCTTTGGCCTGGCATTGCTCACGGTCGGCGGCATCGCCGCCTTGCTGTGGCTGGGCCGGCCGCTGTTGATGGCGATGGGCTTCGGCAGCCTTGTCGTGTTCTTCGTCATCATAGTCGCCGCTTGTGTCGCGATCGGTGTGCCGATTGCCTTCGCATTCGGCATCGCCACCATGTCGTATCTCAGCCTGACCAGTGCCATGCCGCTCTCCGTGGTTGTCAACCGCATGGATGAAGGCATGTCGAATCTGCTGCTGCTGTCCGTGCCGATGTTCGTATTCCTTGGCCTTCTGATGGAGATGACCGGCATTGCGCGCGTCATGGTCGCATTCCTCGCCGCATTGGTTGGCCACGTACGCGGTGGCCTCTCGTATGTGCTGCTGGGTGCGATGTATCTGGTGTCCGGCATTTCCGGCTCGAAGGCCGCCGACATGGCGGCGGTCGCCCCCGTGCTGTTTCCCGAGATGCGCCGGCGCGGTTCGCATCCCGGCGAGCTAGCGGCACTGCTCGCGAGCTCCAGCGCGATGTCGGAGACGATTCCCCCTAGTCTGGTGCTGATCACCATCGGTTCGGTCACCAATGTGTCGATTACCGCGCTGTTCACCGGGGGGCTGCTGCCGGCGGCGGTGGCCGCGGTCGCGCTGGTGGTGGTGAGCTGGTATCGGTCGCGCCACCTTGATGTGAGCGGTGGCGAACGCGCCTCAGCGAATCAGATCCTTCGTACGTTTGCGATCGCGGTGCCAGGCCTGACGCTGCCGTTCGTCATTCGCGCTGCGGTGATCGATGGCATTGCCACCGCGACCGAGGTTTCTACGGTCGGTGTTGTCTATACCGCACTTCTTGGGCTCGTGGTGTATCGGGAATTCGACTGGCGGCGGATCTATCCGATTTTGGTCGACACGCTGTCATTGACCGGTGCGGTGATGCTGATCATCGGTACCGCCACGGCCATGGCCTGGGCACTGACGCAGTCGGGCTTTTCCCAGTGGCTGGTCGCAATCATGGCATCGGTGCCGGGAGGCAAGGGGGGCTTTCTGGCGATAACCGCAGTCGCGTTCGTGATCCTGGGCAGTGTGCTGGAGGGCATTCCGGCAATCGTGCTGTTCGGCCCATTGCTGTTCCCGGTCGCCAAGGCGATGGGTGTGCACGAGGTGCACTACGCGATGCTGATCATCCTGGCGATGGGCATCGGTCTATTCGCCCCCCCATTTGGGGTTGGCTTTTATGGTGCCTGCGCGATCGGTCGCGTGTCACCGGACGACGCGTTGTGGCGCATGTGGCCGTACTTGGCGGCGCTCGCGGTGGCGCTGGCGATTGTTGTGGCGGTGCCCTGGCTGTCGATCGGGTTCCTGTAGAGCGACGGGGCCTTCGTCGCTCTTGCACCTCGCACGCTTCTCCGCCATATCCCGCGCGCCGGCCTAGGCGAACAATGGGGCCGGTAATTCACACGCGGGGCGCCTTTCCCGGCCAGGTTTTTCTCTGGGCGGGTCCGGTGTCGCAAGGCATCAAGCCCCAGGACGGGCCCCGCGGAGGCACAACCGGACGACGCGAAAGGATCCCGCCCCCATGGCGATGCCAGAATTCACCCTGCGCCAGCTGCTGGAAGCCGGCGTGCACTTCGGACACCACACCCGTCGCTGGAACCCGGCTATGGGCCCGTACCTCTACGGCGTGCGTAATCAGGTGCACATCATCGACCTGCAGCAGACCGTACCCTTGCTGGACCGAGCGCTGCGCGCGGTCCGCGACGTCACCGCGGCAGGCGGGCGCGTGCTCCTTGTTGGCACCAAGCGCGCCGCGGCGGAATATGTGGCCGAGGCGGCCAAGCGCTGCGGTCAGTACTACGTTAATCACCGCTGGCTGGGCGGCACGCTGACCAACTGGAAGACCATCACAGGTTCGATCAAGCGGCTTCGCCAGATTGAGGAGCAAATTGGCGGCAATACCGAGGGTCTGACGAAGAAAGAGGTGCTCGACATCACCCGCGACCGCGACAAGCTGGAGCGGGCGCTGGGCGGCATCAAGGACATGGGCGGCCTGCCGGACATCCTGTTCATCATCGATACCAACAAGGAAAAGCTGGCGGTCGAGGAGGCCAACAAGCTGCACATCCCGGTCGTGGCGGTGCTGGACAGCAACTCCGATCCCACGGGCGTCACCTATCCGGTCCCGGGAAATGATGACGCGATCCGCGCCATCACCCTCTATTGCGACCTGATCTCGGGCGCCGTGCTGGACGGCATCAGCGCTGAGATGGCGGCCTCTGGCCAGGACCTCGGCGCCGTCGAGAACCTGCCCCCCGAGGCCATGCCGGACGTCGAGGTAGCGGGCGAAGCCGCCAACGCGTAATCCCCGGGGGCAATGGGAGATCGAACGATGCCGGAGATCACCGCCGCACTGGTGAAGGACCTGCGCGAGAAGACTGGCGCAGGCATGATGGACTGCAAGCGCGCGCTGACCGAAACGGGTGGCAACACAGAGGATGCGGTCGACTGGTTGCGCAAGAAGGGTCTTTCCGCCGCGGCGAAGAAGTCCGGCCGCGTGGCCGCCGAGGGGTTGGTGGGCGTGGCCTCGGCGCCGGGTCGTGCCGCGATGGTGGAAGTGAACGCCGAAACCGACTTCGTCGCGCGCAACGATCAGTTCCAGGCGTTCGTCGAGGCTGTTGCGAAAATCGCCCTCCAGGTCGGCGAGGACCTTGATGCAATCAAGGCAACGCCATTTCCTGACAGTGCTCAGACGGTGGACGAGCACCTGACCGAACTGATCGCCAAGATCGGCGAGAACATGACGCTGCGCCGCGCCCGCGTGCTGACCGGCAGTGTGGTCGCGACCTATGTGCATGCGGCCTTCCGACCGGGCCTGGGCAAGATCGGCGTGCTCGTGGCGCTCGAGGGCACCGGCGAACTGTCGGCCCTGGAGACGCTGGGCCGGCAGGTGGGGATGCATGTCGCCGCGAGCCGTCCGGAGGCGCTGGACCTTGCCGGGGTCGATCCCGCGGCGCTGGCGCGCGAGAAGGCAGTGCTGGTGGAGCAGGCAAAGGCGTCCGGGCGTCCTGACAATATCATCGAAAAGATGGTCGAGGGTCGCGTCCGCAAGTTCTACGAGGAAGTTGTGCTGCTCGAGCAGGTTTGGGTGCATGACGGTGAAAGCCGGGTGAAGGCGGTGCTTGCCAAGGCGGGGGTGACGCTCAGCGGCTTTGCGCGGTTCCAGTTGGGTGAAGGAGTCGAAAAGCCGCAGGGCCCTGACTTTGCCTCGGAGGTGGCAGCGACCGCCGGCGTCTGACCGCCGTCAGTTCCTGCCGCCTCCGCGGCTTCAAGCGGACAATTCAGAAACGCTCGTGTAACAGTAATGCTTCGATAGTGCATCCGAGCGATCCGGTCGCCGCCGTCGGCTGCGGGCCGATCGTATGCCATCGGCGTCGACAGACGGGTCAATCGCGTGGCGCAGCGGCGCGCGGGGCTCGCTGAACGGCGCCAGTTGCCGGAGAAGCCATCGATGCTCAGAGCAGCCACCAACCGACTGGCCTTGGTCGAGTCTAAGCCGATTGACCCGAATGCCTCGACAATGCTCGAGCATCTTGAATACCTCAAGTTCCGCCACCCGCGAACCTTCGATCTGCTCGACAAGTCGGTTGTTGTCGACATTGACGCGATCACGCAGCGGGCAAGTCGCGTTAAGGACCTTCGGGGCCACAGCGACTTCGGCGAGGATGAGCGCGGTGCGGCCTACCGGGCGCGACAATTGGCCGCGCCGCGCGCGCGAGAACACGGGGACCGCCGCATGTTTGCCGAACTCGCGCAGCGACTTGGTGGCTTCAGCTTCAAACAGGTCGGCCTTGACGTGATTGGCGGCAATGGCACGACAGCACGCAATGCAGCCAACCTGCTGCCGTTTCGCGCTGCACCGCACATTATCGCCGGCGATCCGTGCCTTGATATGGTCAACGACGCACTGTCGCGAAATCTTCCCGCGGTCTGGCAGAGCGCGCAGGAAACTTTGTTCGCGGATGAAAGTCTGGATTTTGTTATCGGGTCGCGTGGCTTCCATCATCTGGCTGTAGGGGCACGGGAAGCTGCTTTTGCCGAGGCATGGCGCATTCTTAAGCGCCGTGGTGTCTTCCTGGTTGTCGATTTCGAGGAAGGGTCTCCAACTGCTCGCTGGTACTCCGAAGGGCTCGATCGCTACACAAACACCGGTCATCGCTTTGCTCACTTCCGGCGGGAAGAGTTTCTGAGCCTGCTGACCGGAGCGGGGTTCAGGGATATGGCTGTGTTCGAACTCTACGATCCGTTCAGGTTCTGGGCCGACACGGCCGAGGGTGCGAGAAACGCGCTGCTCGAACATCTCGTCGAGATGTTCGGTATGGTGAGGCTCCGGCGAGAGTCCGGGGAAGCGGAGTGCGACTATTGGGCGCGAATTGATCGCACCATTGCCCCCTGGTGTACATTCGCGGCGAGTGAGGTGGCGTTTGATCCCGAAGCGCTTCCTCGATTGTCCGTCTTCCAAGAGACCGATCAGCGGTGGCGCGCTGAGTTCCCTCGTGTTGCGCTCTGTGCGGTCGGCACAAAGTGACTCATTTTCGACCGGCTAAGCCTCCGCCTCCACGCCGAGGGCGGTCAACTCGGCGATGATGCTATGGCGACGCGCGTCGAGTTCATCGACAGCGATCCGCCGTAGCTTTTCGAGGAACTCGGGAGATACCGCATATCCCTCGTAGTGGGTGGAGGCAGCGCCTTCACCCGACATCCGAATCGAGGCGTCCCCCGGAAGCTTGATGAACAGCTCGTAGTCCCCCGGCTGGGCGTGCTCAGCGTGCGCAATCAACTGCTTCATGCCGTTCAGTTCGCCGATCAGGTGGTTCACCTTGTCGATGTCCTCGATCTTCATTTTGCCTCCGCTGATGCGAACGGAAGTCTGCAACGTTCCTACGGACTCGGCTAGCTGCGCAGCAGCAGGGCTTTCGGTCTCTCAAGGGCAACGTCGGTTATGTCATTTTTGTCGCAGTGCTCGAGTCTCGTGCGAGCTTGAGGCCGTGGGACCTTGTCATCATTAACTTTTGCCTTTAATTTAATCCCGCCATTGTCACGGAGATAGAGATGCAACTATCTCGCGGCTGGCGGAGGTTATTGCTGTCTTGGGCAGGAGCAGTTTCCCTCTGCATCATGTCTGCCGGCTTTGTTGAGCTCCTTGGCCCCGTCGGCCAGCACGGTCGCACGGCGCTGGATCAGCGGATCATTACTGACTCCATACAAAGCGCGGCTGTGGTGCCGGCAACCATCCGTGTTGACCCGCCTGCTCCACCGCCCCTGATCATGGAAACCGCCCAGCCAACGGAGTCCGCACCGGCGGTTGCTGATCAAAGAATGTCTTCGCCGGGCAGTGACGTCGAATCGGATCTGCAGACACTCATGCCTGCGTCCGTCGCCAATGCGTCACCTAACGGCCGGGAGGAAACGAAGAAAAAAGTCCCGCAAACAAGTTCGCGCCAGGGAAAGCGGCTCAATCTCCGCGTCACGCGCGACTGGAAGCGTTGCCCGGTGGTCGTATGTTACCGCTATCATCTGGTGACTGAGCGACGTAAGCTGCCGCGGCACGCAGTGGTGGATCTTGCAGGGCTGCGCCTTGCACCAAACCTTCGCACCAGCGTCGATAAGGGCGACATCGACCTGCTCATCGAGGCCGTCGAGCAGCGCAGAACGATCAATGGGCGCGAGAGGCCGATCTTCGTCGCTACGAATCTCGCTGGCGTCGCTCCGCACGACAGCCCATTCTGAAGCGAGCGGGGTTACGCGCTCACCTTATCGCGCCAGCGGTAGTACGCGACCGTCGGTGCGAGGAACCAGGGGTTGCCGCCGTAGAACGGTCGCGTCTGAAAGTTCGTTGCTTTCAGCCCAGTATCTCCCTCGGGCAATCCCAGGACCTGCTGGCCGACCCGCATCCCCAGATAACCCGCCATGCCCACGCCGGAACCGCAATAGCCCATGGCGTAGTGGACGCCTTCATGCTGGCCGACATGCATCAGTTCGTCGAAGGTGTAGGCAACGAAGCCGGCCCAGGAGTGGCTGATCCGAACCCCGGCCAGTTCGGGGAAAATGCGCACCATCTCCGCATGCAGCCGCGGACCGGTTATCCGCGGGTTCATCTCGCTCGCTGACACCCGGCCGCCGAACAGGATCCGGGTTCGGTCCGGCGACGCCCGATAGTAATAGACCACCTTGCGGGTATCGCTGATCACCCGGTTCTTCGGTATCAGCCGCAGCATGGTCTCCTGCGGCACAGGCTCGGTGGCAATAATGTAGCTGCCGATCGGAATGACGCGTCGGCGCAGCCATGGAGTGAGGTCACCTGTATAGCCATTTGTCGCCACGATCACGTTGCGCGCGGCAATCGCACCGCGCGCGGTCTCGACGTGAAATCCCCGGCCGTTCGGCCGGATATGCAGCGCACGGCAGTTCGGCATGATATCGGCGCCGGTCCTCAGCACGCGCTCGAGCATACCCTGGTGCAGCCGCGCCGGATCCACCGACGCATGCCGCTCGTATACGACGCCGCCGCAATATACCTGGGTGCAGAGTTCATCGTGCTGCACATCGCGCGGCACCATATGCGCCGCGATCTCCAGCCCCTTCGGCTGGTTGTGCAACCGTTCGGCCAGCGCCTCGTAGTGCCTTGGCCCATGCGCGGCATGGAACCGCCCGACCACCCGAAAGTCACAGTCGATGCGTTCTTGCGCGACGAAATCACCAATCCAGGCTAAAGAGTTCTGCCCATCCTTGACAATGCGGAACGCCGTTTCAGCCCCGTGCCGGCGCGCCAGTTCTTCGTATCCAAGCTTGATGCTGGTGGAGATCTGGCCGCCATTGCGCGTGCTGCACCCCCAACCCGCGTTCTCGGCGTCCAGCACAAGCGTCCTTCTCCCACCGCGCGAGGTCACCAATGCCGCGCTGAGGCCGGTATAGCCGGACCCGATAACCACGACGTCCACAGTCCGCGGCAGTTCAATCGCTGGCAGCGCCGGACGCGGCGTCCGGTCCCACCAGTATGGTGTCAGCTTCGCATCGGCAGCGAACAGGTCGGACGGCATACGGCATGACTCCACGACGGCCCGGACAATGCATAGACTGCTTGGCAATCATATCGGAGGATCGGCCATGGCAAATGCTCCACGGCTGCGCGCTCTCGGCGAGACGCTGGGAACCGAGGCACTGGGCATCGATCTCTCACAACCATTGGACGACAACGCCGCCACCTGGGTCAGGCGCGCCTTTGCTGAGCACCCGGTATTGGTGTTTCGCGACCAGAATCTCGGTGCCGCCGAACTGGCCGCCTTTGGCCATCAATTCGGCATCCCGCGCATGCACGCGCTGATCAAGTATCGCCACGCCGATTGTCCGGAGGTGTCCTGGCTGACCAACGTTGAAGCTGACGGCAAAGTCGACTGGTATGGTGTGAAGCGTGCGACCGACTGGCACACCGATTCGACCTATGAGAACGAATTGCCACTGCTGGCGATCCTGCATGCGAAGGAGGTGCCGTCGGAGAAGGGCGGCACCATGTTCGCTGATATGCGGGCCGCCTATGACGCGTTGGCCGAGGAACGCAAGGAGCTATTGCAGGGTCTGACCGCTTTGCACGGCCGCAGCATTGGACCGGCTGGCGAGAAACTGTACGGCGAAAACAAGGGCGTCACCGAGAAGGATTTCCGCGACGTCCGTTGGCCGGCGGTGACGCGCCATCCGGTGACAGGGCGCCCGCTGTTGTTCATCAACCCGATGCATACCTATGGCTTCGATGGAATGGCGCAGGAAGACGCCTGGCCGTTGATCGAAGAGCTGGCCGAGCATGCCACCCAGGAACGCTTCGTCTATTACCACCGCTGGCGGGTGGGCGACGTGCTGATGTGGGACGAGCGCGCCACGATGCACCGCGGCGCGGGCGATGCCCGCCCGGAAGAACGCCGCATCATGCTACGTACCATTGTCTATCCGAACTGAGGCGCGGGCGGCGCCTGGGCGGTTCTGCCTAACGGCTCGCCGTCACCGGTGAGCGTGGCGTCAGTGCGGTTGCAATGGTCTGCGCCAACGACACGGCAACGCAGCGATAGCCGTGGTCGTTGTGGTGCAGCCCGTCTGACGCGATGAACTGCACCGGCGGTGCGCCTTCACGGCTCCATGCCCGCATCAGAGCGCGGCGGGAAAACAGCGCCGCTCCGGTGTCCCGTGCCACCTCGGCAAGTTGATGATCAAATTCAGGTTCCGACGCCTTTGCCAGCAGCGCTGGCGACTGCTGGTTGTCCATCAAAATGACATCGGCGCCTGCCGCCTGCAGTCGGCGCACGCCAGCGGACACCAGCGTGTGGAAAACAGAGGGGTCCGCATTACGCAGCGCCCCGTTCGCACCGACCTGCCATATGACCAGTTGCGGCCGGATTGACAGCACGTCGGCTTCCAGTCGTGCCAGTTCTTCGGCGGCATCTTGCCCGCCGATACCGCGGTTGATGACCGCAACGTGCGCCTCGGGCAGCGCCGTCGACAGCGCCTGCTGCAGCACCGCCGGGTAGGAATGCGCCAGGTCAGACGCCATCACCCCCTGCGTCGATGATGACCCAAGTGCCACGATCACCCCCTCCACACCGTGGCTGATAGCGCTGAGCAGATGCGGCAGGTGCATCGGTGCCAACGGCGGCGCGACCGGACAAGCCGGTGCGGCAGCAGCCGAGAGTGTCGATGCCAAGAGCAAACCTAGGCCGAACGCTGCGGATCGAAAATGGGTGGAAACGCGGTCCATGGCCCTGTGTTCAACTATATGCGACCAGGTGTGTCCAGAAGATTAAAGCGTTACTCGGGCTTTCCGGTACCCTCCGCTGCCCTTCGCTTGCGCGCGGCGGCGGCGTATTGCCCACGCGGGCGGACCTCTTGCACATGCGGCCTGACGACCGTGTCGTAGTAGTCGTCCCAGTCCTCCGGAGTCAGTTGCCGCAACTCCGGCACCAATTCGTAGCTGTTGAGCGTCGCATCGTCGTACGCGTGACGCGGAATTGGCTGGACCTGAAGCAATGGGAAGTCGGCCCGGAAGTCAATTGGCACATCGGTCTTGGTCAGCCGCATATTGGTGATCAGCGGCCCAAACCAGCGGTCGGTCTCGATGATGCCCTCGAATAATTCGTAGTAGCCGCTGCGTGGAATATTGACCGGCGGCCGCACCAACAAACTCCATCCAGGCGCCGTGCGGGCAACGATGCCGGTCCAGCACTGGATAAGGCCTGGTTCCTGCAACGCGCCCAGGAAGGGTGGGGAGTATTCCCGGATTTCTTCCGGCGCCAGCGAGTCGAACAGGCTGGGAAAGTCCGGGAACTGTGCAGAGCGGAGTGGCAGCCAGGCACCCGCACCCTCCCAGGTCCACATCACGTCTCGCCCGTCCCACTGCAGGCTGAAACTGATCGGCGGAAAGACATAGTAGCCATAACCCGATGCGCTGGTGGACGGCTCGCAGTAGCGAAATGCTCGGGTTGGCAACGACCCAGCAGCCGAGCGGTCGGCACGTTGCGGCAGACGCGCCGCGGGTACGAAGCGGTGAAAGGTGACCAGGGGGGACCGTTTATCCTCCGACGGCGATCGGCGCACTTCAACATCTGACACGTGGCGGACGTCCTGACGAAGAGGGGACAGGATGCCAAACCGGGCGAACTCTCCGCCCGGTCTGCAACTGTCCGGCGCCAGGGTGCGCCGGTGCTGGCGGATTTTCTAGTCGTCAGTGCACCGGGGTCAGCGATGCGGCGAACCCGCCGAGACGAACCTTTCCGTTGTCGCTGGCCGGGTTGAGCGAAGGAGCGAATCCGCCGAGGCGGACCTTTCCGGTGTCGCTGGTCGGGTTGAGCGAAGGGGCGAACCCGCCGAGGCGGACCTTTCCGGTGTCATGGGTCGGGTTGAACGCAGGGGCGAACCCGCCGAGGCGAACCTTTCCGGTGTCGCTGGTGGGGGCGAGCGAAGGGGCGAAACCACCCAGCTGAACCTTGCCCGAATCGATTACGGAGATAGAGGCAACAGTAAATAGACGCATTGGCTGGAACCCTTCCTTCTGGATGTGTGTCTATTTCTTTACACAATCCGGCGTTACGATCGCCGTTCGAGCGCGCGCCAATGATTCCACGTTGAGGATTTTTTATCGTTGTTTTGACGTTATCGGGTCGTCAAATCGCATGCGGTGCGAGGAATCGGCCAGATCAGCCTCAATTTGCGGTATTTGCGCCGATAATGTCTCTTCGCTTGGTCATGTCTCGAATTGACTGCCACATGCAAGCATTTTGGTCCGGCCATCCTGGCCGGCACCGAGATTATTTCGGGACACGGGAAGTAATACGGCGAATACATGGCTCAGCCACGGCAAGAGCACCGAGGCCTTGCAGCCGGATTAACGAAGTGCGCGGTTGGGTTCGCTTTTGCGTGAGTTCACATGATCGTGAACGATTTACGCGGCTGTACCACCAACCGTCAATGCACTAAGCTTCAAAGTCGGCTGGCCAACGCCGACGGGCACGCCCTGCCCGTTCTTGCCGCAGGTTCCAATGCCGGGATCGAGCGCCATGTCGTTGCCGACCAACACCACCTTGGTGAGCGCGTCCGGGCCATTGCCAATCAAGGTCGCCCCCTTGACCGGAGCAGTTACCTTGCCGTCCTCGATCAAATAGGCCTCACTCGCCGAGAACACGAACTTCCCGGAGGTGATGTCCACCTGACCGCCGCCGAAGTTCACGGCATAAAGCCCACGGCGAACCGACCGAATCATTTCGTCCGGAGAATGCTGGCCGGAGACCATTAACGTATTGGTCATCCGTGGCATGGGCGCGTGTGCGTAGGACTGCCGGCGACCGTTGCCGGTGGCGCGCATGCGCATCAATCGGGCGTTCAGGCGGTCCTGAATAAATCCGACCAGGACGCCATCCTCGATCAGGACGGTTCTACTGGTCGGCGTTCCCTCGTCATCGATTGTGAGACTGCCACGTCGATCCGGTAGTGTGCCGTCATCGACCACCGTTACCCCCGGTGACGCGATTCTGCTGCCCAGCAATCCGGCAAAAGCTGAGGTCTTCTTGCGATTGAAGTCACCCTCAAGCCCGTGGCCGATCGCCTCGTGCAGCAGGATGCCGGGCCAGCCGGAGCCTAGAACAACCTCCATCTCGCCGGCCGGTGCCGGCACACTGTCGAGATTGACCAACGCCTGGCGGAGCGCCTCGTCCACGGCGCCACGCCATACCTCGGGTGCCGTGACGTGGTCGTAGGCGAAGCGACCACCTAATCCATGGCTGCCGGTCTCACGCCTGCCGTTCTGCTCGACAACGACCGAGACGTTCAGTCGGACCAGTGGCCGTAGATCAGCGACCCGATTGCCGTCTGCGCGGATGATTTGTACTGCCTGCCATTCGCCGATGACCGATGCCATCACCTGGACGACACGGGTGTCCTTGCCCCGGGCATAGGCATCAATCTCTCCCAACAGGGCCGTCCGCCCGGGAAAGTCGGCCGCGCCCAGCGGATTGGCGTCAGAGTAGAGCCGGGCATTGGTGGCACGCGGGGGCTCGGCGGCAGTGCCAGAATATCCGGCGGCAACCGCCGCCACGCTGTCCGCCGCGCGACGTAGCGCAGCATCCGACAGTTCGCTGGCATGTGCGTATCCGGTCGCCTCGCCGGCAATGGCGCGCAGCCCAAAGCCAAGCGAGGTGTCGAAACCCGCGCTGCGGATCCGCCCGTCGTCAAGGCTGATCTGCTCTCCCTCACGATATTCGAGATAGAGTTCACCATCATCGCTCTTGGCCAGGGCAGACCCCAGCGTTGCCTCGGCGGTTGCGCGGTCCAGTACGGAGTCGGCGCGCTCGAAGAACAGCTTGTCGGTGACGGCTAGCGGCGTCATGGCAAAACCCCAGGGCGTGTGTGTAGCCACTAAAGTGGGGCGCGTGCGCTCGCTTGGCTACTCACCGGCGGCAGTACACGTTCGGCGGGAAGGCGAATTTCGGCGAGGGTGCCCTGTCCCGGGATGCTTTGCAGCGAGAGCACGCCGCCGTGACCGGTCACCAGCGCACGCGACACATACAAGCCGAGGCCAGCGCCTTGGAAGCGGCGCGACAAGGCGCTGTCGAGCTGGGAGAACGGCTCGAAGACGCGATCGATGTCATCGGTCGCAATGCCGATCCCGGTATCGCGGACGAACAGCAGCAGCCGTCCATCGCTCTCAAGCGCAGCCCCGACGGTGACAGTGCCCCCTGATTCGGTGAACTTGATCGCATTCGACAACAGGTGATTGAGCGCCTGCTGCAGTCTTCTCTCATCCGCGGTGAGCTGCGGCAGATCATCAGGCAGGTCTGCAATCAACGTGATCTCGGCAGCATGCGCCGCGGTATCCGCATGCCGAGTACAGTTGCGTATAAGACGTGCAATGTCGACCCGATCGGTGGCTAGATCGAAACGACCCGACTCGATCCGCGCGACATCGAGTATGCCGTTGATCAGGCCCAACAGCTGCCGACCGGCCTCGTTAATTTGCGTGGCAAAGTCGGCGATTCTGGCCGGCGTGGGATTGACGGCCTCTTGTAACAGGGCTTCCGAGAAGCCGATCACCGCATTCAGCGGCGTGCGTAGCTCGTGGCTCATCGTGGCCAGGAAGCGCGACTTTGCCTGACTGGCCGCCTCTGCTGCCTCTTTGGCTAGGCGCAGCTCGTCCTGTGCCTGCCGCGCCTCGGTGACATCGGTGAATGTGCTGACCCATCCCCCTGCGGGTGTCGGGTCAGAGCGGGCCTCGAGAACGCGACCGCTTGGGGTGACGATCTCGCGCAGATAGGGCGTCGACCGGTCGAGTTCCAACAGGGCACGGGCGCGTTCGGGCGCGCCGGGCCCGGCTCCGAAATGGCCGCGGCCGATCATGCTATCGAGGACCTGCTCCTCCGTTCGACCTGGCGTCAGCAGTCCCGTTGGATGATCAAGCAATTTCTCGGCGGTTACGTTGCTGGCCAGCAGCCGATGGTCAGCGCCCCAAAGCACGACTCCATGGCGGATGCAGGACAGCATGACCGCCATCTCTTCCGCACGGCGCGAGATCTGTTCTTCCGCATCGGTCAGCGGCGTGATGTCGGTGACCACGCTGATATAGCCCCCGTCGGGCAACGGAGTGGTACGCACGTCGAGTGTGGCGCCGTTCGGCCGCCGTCGTTTGCGCATCTGCGGGCGGGTGACGTCGAATGCGGTCTGCTGGCTGATGATGTCTTCGACTGGTCCGGGTCCGTATTCTCCGGCAGCGGCACGTTTGCGTATGATGTCGTCGAGATGCTCACCTATGCTCAGCGGGGCGCCCGCCATCACTTGCGTATAGGCGCGATTGAACATGGCCAATCGGTGATCGGCGCCATAGACGCAAACACCGTGGGGGAACGCCTCAAGGATTGAATGAAGCAGGTCGGCGCGGCGCCGTGCTTCATCCTCGGCGCGCGCCAAAGCGCTGAGATCGGCGACCGTCATGGTCCAGCCGCCATCGGGCAGTGGATCGGAGACGATGTCGATGACCTGTCCGTTGGGACGCGTCCGTCGCATCGTCCAAGGCCGTGAGCGGTCCAACAGTCGCTGCGCGGCGACGAATGCCTCGCCGTCGAACTCGCTGAATTCATCGCGTATTGCCAGCATGTCCAGCAATGCAGCGAACTGAATGCCCTGTGGTGGCTGATCCGGTGTCAGGCCCAACAACGCGGCAAAGCTCGGATTGCCCAACACAAGCGCGCCGTCGGGGCCGAATGCAGCGAGGCCGGTGCGCAGAGTCGCGAGCGTCGCTATGACCCGTCCGAGGGCCTTTTCGGCACCAGCCCCCGCCGCGACGAGGGCCGTGGTCTCTATGGCGCAGACAACATAGCCGCCGTCGGGCAGGGGTGCCTGCAGCACATCGAAGCTACGACCGTTATGCGACCGGCGGCGCAGGCGACCAGGCCGTGTGCGATTTGTTCTTAGGAATGCCGCGATCTGCGCCTCTGGATCGCCCGGTCCATAGACCCCGCGATAAGCGGCAATGCGCAGCGCGTCGGCGACCAGCATGCCGCGGTAGAAGCTGTTCGGCGGCATGTCCAATGAGTCATGATAGGCCGCATTGAACAACACCAGGCGCCGGTCGGCGTCCACGACGGCGACGCCGACCGGCATGGCCTCGAGCACGGCTTCGGTCAGCGCCGCTGCTGCGTTTTCGGTCACGTTGTGCGTCGGGCTGGCGCCGCGCGGGTCGCGTGAACCAGCACGATCGCTGCCGTGAGCATTAGTGCCGCGCCCGCTTGGTGCAACGCCGCCAATGCGACCGGCACAACCAGCAGAAGGGTCGCGACGCCCAGCAGGTACTGGGCGGCGGCGGCGGCTCCCAGGGCGATCAATGCGTTGCGCGTTGGTCGCGGCGGGTTCGTGGTCAGGCCCAAGCCGACTGTTATGACAACGACCAGCAGGGTTAGGCTCGCCAGCAGCCGATGGTCGAACTGCACGGCGGCAATATTTTCGGTCAAATTGCGGACGAATGGATCGAGGGCGGCGTAACCCTCTGGCACGAGGCGGCCTTCCATCAGGGGAAACGTGTTGTAGTCGAAGCCTGCGCGAGTACCGGCGACAAAGCCACCTGCCAGCATGGTCAGCGCTATGGCGCCACAGCCAAGCCAACCAAGGTTGTGCACCAATCGACTTGCGGCGGGACGCGGCGGCACCGGCCAAAGCACGGAGAGTCCCGTCCACACGAGGGCAGCGTAGAGGATCAGTGCCAGTGCCAGGTGGATAACCAGGCGATAAGCCGACACAGCGGTGGATTCAGGGAAGAAGCCTGATGCCACCATAAACCATCCGACCGCTCCCTGGAGGCCGCCTAGCAGGAAAAGCCCGGCCATCATCGGTCGCAAGCGGCGCTCGATTCTACCGCTTGCCCAGAACCAGATCAGCGGCAGCAGGAAGGCAACGCCGATCAAGCGACCCCATAAGCGGTGGATCCACTCCAGCCAGAAGATCTGCTTGAAGCCGGTGAGGCCAAATCCCTGGTTGACGAGAGCGTATTGCGGAATCTGCTGATAAAGGTGGTAAAGCCGCTGCCATTCGGCGTGGCTCATCGGTGGCAGCGCACCGGCCAACGGCGCCCACTCCATGATCGACAGTCCGGAGCCGGTGAGCCGGGTCACGCCGCCCAGGACGACCATCACGAGCACCATGAACGCAACACCGAATAGCCAGGCGGCGACGAGGCGACAAGCACGGCGGCCCGCCGCGCGGTCTTCCGGCGGCGCGCCGGAAAAGTCGCGAACGTCGAAGGGCATGTCACACTATAAAAGGGGCGCCGAGCGCTGGCGATATGCCGGTGACGAAAGGCTTAGTGCAGGCGAAGGGTTATCCCGGGGGTGCGAATCGATGGTGGCTTGATGACGCTGGCAGATGCGACCCTGACTGAATGCAACCGGCCATCGAGCTCGCGATCCCAGAAGTCGAGGAACTTGCGCAGCGCGGGAAACTTCGGCGCTAGATCGAGTTCCTGCCAGATAAAGCTTTGAAGGATGCCGGGGTGGTCCGGCATGTGGTAGAGGATCTCGGCGATTGTCAGACGATAGTCTTTGAGCTGCAGGGCTAGGCTCATCGGTTGGACTCCAGCGTCCTTGTCATTTGATAACAGCATGACATGAACACCGGTTGCGTGCGCAAGCTAAATCGCAAGAAATTCAACGGTTTAGCACTCGAATGCGGAAGGTGCTGCCGAACGCTTGACTCTACACGGGAACGCGACTAGATCGCTGGCACTCTCCGGAGGGGAGTGCTAACAAGCGCACTACGGTGCCCATGGGGGGCCGTGGCTCGGGTGTTGGCGAACCGTGCATCCCATTGAAAGAGATCACTCAAGGAGCGATCCGAATGAACTTCCGTCCCCTGCACGACCGGGTCGTGGTCCGTCGGCTTGAAGCCGAGGAAAAGACCGCGGGCGGCATCATCATCCCCGACACGGCCAAGGAAAAGCCGATGGAGGGCGAAGTCGTCGCCGTTGGCCCCGGCGCTCGCGACGAGACCGGCAAGCTGGTGCCGCTCGACGTCAAGTCCGGCGACCGCATCCTGTTCGGCAAGTGGTCCGGCACCGAGGTGAAGCTCGATGGCGAGGAGCTCCTGATCATGAAGGAGTCCGACATCATGGGCATC
>JBKPSV010000347.1:0-2881 GCA_046735215.1 Pseudomonadota bacterium | reverse complement strand
TCTCTGGCCCGGGACCCCATACGAGCATCTGATGATCCCGATCCGGTGACGGAGCGTGTGCGGTCAAGCCGCCGGCCGCGCAACGACCTCCCCTATCGAGGAAGTCAGCTTCGCAGCAGACTTGTCCGGGGCTTTTCCTGTCAAGCGGTTGTTTTTTGGGTTTTGCTGCCAGTTCTTTGTTCGGAGCGGGAAGGCCGTTCTTCGTTCTTTAATCGCGCCGCAGGTGGCAAGAGAATTTTTTTCACGTGAGGCCGTTTCTCCTCCGTGGCCTGTCGATCGGCGTGCAAAAAGGATTCCTCTCTGGCGTTGGGTCAGGCTTGTCCCGGTAGCGAACAGGAGGGCCCCGCGCGCGTCGCGCAGTGCCCTCACGAGCGACGGAGCGGCGCGCGCGGGAGGTGCCTGTTTGCCCACCGGGGCAAGCCGGGGTGGCACTCAGCTGCGGTTTTTGAAACGCCAGCTCTCGTTGCCGGTTTCGATGATTTCGCAGTGATGGGTCAGACGGTCGAGGAGCGCCGTCGTCATTTTGGCGTCGCCGAAGACACTCGGCCATTCGCCAAAGGCGAGATTGGTCGTGATGATGATGGAGGTGCGCTCGTAGAGCCGGCTCATCAAGTGGAAGAGCAGCTGGCCGCCGACCTGCGAGAAGGGTAAATAACCGAGCTCGTCGAGCACGATAAAATCCATGCGCGTGAGATATTCGGCGAGCCGGCCCTGGCGGCCGCCGCGGGCTTCGGTCTCGAGCCGGTTGACGAGGTCGACAACGATGTAAAAGCGGCCTCGCGCGCCATTGCGGATGCAAGCCCGTGCGATGGCAATGGCGAGATGCGATTTGCCGGTGCCGGTTCCGCCGACCAGCACGGTATTGCGCTGCTGGACAATAAAGCCGCCGAATGCCAGATCGCGGATCAGCGCCTGGTTGATCGGCGTTCCGGTGAAATCGAAGTCGTCGATCTCCTTGGCCAACGGCAATTTGGCAAGGGTCAGCTGGTATTTGATCGAGCGCGCCTGTTTGTCGGCAATCTCCGCGCTGAGCAGTTCGCCGACAATGCGCGCCGGCTCGTGCCGGCGTTTGATAGCGGTGGTCATCACTTCGTCATAGGCGGCGCGCATGCCATAGAGCTTGAGCCGGGTCATCAGCTCGAGAATGTCAGCCCGGTCCATCAGGCAACCCGGCGCAGGCGATCGTAGCGGGCACAGTCGGCGATGGGCGCGTGTCGCAGGGACAGCACCTCGGGGGTCGCTATCGTTGCCGGCGGCCCAGGGTCGCGGTGGCGCGCCAGGATGTTGAGCACGACATCGGCGGAATGGACGCCGCCGGCGAGGGCTTCGGCACAAGCCGCCTCGACGGCCGCCAGACCGTCGCTCAGCACCGCCGACAGGATCTTGACCATCTGGCGATCGCCGTCATCCGAACCCTTCAGCCGGCGCCGCACACGCTCCAGGCTGGCCGGCAATAGCCAATCCCTAAAAGGTGCGCCGTTGCGCAGGGCGCCGGGCTTTCGGGCGAGCACCGGTACGTAATGCCAGGGGTCGTAAAGCGTCTGGTTGCGGCCGAACGAGCGCACATGCTCGCCGACAATCGCGCCGTCCTGGCGAATGACAATGCGCTCGGCGTAGGCCTGGATCTCGACCGGCCGACCCACCGCACGCGCCGCGACCGAATACTTGTTGTTGTCGAAGCGCACCAGGCAGGTCTTGGAGACCGAGGCCTGCGTCGCACGGAACCCGTCGAACCGGCTGCTGATCGGCACGAGCTTGGCGCGCTCCGCCTCAAACATCTGCCAGATCGTCTGGTCGGTCAGTTCCGGATGCCGGTTGGCCTTGGCATAAGCGACGCACCGGTCGAGCAGCCAAGCGTTCAGCTCGTCATAGCTCGTGACCCGCAGCCGCGGCGTGAATAGCCGCTCGCGAAGGTTGCCGACCTGGTTCTCGACCTGCCCCTTCTCCCAACCCGATGCCGGCGTGCAGGCGGTCGGCTCGACCAGATAGTGCCCACACATCTGCAGAAAACGTCGGTTGAACTGACGGTCCTTGCCGACAAACACGCTCTCGACCGCCGTCTTCATATTGTCGTACATGCCGCGCGTGCACGCGCCTCGGTAAAACTCGAAGGCGCGGGCATGGGCATCGAAGACCATCTCCTGGCTCTCGCGCGGATAAGCCCGCACAAACGGCATCCGGCTGTGGCAGAGCCGGACGTGCGCCACCTTGACCGTGACCGGCATGCGGTTCATCAGCACGATCTCATGGCTCCAGTCGAACTGGTAAGCCTCGCCCGGGGCAAAGCTCAGCGGCACATAGGCTTGGGCCGTCTCGTTTCCGTGCGCTTGCCGCCACACCCTGGCGTAGCGGCGAACGGCGTCATAGCTGCCCTCGTAACCGAGACCGCACAGCTCCTCGAAAACCCGGATTAGCGTCAGCCGCTCGCGCGCCGGCTTCTCCGCGTTCGCCAGCAGCAACGCGTCGAGCTGCTCCCGCCACGGGCCAATCCGCGGCAATGGCTGCCGGCCACGCTCGTACCGAAACTCTGTCGCTTCCGACCGAATCACCTTGCGCACGACCCGACGCGACAGCCCAAACTCCCGGCAGATCACCTTGATCGGCTTCTGCTGAACGAAGTAGGCCCGGCGAACCTTGGCAATCGTCTCCACAATCAGCATCCCCCACCTGGCTGCCATGTCCCCCATGGAAGCCATTGTGAACCCGCCGTCTCGGGGGTCCCGATTGGATGCCGATCACCCCCAAAACGGGGTCCTTATTCCATGCCGATTCACAACGAGCCGTGGGTTCTGGATGTCGATGCCACGATCAAGCCGCTCTACGGCCATCAGGAAGGCGCGGTGGTCGGCTACAATCCGCGCAAACCGGGGCGGCCCCCTGC
>JBKPSV010000346.1:0-11620 GCA_046735215.1 Pseudomonadota bacterium | reverse complement strand
CACCGCATAGTCGAACCGGGGAATATGCAGCCGCGACTCATAATCCTGCAGCAGGGACACGATCTTCGCGCCGGCGAACACGTGCGACTCCAGCATCATGTCGCCGTTCGGGGCGACTGTTTGCGGCTGCTGCGTGATGTAGTCCACTTGGTAGTGGTCGCCGTCCTCCTTGATGTACATGAAGTTCACGGTGGACGGCACCGACTGCGTCGGGATGAGTGCGGTCAGCCAGTACTTATCGGTGATTCCAGCCCAGCCGCCATTCGACGGGGCGCTGTAGGCAATGTTCGACTTCGCCTTCTCCGTGTCGCTCTTGGCACTGGAGTAGGTCATCTCCTGCAACGTGTTGTTCACCACGCCAAGCAGGCCCTCGAACAGGATATAGTAGCCGGATACTTCTGGCGTGTAGTCGCGTCGCACGCGTGCCCAGGGGAACAGCTTGACCGGCGCGCCGGACGAGTTCTGCACCGACTGCTGCACGGTGAACATGTACTCGTCATCAATGGCCAACTTGATCTGAAAGGTCAGGCCGGCGCCATTGTTCCATGAAAGCGTGACTGGCCGACCGGAGCTCAGCATATCGCTCGACGTCGCCCAAACCGTGTCGTTTTCCGGCAGCTTCACCTGCTCGCCCGGTGCCGCACTCCAGCCGTACTGGACATAATAAGGCTTCGCATCCGACCGTGGCTCGAGCAGCCGCACATTCGGTGAGTTTGCCGCCAGCGTCTCGCGATAGTCCGTCAGTACCAGGTCGTCCAGCCGCGCACCGAGCAGACTGATCGACCCACTGACGCGATGCGCCGCTATCTTCACCCGCGGCACCTCCTTGGGCACCGTCAGCGCGCCCGGCTTCGCCGCCACGGCTGCTGGAACTTGCGTCGCCGCCGGACTCTGGCTCGCCGTCTGTTGTTGCGGCGTTGTCGGCGTCTGCGGCATGTGCGGCGCGATCAACACCTGGAACACCAGGAGGATGGCGACCGATATGGCGATCGCAAGGAAAAGGCGCTTCTGGTCCATCAGTTTCCTGTTCCGCAGTCGCAGCCCGGCACCGGGTCGTAGCCGCCCTCGTGCCACGGGTTGCAGCGCAGGATGCGCCTGGCGGCCAAACCGCTGCCGCGCAAGGCTCCATGGCCCCGGATGGCGTCAATGGCGTAGTCGCTACAGCTGGGGAAAAATCGACAGTTGGCACCGATCAGCGGGCGGACTGTCCATTGATACGTGCGTACGGTCCCGATCGCGATTTGATCGATGAACGTCATGCCACGCCAGCCTTCGCCAGTGCGCGGCGCACATCCTCTTGGAGGCCGATGAAATCGCGCTTCCGCGTTGCTTCGCGGCCGATCAGGACCAGGTCCACGCCTGATACCGGGGATGCGGCCAGCACCAATCTTGCGGCTTCCTTCAGGCGGCGGCGGGTTCGGTTGCGAATTACCGCGTTGCCGACCTTCTTGGTGACGGTAAAGCCGAGCCGCGCTAGTCCCTGGTCATGCCGCGGCAAGGCCTGCAGCACGACGCCCGGCATCGCTGCCTTCCGCCCCTTCGCAGCAATACGAAGGAACTCGGCACGGCGCTTCAGGCGGCCGGGTGCAGCCAAGTGGGAGCCCTTGGTCAGGCCGAAAGGCGCTTGCGCCCCTTGGCCCGCCGGTTAGCCAGCACCTTGCGGCCTCCGACGGTCGCCATGCGGGCGCGGAACCCGTGCCGCCGCTTGCGGACCAGCTTCGACGGTTGATAGGTACGCTTCACGGCCGGTTCTCCGATGGTGCGTCGTTGGCCCGCAGGCGGGCCGGGGCGCCGCACTGGCGCCCTTGCGCAGGCGGCGGCTTATAGGGGGCCCGCCGTACGTCGTCAATCGTGACCGGACCATGCGTGCCGCTGGGTTTGTCTTCCTATATGTAACCTCCCCAAAGCTGAAGTTGGGAGTGATGAGCACGTCTAACTCAACTGTCGATCACGCAGCGCTATTGTCACGGGACAGTGAGTGAAAACGCTCTACATGCTCGGCCATGCAGTTCCTGCGTCGATTCTGGGTCTTCATTCTGTTGGCGGTAGTCGCCATCGCCTGGTTTGCCGGAGCGGCGGAGCACCTCAACTGGGCGACATTTGCCCGCCACCAGGCCGCGGTCACGGATTGGGTTGGTGGCCACCCGGTCCTCGCTCCCCTTATCTATCTTCTGCTGTATGCCATCGCGGTATCATTGTCGTTGCCAGAGTCTGCCGTACTCACCGTTGCCGGCGGACTCCTGTTTGGGACGCTTTCAGGAGGGCTGCTGGCCATCGTTGGCTCCACTGCCGGTGCGATCGGCCTGTTCCTCGCGGTCCGCTACCATCTTGCAGATGCAATCGCCGTCCGCCGCGGCCGATTCCTTGACGCAATCCGAACCAGCCTGCACCGGGACGGGTTCAGTTACCTGCTCGCCATCCGTCTCGTGCCGGCATTGCCCTTCTCACTGGTGAACCTGGCCGCCGCCTTAAGCGGCATGCGCCTGGCGCCTTATGGCGCTGCGACCGTCATCGGAATCATTCCGGCGACATTCGTCTACGCCTCGATCGGGGACGGACTCGGCGAGACGCTGGCAGCGGGGAGTCAGCCTGATTTCTCCGTCATTTTCTCGCCGCGTATCCTCGGCCCGCTGTTGATACTGGCAGTGTTGTCATTGATGCCGGTGGCGTGGCGCCGCTGGAAGCGTTCCGATGCCTGATTTCGACCTGGCGGTGATCGGCGCCGGTGCGGCCGGCCTGTCCGTCACCGCGGTCGCCGCCCAATTGGGTCTGCGGGTAGCGCTGATCGAGCGCCACCGGATGGGTGGGGATTGCCTCAACTTCGGCTGCGTGCCCAGCAAGGCATTGCTGGCCGCCTCACACACCGCGCAGGTGGCGCGTGCCGCGGGCCGCTTCGGGATCCGCCTGCCCACTCCGGAAATCGATTGGTCCGCGGTACACGCCCACGTCCTCGGTACAATCGATGCTATCGCACCGATCGATTCCGAGGCGCGCTTCCGCGCGCTTGGTGCCGAGGTAATGCGCGGAGGGGCGCGCTTCATCTCGCCTGACGCGCTGATGGTGGACGGGCGCCGGTTCACCGCACGGCGGATCGTCATTGCGGCCGGCAGCAGCCCGGCCGTGCCGCCCATACCCGGCCTGGATCGGGTGCCATATCTGACCAACACGTCACTCTTCGAGCGCACCGACCCCCCCGACCATCTGCTGGTCCTGGGCGGCGGGCCGATTGGCCTGGAAATGGCCGACGCCTTCGCCGGTCTCGGCTGCCGCGTCACCGTGATCGAGGCCGCCACGATCGCCGGCAAAGAGGACCCGGAACTGGTCGAAGGGCTGCGGGCCAGCCTATCTGCGCGTGGTGTCACACTGCTGGAGGGGGCCACCGTTACCTCCGTCGAGGCGGGCCCTACGCTCATACTCTCCGACAACAGACGGATTGTCGGCACGCACCTGCTGGTCGCGGTCGGCCGGCGGCCGAACCTTGAGGATCTTGCGCTTGCCGCGGGCAATGTCCGTGCCGATCGAGACGGGGTGGTCACTGACACCGGGTTGCGAAGCCTGACCAACCGTCGCGTCTACGCCGTCGGCGACATTGCCGCGCCTCACGGTATTGGTCCGCGCGCCTTCACCCATGTCGGTTCCTATCACGCCGGCATCGTCATCCGTCGCGCGCTGTTCCGACTGCCGGCTCGGGTGAACTACGCCGCCCTTCCCCGTGTCACCTATACCCGGCCCGAGTTGGCCCAGGCGGGCATGACGGAAGCCGAAGCACGCGCCGATGGCCATCGTATCTCGGTCGTGCGTTCGCCGATGGCCGACAACGACCGTGCCGTAGCGGAGGCCGACCCGACCGGTTTGGTCAAGCTCGTCGTATGCCGCGGCCGCGTGCTGGGCGCCGGCATCCTGGCCACGAATGCCGGTGAGATGATCGGACTGTGGGGTCTGGCGATCGCGCAGCGTGTGAAGTTGAGCACGCTGGCATCGCAGATACTGCCCTATCCGACCCGCTCGGAGGCGGGAAAGCGTGCGGCGGGCTCGTTCTTCCTGCCGCGTCTGTTCTCGCCACCGACCAAGCGTCTTGTTCAGCTCCTGGCACGGTTGCCGTAAACGGCCGCCCCACCCAAATTTGACTGCATGAGGGCAGCACCCGTCGGACCGCCGCGCGTGCAACCGCGGCGGAGCCTGTCAGCCCGTCTTTGGCTGTTGGCGACGCTTGCGGTACTCCTGAGCGAGGTCGTCGTCTTCCTGCCCTTCATCGCGCACGAACGCCGCACTTGGTTGTTCGAGCGGGTCGAGAATGCGGCAATCGCCGTGTTGGCGAGCCGCAATCTGCAGCCGTCGATGCAAGACGAACTTCTGCTCCTCGCCAGCAGTGAAGCAATCCGCCTGACCAGCCATGATGGCAGCGTTGTTGCCCTCGGCAAGGCCGGTGCACAGGCGGATGCCACCGTGGATCTACGCGAGGAGGACCTGTGGGTCGGCATCCGCCGCGCCCTGCGCGCGATTGTGCTGCCGCAGGACCGGCTGCTGCTGCTGGTTGGTCCCAGCCCATTTCCTCAGCACACCTCCGTCGAGTTGTGGCTCTATGAGAACGCGTTGAACCGAATCTTGTGGCAGTTCGCCGCCGACTTCATCGGGCTCTCGCTTTTGATCGCCGGCATCACCGGCGGATTGGTCTATCTGGCCGTGCTGCTTCTGCTCGTCCGTCCGATGCGGCGGATTACCGGCAGTATCGCCGCATTTCGCGCCAACCCGGAACACGCGCCTCCGCTCAACCCGAGCGATGTCACAATACTACCCGACGACGAAATGGCGGTTGCCGGGCGTGAGCTGGCCGCGATGCAGCACGAGCTGCGCACAGCACTTTGGCGCAACGCCCGGCTTGCCGGGCTCGGCACGGTCGTCGCCAAGGTCAGCCACGATCTCCGCGGCATCCTGACCCCGGCGTTGTTGTCAGCGGAGCGGCTGCAGATGCATGCGGACCCTCGCGTGCAACGGGCGGGTGAGGTCCTGGCGCAGGCTGTGGACCGTGCTGCCGATCTGGTGCGGCGAACACTGGAATATGCGCGCGAAGGACCGCCGCCGCTGCAATTTTCCCCGGTCGCGCTCGCTCCCCTAATAAATGAGGCCGCCGAGACGGCGCGGCCGCCGCGCGGGTCCCTGCGCATCAACAATGGCATCGATGCCGCGATCCAGGTGCGGGCCGATCGCATGGAACTGTTCCGTGTGCTGGCCAACCTGCTGCGCAACGCCGTCGAAGCCGGCGCACGCACGGTCCGTATCTCGGCACAGCATGTCGGGGCCTCGCTCTTCGTCGATATAGTCGATGATGGCCCGGGATTGCCGGACGCGGTGCGCGCCGAATTGTTTCGCCCATTCGCCGGCAGTACCCGCCGCGACGGGACGGGATTGGGCCTGGCGATCGCACGTGACCTGATGGTGGCGCATGGCGGCGAAATCGAGTTGGTCGAGACCGGACCGACCGGCACGACTTTTCGCCTCACGCTGCGCCTGATCGACACGACGCAGCAGGCTGAAGCGGCAGAGAATGGCGCTCGCATTGCTCCCGCGGCCGTCGCCGACGTATAGACGTTCGTGGCGGTTGATTGATGCCGGAGCTGGCAGCCGTTGCCGCCATCGATTGTCTTTAACGGCAAGGGGCTGAATGGCTCGATCTGCAGCGACCTGGGATCCTGCGCAGTATCTCCGCTTCGGCGACGAACGGCTGCGCCCGGCGCTGGACCTATTGGCACAGGTCCCGCTTACCGCACCGGTGCGGGTCGTCGACCTTGGCTGCGGCGCCGGCAACGTTACAGCAATTCTCAGGCAGCGCTTTCCGGACGCTGACGTTATCGGGGTGGACGGCTCCGCGTCGATGCTGGAAAAGGCGCGCACGACGGCCTTGAATTGCACATTCGAGCAGGCGGACTTCTTTGCGTGGCAGCCGCGTCACAAGCTCGACCTGATCTACTCCAATGCTGCGTTGCAGTGGGTGGATCGGCATCCGACGTTGCTCCCCCGCCTGTTGTCGTTTCTGGTCCCTGGCGGCGTGCTGGCGGTGCAGATGCCGAACATGCACGCGGCACCGTTGCACCAAATGTCACGTCAGCTGGCGGGCTCTCACGAATGGTCGCAGGAGTTGGGCGACGTGGTTCCGATGCCCGGCATTCTGCCGCCGACGGGCTACTGGGACATGCTGCGCCCGCAGGTTGCATCCCTCGAGATGTGGCAGACAACGTATATGCACGCGCTCCAGGGTGAGAACGCTGTAATGGAATGGGCATCAGGCAGCGGCCTGCGACCCTATCTGGACCGGTTGTCGGGCGAAAGAAGGAGCCGGTTTCAGCAGGCATATGCCGATGCCGTGCAACCGCATTATCCGCGGCGCCCGGATGGCACGACCATCCTGCCGTTCGAGCGCCTCTTTATGGTGGCGCGGATGGCGGCCTGATTTTTGCTTATCTACAATAGTATCAGCTGCGCCTTCGCACCTCGCCGAAGCTGCACCACCGCGCGCTGGCGGAACCGACGAGCGAGGCGGATGACCGGCTGTGGTGGTCCACCTGCCAGCAGCATCGCTTCATGCCAGCTATGCAGCGAACCTTCGGCATCAAGCGCGACAAGCCGCCTCAGTTGGCACCGAAGCTGCCGCTGCATGCGTTCGTTCCATGCGGTGGGCATACGGCGTGAGAGCGGGTTCCACGCTGTCAGCAGCGTTCCTGTCGGGGTCGCCAAGCGCTCGAAAAGCACATCCGGCACGCGGCGGCCGATGCGGATCTCGGCGTCACCGACCCGGTAACACGTCAGGCGATACGCACGCAGTATCCGCGGCGGGGTCGCCGTGTCGTGTTTCGCACAGACAGGAATCGACGTTGGCTCCGTATTTTGTGCCGGCCTGTTTGACGCGATCGGCATGACCGCAAATGCTTGGCGCATTCAGCGAGGAGAAGGACGGCCCGGTGGCTGCCGCGCTGGGAGCCGACAGGGCACGACGGCGAGACCGAGGCAGACGTCGACGATGGTGCGACGGTGGCTGGTCCGTCAGGGCTTAATGCACCGCCGGCAGGTGTTGCGACGCAATGACAACGTCACGCACCGACGTGCATCCTTCACCTGCGCGTAAGCGCGTGACCGAAGGCGGGCGACACCGTGCCGGCGTCATAAGGCATTTCGCAAAGGGTCTCAGCATGCCAGCAGCTCTTTCCCTCGGCCGAGAGGAAGTCGCCGTCATAGACATGGATCGCATAGGACACCTTGTCCAATGGATTGGTCACGGAATGAATGATGTCGCGGCCCAACACCGTGACGTCGCCCTGGCGTAATGACGCCGCACCCGCTGCCTCCACGCGGCCTTTGGCGTCTTCGGGCAGGCGGCGCCAGAAGATGTTGTCCTCACCGCCGCCATACATGCCGATGACCGCACGGTAATGGTGGTTGTGCGGCAGGGTCCATTGGCGCTGGCCCCACACAGCGTTCAAGATGGTAAGGTCAGGCGAGCGGACCAGGACGTCGGCGTGGGGGCCGCCATGTTCGCCCAGCGCGGCTATAAGAGCGGCGGGGTCGGAAACGGCGCGGCGGACGACTTCTCGAATTGCGTCACTGCCGCGTTCCGCAAGCGCGGCTCGGCAATCGGCGGCAAAACGGTCGATATCGAACATCGCGGTTCTCCTGACCATCAATGGCTGGAGCATGGTTTGCGCCCGATGGCGCCGTCAAGGCGGACAACTGCAGGAAGCCGCACGCCCTCAGTTCAAACCCTCGTTGCCAAACTCCACATCACGATGCACGTGCACGGACATCAGCAGACCAAATCCCACCATCACCATGATCATCGCCGAGCCGCCATGTGAGATCAGCGGCAGTGGTACACCGCCAACCGGGATCGCTCCCATTACCATGGCGATGTTGACCGCGACATACAGAAAGAAGTTGGTGGCAATGCCGAACGCCACCAGTCGCCCGTACTGATTGTGGCAGCGCAGCGCGATCAGCATCCCGCCCAGGACGATCAGGCCAAGCAATGCCATCAGTGCCACGCCACCAACAAATCCGAACTCCTCGCCGATCGTGGTGAAGATGAAGTCCGTCTGTTTCTCTGGCAGGAAGTCGAGGTGCCCTTGGGTGCCTTGCAGAAAGCCTTTCCCCCACATACCACCGGATCCCAGCGCGATCTTCGACTGGATGATGTTGTAGCCTGCTCCCAGCGGATCGCTTTCGGGATTCAAGAACGTGTCGATCCGCGCACGCTGGTAGTCGTGCAGATGGCTGTAGGCAAACCGCGCCGCGAACGGGACCGGCAATGCAATCAGCGCGAACTTCCACCACCGCACCCCGGCGGCAAAGAACATCGCGCAGCCAAGGATGGCAGTGATCACCGCTGTGCCCAGATTGGGCTGCTTCACGATGAGGCCAACCGGCAACAGAACAGCGATCATCGGCGGGATCAGGAACAACGGATTGCCGATACGCTCCCAGGACGCGCGGTGGAACCACGATGCCAGCGCCAGAACCAAGGCAATCTTCGTCAGCTCCGACGGCTGCAGTTGCACGCCACCGAGCTCAAGCCAACGCTGTGCGCCTTTTCCCATATGTCCGAAGCGCATCACAGCAACCAGCAGCACCAGTGCCACCAGGTAGCCTGGCCAGGACAGCCGCGCGATAAAGCGTATATCCACCAGCGCGATGCCGATCATCAGAACCAGCCCGGCCGCAAATCGCAACACGTGGCGCGATGCATAGAGACCCGACACACCATCCGCGGCGCTGTACAACGCGGCGTAACCGACCCCTGCCAGAACACACAGCAGCAGCACATAAATCCAACTGACCTGCCAGACCTTGGCACCGAGATCGAACGACGTCTCGCGCCAGATCCGCCCTTCCCTCATGCATGATCGCGGACGAACGCCCGCTCTTCTCTCGTCATGGCAGGCCTGACCAAGCCATCTGATCGGACAGTCATTGGCCAACCTCGCGCTGTGCGACGCGTGCCGCCGGGAATTCGTCACGACCGCCCGGATCACGCTGCAGCGTGTCCTTCATAACGTCGCGCGCAATCGGCGCGGCCGCAGCGGCGCCGGCATTGCCGTGCTCCACAACAACCGACACGGCGTAGCGCGGTGCATCATAGGGTGCATAGCACACGAACAGCGCGTGCGGCCGCAGTTCCCAGGGCAGCTTCGCGCTGTCGAAGTTGCCGTGTTCACGCTGCTCACGCGACACGCGGTGCACCTGCGAAGAACCGGTCTTGCCCGCCAATTGCCAGCGCGGATCAGGCAGTCTTGCCACCGGTGCGGTGCCGCCACCCTCGTTCACAACCGCCCACATTCCATCCCGGATGAGATGCAGCGAGCGATCGGCAACACCGAGCGCAGACCAATCGGCCGGCTGCGATCCCGGCTGCAGCACGTTGCCCAGCTTGCGCGTCAGGTGCGGTTCGACCTTGCGCCCGGTGGCGATACGCGCGGCATAGGTCGCAAGCTGCAGGGGAGTGACCTGGATATAGCCCTGGCCGATACCGGCGACGACCGTATCACCGGGCGCCCACGCCCGGCCGTGACCCATCCGCCACTCGCGTGTCGGGATGAAGCCGGGGCGCGCCCCAGGCAGGTCGACCTGCAACTTGGTGCCCAAACCGAAGCGATGTGCCATTGCCGCGATCCGGTCGATTCCGACGCGCCTGGCCGTTTCATAGAAGTACACGTCGCAACTGTGCTTCAGCGCGCCGCGCATATCGAGCGTGCCGTGGCCGCCCTTGCGCCAGCAGTGGAAACGCGCATTGCCCAGGTCGAAGAAGCCGGGACAGTTCACCCTGTCACCGAGCGACATCACGCCCGCCTCCAATGCGGCGGCTGCCACTGCCATCTTGAAGGTGGAGCCAGGCGCGTACACGCCGGCGGTCGCACGGTTCAGCAGCGGCGTGTGTTTGTCCTGCGCCCACGCCGCCCATTGCGCCTGGGACACGCCGGCGTTGAACAGCGACGGATCGAATGACGGGTTGGTGCCCATCGCCAGCACCTCGCCGTTGCGACAGTCCAGCACCACGGCACTGGCGCTCTCGTCTCCGAGCCGGTCCAGCACCGCCTGTTGCAGCGAGACGTCAATCGTCAGCCGAAGGTCTTCGCCTGGCACCCCCTCCTGGCGGTCCAGCTCGCGGATCACCCGGCCGAGTGCATTCACCTCCAGCTGCACGGCCCCCGCAGTGCCGCGCAGGTTGCGCTCGCGCTGCTTCTCCATACCGGCGCGTCCCACCCGGATGCCCGGCAGTCCGAGGTCGGGATCGTCCAGCACGTCATCCTCGCTGGGCGGCGCGACGTAACCGGCGATATGGGCGAGCTGATCACCGTACGGATACATCCGCGTGGTCCCGACATCGACCAGCACACCAGGCAGATCTGGGGCGTTGACCTCGATCGCGGCCATCTCTTCCCAGGTCAGGAACTCGCGCACCATGATCGGGATGAAGCGACGATGCCGCCGCACCTCGCGTTCGATCCGCACGCGCTCATAGTCGGCCAGCGACACGATGCGGGAAAAATTGTCGAGCGTCGCCGTCATGTCGGACGTCTGCTCGGCGATCAGCAGCGCACGCCAGTTCAGCTTGTTGCCGGCGATCACCGTCCCGAACCGGTCGAGGATGCGTCCACGCGGCGGCGCGATCAGCCTAGCACTGATCCGGTTCTCCTCGGCCAGTGTCGCATAGCGGGCCCCTTCGACCACCTGGACCTGATATAGCCGCACCGCCAGGGCACCCAGCAGCGCGACCTGCCCGCCCATCATCAGCAGCGCACGCCGCGTGAACACGCCGGTGCGGCGCGTTTCATGCTTCATGCCTGCTCCGGATCGGCGACAGTGCGATGGGCGCGGACGCACAGCACGGCGAGCGCCGGATAGAGAGCCACGGTCAGGACCGCCTGGAACAGCGCCGGCCCGAGTGACAACAAGCGAAACGACAGCAGCGCGGTCAGAGCCCAGGTCAGCGCCGCGGCGCCAACGCTGACTCCGGCGAACACCAGCCAGACGGTGGGAAAACTCTGCCGCGTCAGCACCGGCCGCCACCGAACCACCAGCCCGTGCGCCACGAGCAGTGTCAGCACACCCACTCCGAGAGGCAGATAGCCCAGCAGATCCAGCAGCAGGCCGATCAGGAAAACCGCGGGAGGCGGCATCGCGGCCGGCCGAACCAGCGACCAGAAGAAAACGCAGGCCAGCGTGATTGCCGGCAACAACGCAGTCTGGTTGGCGAAGCCGAAAGGTGCTTCTGCCAACAGCATCAATACGACTGTGGAGACGGTCGGAAACGCGTGCCGTGCCGCGACATCGAGTTGCCTTCCCAGCGTCTGCCGGGGGCGCATCCCAGGGGTTTGGTCGGCACGCGCCATCAGCGGGCACGACGTTCTGGCAGCCGCCCTTGTGCCTCGGGTGCCGTCAGTCCGCTCAGGCCGTAGTCGAAGATGCGCACGATCTCGAGCCGGTCCAGCATTGCCGACGGGACCACCTCGGGCACATTGGCAACGGTGTAATGCACGGTTCCGACGGGAAGATCGGCGGGGAATGCACCGGCCTCGCTGCTGGTGACCACTCGCTCGCCTTCCTGCGGAGGACTGCCCTCCGCCCAGTAGAT
>JBKPSV010000345.1:0-10594 GCA_046735215.1 Pseudomonadota bacterium | reverse complement strand
GATCGCCCTTGCCGATGTTCACCGGCACCATGCGGTACGGCAGGCCGCATTCCTCCAGCATGATCGACACCTTCCACCCGTTCGGCGTCGGCCAGTAGTAGAAGTCGATCATGGGAGCGCGTCCTCGGTGAAGCCGATCTCGGCCAGGATCTCGTCCGTGTGCTCGCCAAGCTCTGGTGCGCCACGGCGCACACCCGTGGGCGTGCCAGAGAAGCGCGCAGCAGGCCGTGCCTGTCGCAACCGGCCGGCAACCGGATGCTCGGTCTCGATCACCACGCAATTCGCCACCACCTGCGGATGATCGATCATCCGGCTCCGCGTCAGCACCGGCGCACACGGCACGCCTTCCGCGGTCAGTCGTTGCAGCCACTCGGCCGCCGGACGCGTGCGCAGCACCTCCTGCGTCATCGTAAGCCGCTCGTCGATGTGCTTGTGCCGCAATGCCGGCGTGGCGAAGCGCGGATCGTCCAGCCACTCGGGCCGGTCCAGTGCCCGCGTCAGCGCCGTCCACTCGCGATCCGTCTGCACAGCGGCGCTGATGTACTCGTCCGCGGTCTCATAGATCAGGTCGATGAAACTGGCTGCCTCCTGCTGTGGCAGTTCGTCGCCGACGAAGGTCTGGCTGCCCATGTCGGACCCCCACAGGAACGCCACCACGGCATCCAGCATAGAGAGCTGCACATGCTGCCCCTCCCCGGTCCGTTCGCGCGCCAGCAACGCCGCCGTGATCGCCTGTGCCGCCACCACACCTGTGAGCTTGTCAGGCACGATCGTGCGCACCAGACGCGGCCTTGCCTGGTCCGAGCCGCCCTGGATGCTGGCCAGCCCCGACAGCGCCTGGATCAGCGGGTCATACACCGGCTTCTGCGCAAAGGGCCCCTGTTCGCCGAACCCGCTGATCGAGACGTAGATGATGTCCTGTCGCAGCGCGCGGACTGCTGCCTCGCCAAACCCCATCCGGTCGATCACCCCGGCGCGAAAGTTCTGGATGAACACGTCGGCGGTGACGATCAGCCGCTTCAGCGCCTCGATACCGGACTGCGCCTTAAGGTCCAGCACGACCGATCGCTTGTTGCGGTTGTTGTTGAGGAACGAGGCGGAAAATCCGCCCCGCCGGTTGGCCGCGGCCCGTGTATGATCGCCACCCTGCGGGTTCTCGACCTTGATGACATCTGCGCCCTGGTCAGCCAGCAGCATGGTGGCTGACGGGCCTGAGACCATGGAGGTCAGGTCAACGATCCGATAGCCGTGCAACGGTCCCGGCATGGCGAGCCTCTTAATCTGCGACGGATTTGCAGATCGGCCATCTGTTCCAAAGGGTCAAGCTCACTAGATCGTGATGCTGCACCTGCGAATGATAGGCCAATATTACTGTCCCAGAACCTCGGAGGACTTGTTCCAAGGCAGAACTTGGCAGTTGCACGATGATGAGGTTCGCTTTGACTGAACATTCTCCACGCGCACCGCTTGGCTTGATCTGGCGCAACTTGAGCCGACCCTTCAATCCGGTCTCGCTCTCGGGCCATCAGCTAGCCGGCCAGTCCGACGATCCGGTCTTCCTGCCCGACTTCGTCATGTTCACCCCCGATCAGATGCAGGAAATCCTTTATCGGAAAGGCCGAGACCAATGAGAGGACGCAAGCGCCTCGACGCCGAGACCGGGAGCAGCGTCGGCCGAACTGTTCTGATGGCAGGTCTGGTCGCCACGTTGCTGGCAAGTGGTGTTGCCATGGTCGCAACCGCGACCACGCTCGACCTCGGCCCCAAGGTGGGTGACATCCTGGTTTTCCGGCCGGGCGCGCGCCTGCCGAATGACTGGGACTTCACCGTCACCCGCCATGGCCACGCCCACGACGCGTGCAGCCTGCGGCCCGAGGTAATGGCATCTCGCGGCGGTAGCCTGGTTGTCGAAGAACGCATAACCAAGCCGCACAGCTTCCGTGTGCATTGGGCCGGTGGTCCAACCAGCACCGGCAACACTGACTGCGGCACCAGCGCTGACCTCGTGGTTCCGGGAACCGAGCTTCAGTTGCTGTCCAACGCCGTGGGCGGTCCGGGCGTGGAGAAGACGAGACTCTTTCGGTTCTAGGTAACCGTGGCCCTCCCGCCGACCAGTTGATCCATCGTACAGGCGCGCGGGTCCTTGTCCTCACGCCAGCGGACAAGCCTCGATCCGTGGCGGAAGTGACCATGCTCGATATGATCGGCGCTGACTTCGGCCACCAGGCGCGGCTCCAACGGCACCGCTATGCGTTCGCGGTCTGACCAGCGGCTGCGTCCGCCGGGTGCCTCGCCGGTGAACCCGGATCCGCCGACCAGCGGGCGGATCAGTCGTTCGACCTCTGCCGCTCTGTCGCTGACGCCGCAGCGACCGACGTAGTGGAGCCGGCCCGCACCGTCATAAAGCCCCATCAGCAAATACTCGACCCGAGCACTATCGCGCTTCCGATAGATACCACCCACCACGCAATCCACCGTCTGCCACAGCTTGAATTTCAGCATCGCCCGCTGGCCAGGCTGATACGGCAGATCGAGGCGTTTGGCGACGATGCCATCCAGGCCGCGGCCGCCACGTTTGAGCCAACCCATCGCTGTGTTGTGCGAGGTCGTCGCGCGCGACAGGATCAGCCTCGCCTGGTGCGGGCTGCTGCTGAAGAACAGCTTCAGGGCACGTCGCCGCTCACTGTAGGGACGACCCAGCAGCGAGCGTCCTTCGACATCGGCCAGCAGATCGAATGCGATAAAACGTGCCGGGTACTCCTGCGACAACTTCGCGACACGCGACGGTGCCGGGTGCAGCCTGAGCTGCAACATATCGAACGGCTGATCGGGGATGATAAGCTCACCGTCCAGCACGAAGCGATCGATCGGCCATTCGATCGCGGCCTGCACGACCTCGGGGAAGTAGCGCCCAAGCGGCCGCTGACGGCGCGATTGCAGACTGACGGTGTCTCCATCGCGAAACACAATGCAGCGAAAGCCGTCGTACTTCTGTTCCAGCAGCCAGTCAGTCCCACGCGGCAGCTCGCTGGTCGGCTTTGCCTCCATAGGCACCAGTGAAAGCGGCACTTCCAACGCCATCGCCCACCCCGCAGTGTCCTCGCCGCAACACTGGCTGAGACTCACAGTTGCAGTCGCGCGAAGAAGTGCGGCAGACGCGATAACGGCCCACTGCCCGTTCGGTAACAGCGACGTGCGCGCCGCTTCCAGCATGCAACCGCTACGCTTTACTCACGTTTTTGCTTCCAGGCCCAAAAGAGGGGATAGAATTCATGCAATCAAAGCGAAGTGTTATTGTCCTGGGCGCGCTGTGTGCATTGGCAGCATGCGGGAACCAACCGAGGGAGCGCGCGGAAGGTGGCGGTGCTGCCGGGGCTGCGACCGGGGCTGCAGTGGGCGCCCTCGCCGGGCCGCCCGGCATGGTCGCCGGCGCACTGATCGGCGGTGGTGCGGGTGCGGCCACTGGCGCGGCGACATCGCCGCAGCAGGTCAACCTGGGCAAGCCACCGTGGACCAACCCCAGCACGCGAGTACCCACGCCAAACGGCTCCGTCTCGCCCGCCGCTGCTCGCGGTAGAGGAAGCGCCAGCGCACAGAATGCCGAAGTAGATCGGCTGAATGGTGAGAGCCTGCGCGCTGCGCAGAGCGGCACCAGCTACCGCTGAGCAGATCGGATAGCGCCTGTCCAAGCTCAGGCGGTGTATTGCGGTATCCAACATCGCGATGGCGGGTAATCCTCGCCATCGCGATTTTGATTCCTTCGGCCTGACAACGAGCGCCGATGCACTCGGGCGTGCACAGCACGAAGGTGTGCGCCCACTCGCTCCCATTGCTGAGACAGCCACGCTAAGCTGCTGTGCGAGACCAGCCAAGAGGGAGACACATGGACCAGAATGCCGAGTGGCTGGGACTGAAAGAGCGGATTTGCGTCGTAACAGGAGCCGGCAGCGGTATCGGGCGGGCGGTAGCATTGGCGATGGCATCGGCTGGTGCATCGCTGGTGCTCCTCGACAAAGATGTGGCGAAGTGCGAGGCGACCGCTGAAGCGCTGCAGCCCACCGGCACCAGGGCAGTGGCTGTCGCATGCGATATCGCCGACCCGGCAAGCGTCGCTGCCGCGGAACGCGCATCGCGCGCCATTGGCCCGTGCGACATCCTGGTCAACAACGCCGGCATGCTGCTTCCCGGCTCCTTGGCGACGGTTTCTCTCGAGGACTGGAACCAGTTGCTGTCGGTCAACCTGACCGGCTACCTGCTTTGCGCCCAGGTATTCGGCAAGGCGATGATCGAGCGCGGCCGCGGCGCGATCGTGCATACCGCCTCGATCGCCGGCAGCAACGCGCAGGCATTCTCCGGAGCCTATAGTGTCAGTAAGGCCGGTGTGCTGATGCTGTCGCGCCAGCTTGCCGTCGAATGGGGACCACATGGGGTGCGCAGCAATGTCCTGAGCCCAGGGCTTGTGCGAACCCCGATGAGCGAAAGCTTCTACCAGACGCCTGGCGTCGCCGAGAGAAGGGCTGCTGCCATCCCACTCGGCCGTGTCGGCGCGCCGGAGGACATGGCGCAGGTCGTGCTGTTCCTCGCAAGCGACCGGGCTGGCTTCGTCAACGGTCAGGAGATCATCGTCGACGGCGGCTTCGAGCACATGCTGATGAGCCTGGTGCCGCGCCCTGGCTTCGAACGGACGAATTGAGGCCGCGGTCGATCGTTACAGCCGGTCAAAGCGACAGTGGCACATCCGGCAGCGGGTCGACTATGTTGCCGTCCAGCGTCTGATCGGTTGCGGACCCCTCGCCGCGGGCCGCCGATCAGAGATGGAGGTGAAAATGACGTGGCGCAGCAGTGGACCGATGGACATCAGGACAGCAGCTGCGATGCTGCTGCTTGCGGCATTCTGCTACTCTGCGTGGCTGACCTCCATCGTGTTCTGCGCTGGCAATGGCTTGCGTCCGCTGCTCGTGGCCGGCGCGGCATTTTTCCCGGTTGGGATCGTCCATGGCATCGGCGTTTGGTTCGGCGGCTGGTGAATTGACGACAACCAGTCGGTTCCAGCTTTTGCAGCTGTCTCGCGGCTTTGTGATGTCCGGCCGGCGCCACGGCTCGTAAGCTCTCTGGGGCGATGTGACCTCAGAGGTGCCACATGCCTTTCGATAATCCCTATGAAATGCCGTTTGGCGACATCGAAATCCTGCGCGACGCGCGCGGCCGGATCTCCCGCAGGCGCGACTGGGTGCAGGGATGTTTCCGCGACGGTGATCGCCATTGCCTTGTCGCCGCGCTGTCTCTCGCATCCGGCAGTCGTAGCTTCCGACGTTCCAATCCGACCGAGCGCCGGCTTGCCCGTTTGCTGGCCCGGGAACTTCCGGACGCAGCGCCGTTCTGGGCCAGGTCGCGATTCATCCCTGCCAGGCAACGCCTGATGTGGTTCAATGACAATGCGGGCACCCACCACGGGGATGTCATGGTCCTGTTCGACCGGACGATTGATCATCTCGCCAAAGCCATTCCCGTGAGGGTCGCCGCCTGATCGCAGAGGGAGTTTGTCGTGGCAATCGTCCGCAACATCGACGTTACCATGCAGTCGGAAATCAGTTTCGACGACGCATGTCGTGCCGCCGTCACCGAGGCGGCCAAGACATTGCGCGGAATTATGTCTTTTCGGATCAAGGAAGCGGAATGCGTCGTCGAGCATGACAAGATCATCGCCTATCGCGTGACCGGGAAAATCGTCTTCCTGGTCGAACGCTAGAAGATCGCTCGAGACGTCCGAGCGGCTGAGCGTCTCGCTTGGCCGGCTCTGGCCCCGCCAGGCTGGGCATACGATCTCGGCAGTGCCGGGAGCTTGGGCCGACGATGATCTTCGCCAAGCAGCACACGCGCTGAGCACAGACACTTCAGGGTTCACGAACGGCGCCATTCAACCAGTCACGCCAAAGTTGGATCAGCACTGACATCACGACAGGCCCAACGAACAGGCCGATGACGCCAAAGGTCTCGACGCCCCCGAGTATTCCGAGCAGCACCCATAGAAACGGCAACCGGGTCGCGCCACCGATGATCGCCGGACGGACGAAGTGATCCGCCACGAAGGTGACCACCACCCCCAATACGAAGAGTGCGATCGCGAAAACCACTGAGCCATGGACCAGCAGGATCAACGCGGCAACGCCGAACACGAGGGGAGCACCAAACGGAACCATTGCGGCCACGGCAGTCAGGCCTCCGAACAAGGTCGGATGTGGCACCCCGGTCACCCAGTAACCGATGCCGATCACAGCGCCCTCACCAATTCCGACCAGAACCAGCCCATCCACCGTGGCGCGCACCGAGGCGGTGGCCTGAGCGCACATGATCGCGCCGCGCACACCAAAGGTTCGGGTCACCGCCCGGTGCAACTGGTCGTTGATCGCGTCGCCGTCGCGCAGCAGGAAGAACAGTGTCAGCAGCGTGAACACGAAGGTCACGCCTTGATGCAGCACTCGCGTGCCCACGCTTTCGCTATAGGCCAGTACGTGGTCCCGATTGATACGTCCGACCAGCGATGACAGGTTTGCAGGGTCGCTCAGGTTCGCTTGCCACCAATCGGCCAGCGCCTGATGGGCGAACGGCAGATTGCGAACGAAGTCGGGAAGCGGGATTCCGGTCCGCTGGTATTCCAGCGCCAGCCTGACCACGCTTGCGCCTTCCCTGCCGATCTCGACACCGACCGCCACCAGCGGCACGAGAAAGACAAGGATGACCACCAGCGTGAAGATTGCCGGCAACCCGATGTCGTGCCTGAGTGCCGGCCATGCGCGTCGTGCACGGCAATACAACGGCCACATCGCCAGGGCGAAGATGCCTCCCCATGCGAGCGCCCGCAGGAAGCCTTGCAAGATGTAGGCGCCAAGTACGGTGAGAGCCAACCCAAGCGCAACGAGCGCTATTCGTTGTGATCGCGCAGCATCCGGCGGCGGATGGCGAAGCTCGTCAGACATCGAACACTTCTCTCTGGGCAGCATGTCGGCGTCAAACGGTCGCCGCCCCTGTCCTGCCTTACGGGAAGGCGCCATAGTGCGACCCAGCCAGCGATGGAGCGGACCGTGGCAGTAGAAAAGCAGGCCTACCGCGAAGCGATGGCGCGTCTCGGCGCCGCGGTGAACGTGATTACCAGCAACGGCCCGGCGGGGCGCGCCGGATTCACTGCCTCGGCCGTATGCAGTGTCACCGACAGCCCGCCGACCCTGCTGGTGTGCGCCAACCGCACCAATGACTCCTACCCGGCGATGAAGGCGAACGCCGTCCTGTGTGTGAACACTCTGGCCAGCGCTCATGAAAACCTGTCACCGGTGTTCGCCGGCATGACCGATCACACGATGGAGGCACGCTTTGAAGGCGCCACCTGGCACACCTTGCTGACGGGTGCGCCGGTGCTGGACGGGGCACTCGTCGCCTTCGATTGCCGCATCACGCAGATCGTCGAGGTCGGCACCCACGACATCTTCATCTGCGCAGTGGAGAGCGTTGAGATCGGCGCGGCGCATGAGGGGCTGTTCTATTACGCCCGTGCCTATCACCGCATCATGCACCAGGACTAGCAGCGTCTACGCCGCGGGTTTCGGCGCCAGCCCGTAGTGCCGGAACCACGCCAGCATGCGCCGCCATCCGTCCTCGGCGTCGTCTTTGCGATAGTTTGGCCGATAGTCGGCGTGGAATCCGTGCGGCGCGTCCGGATAGACGTACAGCTTGACCGTCTTATGCGCCTTCTCGGCCTTCTCCTGTGCCTGCTGCAGGTCGGCCACCGAAATGCTCGTGTCCTTACCACCGTATAGACACAGCAAGGGGCATTTCAGCTTGTCGGCGATGTCCATCGCCGTCAGCGGCTGGATCTCACTGGTGGCGCCCTTGATCGGCCCATACCACGCGACAGCCGCCTTCAGCTTCGGGTTATGCGCGGCGTAGAGCCAGGTTTTCTTGCCGCCGAGGCAGAAGCCGGTCTCTCCCAGCAAGGTCGCGCTGCCCTTGTTCTTTGCCGCCCAGGCCAAAGTGGCATCGAGATCAGCGTACAGCTCCTGATCCGGCTTCTTGCTGATCACCTCGCGGACTATCTGCTGCGTGTCCGTCATCTTCGACAGATCGGCGATGCGGGCGTAGATCTCGGGTGCGACAGCCATGTAACCGGCCTTCGCCAGCCGCCGGCACACATCCTTGATGTATTCGTGGACGCCGAAAATCTCCTCGTTCACCAAGATGACGGGGAAACTGGCTCCCTTCGCCGGACGCGCATAATAGGCAGGTAACTTGCCGTCTTTGACCGGGATGTCGGTCTCGCCGGCATCAATCCCTGTGGTGTCGGTGTGGATCGCCTGAGCCTCGACACGCTGCGTCGCCAGGGTGAAGCCACTGATCAGACTGGTCATCACGAACGCTCGCCGCGCAAACGGATAGCGACGCAGCCCGCTGATGTCCGCCACATCGTTCATTATGAGCTTCCCCTCATGCAGTGGATCAGAGTCGGGCAGGACATCGAATCGCGCAATGGCCAGATCCCACGTCATGCCTCCGCCCGAGGAATGCGACCCGCGAGCGACGGAACGGACTTGTCTCAAGACGCCAGAATCCGAGACACTGTCGCATGAATTGTCATGCCGCCAACGGTTCGACCGTATGTGCCTGGCGGAATGCGCGGACCAAGGGGCTGCCACCGTTGAGGAGTTCGGTGATTGCGCGAGGGTCGGGTGGTGGGAAGCTGAAGCCCGCGGACACCCCACCGGCGGCCAGGATGCTGGCGGCGCGGTCAGGGTAGAGCGTCACGAGGCGCTCGGCTGGGGTCATGACTCCATATTCGGGCCTGGGAAGCTCTGCGGGTGGCTGCGGTTCGGCGGGCGCTGGACTGGAATCGTGATCGGTAACCGAGGCGGAGCGGAACCAGTATCCGCGAACCATAAGGCATGGATTGGTATCGTTACTCAGAACTCATTGAAATATCAGCGGACATGCAACGGAGGGGTTGTGAGACTCGACATGGATTGGCATGGGTCATAATGGACGATCTTAGGATACAGATTAGGACTTGCGATGATGGCCCGCAGCGACCTGACGGCCCGAGAGGTGGCGGAGCTGCCACCCGGCAAGACCTACCGAGTAAGCAAAAATCTGTATCTACGGAATGAGCCGCCGAACCGCTCGTGGATCATGATCTATCGATCCCCCGTGACCCACAAGCACACCGAGATGGGTCTAGGCCCCTTCCCTCTGGTTTCCGTGCCGGCTGCGCGTGCGGCCGTGAAGGAACATCAGCTCGCGATCTTTTACGGTCGGTGCCCGCTAGTGGAGAAGCGGGCGAAGCAGGGACCGCGGCACGCGGTGTTCACCTTCAGAGCGGCGGCGGACGCATACCTTGTCGCGCACCGCGCGAGCTGGCGCAGTGTAGCGCACCGACAAGCATGGGAGCACTCGCTCAAGGACTTCGCCTTTCCGGTGTTCGGTGATCTGCCGGTCGGGCAGGTCGACACCGGTCTCGTGATGCAGGTGTTGCAGCCGCTTTGGACGGTAAAGACACAGACCGCGTTTAGGCTGAAAGGTCGGCTTGAATCGATCATCGATTTCGCCTCAGCGCGCGGCTGGCGAACCGGCGAGAACCCGTGCCGATGGCGCGGACATCTCGACCAGCTGCTACCGAACCCTAAGAAGCTGAAGCCGGTCCAGCACCTCCCCGCGCTAGATTGGCGAGAGCTACCAGCCCTGTGGCGTGAATTGGAAGCACGGGGCGGCCTGGCGGCGGCGGCGTTAAAGTTGACCATTGCGACGGCCTGCCGGCGCGGCGAGGTCCTACGCGGTTGCTGGCCTGAACTCGACCTCGCAACGCGCACCTGGGCGATTTCGGCTGAACGGACGAAGTCAAACCGGGAACATCGGGTCGCATTGTCGGACGCGGCGCTCGATGTGCTGAAGACATTAGCAAGCGTCAGACGGGACGACCTTCTATTTCCGGGCACCAATCACGGGCGCCCGATTGCTGCGACCGCCATGCTCGACCTCTTGGCCGAGCTGCGATCCGGCATAACGGTCCACGGCTTCCGGGCCAGCTTCCGCAGCTGGTGTGCAGATAACCGAGTTCCTCGCGAACTGGCCGAAGCGGCACTGGCGCACAAGGTCGAGGACGCCACCGAACGGGCGTACCAGCGATCCGATATGCTTGGGCCTCGCCGCGCGCTCATGCAGCGTTGGGGGCGGTTTCTCACAAGCCAGATACGAGCAAGGCCAGCAGCATAGCCCATGTCCGGTTTTGTTTGGGCAGGTCTCATACCGGCCATGGAAGCAGTGTTGCGCCAACTCCTCGTCGATCTGCCACCGAACTGGACCACGATAGATCAGGTAGGAGACCGGCTGGAACGGGCTGCGGCAGATCTGGTGAGTGCCGCTATTGCACAAGAGGAGGAAGTGCCGCTCTGGGCTGATCGTCCATCGGCGTTGCTCGGCGAGCTGTGGGCGCGCGGGCTGATCGAGCTGCAAGCACGGCCGGGTCGTAACGCGCCTCACGCAACGATCGATGTCGGCGAGGAGAAACGGCGTGCTGTTGAGTTCACCCGCGATGGAATGTTGGGAGCGGAAT
>JBKPSV010000344.1:0-7070 GCA_046735215.1 Pseudomonadota bacterium | reverse complement strand
GTGACCAGAAGGGCGATGCCGGGATAGAAGCTGATCCAGTACTTGCCGGACAGCATGTACTGGTAGCCATTGGCAATCAGCAGACCCAGCGACGGCTCGGTTATCGGCACGCCAAGACCAAGAAAAGACAGCGTGGCCTCGAGCGCGATGGCACGCGCCACCTGCTGTGTCGCGACGACGATAAGCGGCGGCAGACAATTCGGCAGCAGGTGACGGAAGATGATCCGGCGTCGCGGCAAGGCGAGGCATTCGGCAGCTTCGATGTACTCACGCCGGCGTTCTACCATTGCGGAAGCGCGGACTGTTCGCGTGTAGTACGCCCATTCGACGATGACCAGCGCGAGCACGACGTTCATCACGCCTTTGCCCAACACCGCGAGGATCATCAATGCGACGAGGATCGAGGGGAAGGACAACTGCAGGTCCACCAGGCGCATGATCGCCGCGTCGGTGCGGCCACCGATATAGGCGGCGAGCAATCCGAGCGACGTCCCGACGACGCAGGCGATGAGCGCCGAGCCGACACCGACGCCTAAGGAGATGCGCAGTCCGTACAGGATGCCCGACAGCATGTCGCGGCCCTGGTCGTCGGTACCGAGCAGGTAGGTATAGCCAGTGCTCGATGTCGATCCCGGTGGAAGGCGCCCGTCCATGATGTCGAGCTGTGCAAGGTCGTATGGGTTTTGCGGCGCCATCAGCGAGGCGAAGATCGCAGCAATGCCGATCAGTACGAAAACGATCAGTCCGGCGACGGCAATGTGCGAGGCGGCGAATTCGGAAACGAAGCGGCGGAATGGGGTTTCTTCGCGGAGCGGTCCCCTCCCCCCGACCCCCTCCCGCAGGGGGAGGGGGAGTTTTGGTGCGGTGTCTGCTGAGCTCATCCCTTCGCCTCCAGCCGCACGCGCGGATCGAGCATCGTGTACAGCAGATCGACCACCAGGTTGATCGTCACGAACAGCAATACGATCATCATCAGGTAAGCGACGATCACCGGTCGGTCCAACACGTTGATCGAGTCGATGATCAGCTTGCCCATGCCGGGCCAGGCGAACACACTTTCGGTGACCACGGCAAAGGCGATGGTGGAACCAAGCTCCAATCCCACCACGGTCACCACCGGGATCATGATGTTCTTCAGCACATGCACGAAGATCACCCGCGATGGCGTAAGCCCTTTGGCGCGGGCGAACTTCACGAAGTCCATCGGCAGGGTTTCGCGTACCCCCGCCCGGACCAGGCGCAGCACCAGCGAGATGTTGAACAGAGACAGGTTGAGCGCCGGCAGCAGCAGGTGACGCAGCCCGTCCAAGGTGAGGAACGACCATTGTATCCCGAACAGCCCCGCGGTCGCCCCGCGCCCTGTACTCGGCAGCCAGCCAAGCTGCACCGCGAACACCATGATCAGCATCAACCCGACCCAGAATGTCGGCAGCGAAAATCCCAGGATGCTGCCGGCCATGATCGTCCGCGCGACCACGCCATCTGGATACAGTCCGGCATAAAGTCCAAGCGGAATGCCGAACACCATGGACATCAGCACCGCCGTCACTGCCAGTTCCAGCGTCGCCGGCATGCGCTGTGCAATCAATCGCAATGCCGGCTCGTTGAACACGAAGCTGCGGCCAAGATCGCCGTGCAGCGCGTCAGTGACGAACAGTAGGTACTGCTTCCACAGCGGCTGATCGAGACCGAGTGAAGCGATGATGCGCGCGCGCTCCGCCTGATCGGCTTCTGGCGAGATCAAGATATCGACCGGGTTGCCGATCACGTGCACGCCGATGAAAACGATCACCGACATCGCAAGCACAACGAACAGCGCCTGGATCAGTCGCCGGATCAGCCAAGTTGTCATTGGGTCTCCCGAGCCTGAGGGCGGCTATATCACGCCGGCGCAGGGCGGCGCCATCGGTTGGCCCCTTGCCGCCGGACGTATAAGCTCCGGTCGCATGGATGCGCCCTCCACTGCCGAGATGCTCGCCCGGCTTGTGTCGTTCGACACCACGAGCCGCAATTCCAACCTCGCGCTGATCGACTTCGTGCGGGCGTATCTGGATGCGCACGGCATCCCTTATCGCGTGAGTACAGATGCCACCGGGGAAAAGGCCAATATACACGCCGTGATCGGGCCACAGGCGGCAGGGGGTATCGCACTGTCCGGTCATGTCGATACCGTGCCGGTGGACGGCCAGTCCTGGAGCGCCGATCCGTTCACGTTGCGCCGGGACGATGGCCGCTGGTATGCACGCGGCGCCGCAGACATGAAGGGCTTCGTCTCCGCGTGCCTTGCCGCGGTACCGGCGATCAAGTCGCGTCCACTCGCGCGACCACTCCATCTGTTCATCAGCTATGATGAGGAAGTCGGCTGCCACGGCGCGCAGCGGCTGATCCAGGATCTGGAGGAGTCTGGACTGAAGCCGGCGCTCTGCGTGGTTGGCGAACCGTCTGGCATGCAACCGATCCTGGCGCACAAGGGGAAGTTGAACCTGCGCGTCCGGGTGCGGGGCTTGACCGGGCACTCCAGCGAGCCAGGCAAAGGTGTCAACGCGGTCCAGGCTGCCTGCGAGGCCATCGCCTATGTCGCGGCGGAAGCGCGGCGGCTGGCAAAGGAGGGGCCATTCGAGGATGGGTTCGACCCGCCGCACACCACCATCCATGTCGGCACGATTCAGGGCGGCACCATCCTGAACATCATTCCCGAGCGCTGCGAGTTCATTATGGAGTGGCGCAACATCCCGGCCGACGATCCGGTGCAGCATATGGAACGGATGCGACGTTTTGTCGCCGACAGCATCGAGCCCGACATGCATGCGGTGAGCACGAGCACAGGCTTTGAGTTTGAAGTAACGACGCAGATGCCCGGACTGTCGCTGAGCGCCGAGCATGAACTCACGTCGATCGTCAAACAGCTCACCGGGTCGAACAGCACCGGCAAGGTCAGCTACGGCACGGAAGGCGGCTACTATCAGAACGCTGATATCGCGACGATCGTCTGTGGCCCTGGCCATATCGCTCAGGCACACCAGCCGGATGAATGGATTGCGCAGGAGCAGCTCGACGCGTGCGACGTTTTCATTCGCCGCCTGGTTGATCGCTTGCTGGTCTGACGCGGGAAACCCATGTCGCCGATTGCGCAACCCCCGTTGCCATCGTTCGAGGTGCGGCTCACCGCGCCTGACATCCGTCGCTGGCTCGATGGCAACACCGGCATTCGTGGGTTCACCACACGCGACTCCGGTATCGAGGGACTGCATGTCGCTCTGCTTGCGCTGTCGCATGGGAATGAGATCGCGGGCGCGATCGTCCTGCAGCGACTGCTGGAGAGCGGGCTCGCCCCGAAGCAAGGGCGGCTGACCTTCGGCTTCGTCAATCTTGCGGCGTTCGAGCGCTTCGATCCACGCCAGCCGACCGCGTCGCGCTTCATCGACGAGGACCTGAACCGCGTGTGGGACGCAGCTGTGCTGGATAGTGTGCGGCGGTCCACCGAGCTTGACCGGGCGCGCGAGATCCGGCCATTGATCGACAAGGTGGACGTGCTGTTCGACCTGCACTCGATGTTGTGGCCGTCGGATCCGTTGATCCTTTGCGGCACGTCATCCAAAGGGAAACAACTGGCACTTGGGGCCGGTTCGCCGCCACTGGTCGTTGCGGACCAGGGACACGCGAGCGGACGACGCATGATCGACTATGCCCGCTTTGCCGACGAGACGACGGCGTGCGCGGCAAGCCTGCTCGAAGCAGGCCAGCACTGGCAGCAGGCGACTGTAGACACGATGGTGAAGAGCGTTGCGGGGCTGCTGCACCATCTGGATCTGATACCGCCACACCCGGCATTGCCACGACCCGCGCCACAGCAGCAGCGCTACGCCGAGGTCACCATGGCGATCACCGCGGGCAGCAGCAACTTCGCCTTCGTGCAGCCATATCGCGGCGGCGATGTGATACCGCGCCGCAATACGGTGATCGCCGTCGACGGTGAGACGGCGATCCGCACGCCGCACGACAACTGCCTGCTGATCATGCCGAGTCTGCGGCCGAGCCGCGGACATACGGCGGTGCGACTGGCGCAATTCATCTGACTACAGTTCGGGTTCGCCCGGAACCGGCACTTTGCCGAAGCCGGTGATGATGGCACTGACCTCGTTGATTGCCGCTTCGGCCATTGCCGGTTCGGTTCCCTTGGCGACGATCGCCACGCCGTTCGCCGTCGGGCGATAAAATGGATAGCTGCCGATATCGAGCGCCGGGTACCTCGCCTGCACCTCGCCAAGCGGCGCGGCGATAATGCCTTCGGCGAGGCCGGACACGTGCACCGAGCGCGACACGATCGGCTTGCCGCCCTTCAGCCGCGGCGCCAGCCATTCGAACATCGACTGCATGACCCGCGGCACCCCGGCCATGACATAGACGTTGCCGATCTGAAAGCCGGGCGCCACCGACATCGCGTTGTCGATCAGCGTCGCTCCGCGCGGCATGGTCGCCATGCGCTGGCGCGCCGGGTTGAATTCGCCCGGCCTATAGCTGCGCTCCATGCGCGCCCAGGCCTCCGGGTGTGGCTCCCATGGCACGCCGAATGCTGCGGCAATGCATTCGCTGGTGATGTCGTCGTGTGTCGGGCCGATGCCGCCGGTGGTGAATACGTAGTCAAACTTCGCACGCACCTCGTTGACCGTGTCGATGATGGTCTGGGCAACATCGGGGATGACGCGGACTTCGCGTAGCGGGATGCCGATTTCGCCCAGGCCCAAGGCGAGGAAGCGGATGTTGGCGTCCTGCGTGCGGCCCGACAGCACCTCGTTGCCGATCACCAGCAGACAGGCGGTGGGATTCGTGTCGGGCATCGGCCTCTCCGTCAGAGGAAGTCGCGCAGCAATGGGATCAGCGGCTTGTCGGCCGGCGGCATCGGATAGTCGGCAAGTTTCTGCGGCCGCACCCAGGTCAGTGTCTGGTTCTCCTTCGGTCGCGGCGTGCCTTTCCAGCGCCGGCAGAGATAAAGCGGCATCAGCAGGTGGAACCTTTCGTATTTGTACGAGGCGAAGGTGAACGGGGCCAGGCAGGCGGCGGTGACGTCGATGCCGAGTTCCTCTTTCAGTTCGCGGATCAGCGCGGCTTCCGGCGTCTCACCGTCATGCAGTTTGCCGCCCGGAAACTCCCACAGCCCGGCCATCTTCTTGCCCTCGGGCCGGCGCGCCAGCAGTACGCGCCCATCGGCATCGATCAGCGCACAGGCGGCGACCAGCAGCAACGGCTTGCTGCCGCTCTTTTCCGCCGCGGGTTCGACATGGCCGAACAGGTCGTCGCGCGTTGCCTCGAACAGCCAGACGTCACATTCGGCGGCACGCGCCAGCGAGTGGTCGGCGCCGGTGCCGATCTCGCGGAAGCCGATGCGGCGCAGTACGGCAGCCGAGGCGGGATTGTCGATGATGACGCCGGCCTCCAGCCGGTCGAGGTCCAGGTTGGCAAGCGCCCAGCGCGCCAGGCGGCCGACCGCCTCGGTTGCCACACCGTGCCCCCAGAAGCGACGGCCGACCCAATAGCCGAGACGGCCAACGCGCGCGGTAATGCGCAGGCCGGCGACGCCAACAAGGATTTCGTCGTCTCCCTCACGGCCGGTTATGGCGAGTTCATAAGCAGACCCTTCTGCGAGCGAACGGCGCGTGGACTGGATCCACTCGTCGGCGAGTTCGCGCGGATAGGGGAACGGGACCGTGGCAAGGTTGCGAGTCACCTCCCAGTCATTGACCAGCGCGTGCATCGCCTCGGCGTCCTCGGGAACCAGCGGGCGCAGGATCAGTCGCTCGGTCTTAAGCGGTGCGAACGCATCCGGTGGAGCCAGCGCGTCGAGCAGTCCCGGGTCACTGGTGCGGCGGCGGGATCGCTTGGCCCGCTTGGCTCGGGGACTCGCCTCTTGCGTGCTGCTCATGCGGCGAAGGTGGCGCAGCCGGCGGGGTGGGCGCAAGCGCACCTGGTGCCCATGCAATGGTGCCGTGCGCCAGGAGCGGCGGATCGACCTTGTCTCGTTGCACCGAACTGCGAGACGCTGTCGCATGGGCGGATCAAGCGGCCACCGCGTCGAGCATATGGGCCTGGCGGAAGGCGCGAACCAGCGGCCTGTTGCTGGTGAGGAGTTCGGTGATCACGTCCGGGTCGGGCGGCGGGAAGGTAAGGCGTGCGGGCAGGCCACCGGCGGCGAGGATGCTGGAGGCGCGGTCGGGGTAGAGTGCGACGATGCGCTCGGCCGGGGTCATGACGCCGTATTCGAGTTTGGGTGGCTCTAGCGGGGTTGGCGGCGATGGTTCGGCGAGTGTGGGTTCGGGGTCGGGCTCCGGCGAGGCGGAGCGGAACCAATAGCCGGCGCGCTGCATGGCGGCAGGATGCATGGCGGTCTCGGCCATCTGTCGTTCGGCCTGCATGCGCAACAGCGTGCGGATGAAGCTGTCGGCCTGGCGCATCATCGAAGCGGCCTGGGCGCGGCATTGGCGAAGTCTGTCGGGATCGGGGCCGGTCTCCGGGCCGATGCCGGGGATACAGCGGGCGGCGGCACGCAGCGCATCGCGTGCCTGGAATTGGGCGGCGACGATCAGGACGGCGACCTCTGCCTCGGCGGCGTTTTCCGGCAGCAGATGGGCGACGGCGGTCATGGCGCGTTCGTGGTGCAGCGCGACGGCTTCGGGGGTGTCGTCCGGCGGTGGTGGCAGGTAGGTGCAGAGGTCGGCGAAGATCGCGCGGGAGAGGGTGTCCGGGATGTTGGGAATGGAAGGCATGATTTGGTGGCCGTCCTTTCTCGGCAGCGGAAATGGCAGAGTCTGGCGCGTTAGTCTTGATTGCGTCAATAAGTGGTTTTACTGACGAGTAAGATCCGGGTAGGCCTGCCGGGATAGTTGTTTCTCAATTGCTTTATGCGTCGGAATCAAAGCGGCGCTACCATATTCCTAGTGGACGAAATCTGACGGTTGAATCCGATGTGACTTTTCGGCTCGCGTGCGCAAATGCCAGTCTGCGGCATGCGCGCGGGCATCGCAATTGAATTGGAATCCACAGATCGTCAGCGTCTGGCGGCAATCGTGGCGGAT
>JBKPSV010000343.1:0-12036 GCA_046735215.1 Pseudomonadota bacterium | reverse complement strand
GCGATCAGCGACCCGGAGAAGGTGATGGCACCGATCGCCAGCCCGAGCGACATCTCGATCAGGCTCTCGGTGTGGATGTTGCGCACGGTGCCGATGCCGAACGCCTCTGGCGCATTCAAGGCTGCGGCAGCGACGAACACTGCAGCGAGACCAACCAGCGAATGGAAGGCGGCCACCAGCTGCGGCAGCGCAGTCATCTGAATGCGCAGAGCGACAAACGTGCCGATCGCGCCGCCGATGATGATGCCAAGGAAGATAAGCCCGTATCCCAGACCGCCCATGCCGTGCTGGGCCAGCGTGGCGACGACTGCCACACCCATGCCGATCATGCCGAAGCGGTTGCCCTGGCGCGATGTGACCGGCGACGACAGGCCGCGCAGGGCCAGGATGAACAGAACGGCAGCGACGAGATAGGCTATCGACGTCAGATTTGCGGACATCCGCTCGAACCCTCTACTGCCGACGCCTGAACATCGACAGCATGCGCTGCGTCACAACGAACCCGCCGAATATGTTGACGCTCGCCAGAGTGACGGCAAGGAAGCCGAAGGCCATTGCCCAGCCGCTGGTACCCAGTCCGGTCGCCAGCATCGCACCCACCACGATCACCGACGAAATCGCATTGGTCACTGACATCAGCGGCGAATGCAGCGCCGGCGTGACATTCCACACCACGTAGTAACCGACGAAGCAGGCCATCAGAAAGATCGCCAGCAGGAAGACGATCGGCTCAACCTCGGTGACCATACCCGCCGTGCCCGCAACGATGTTGTGGGCGTGGATGGCGAGCTCGTTGGCGCGCTGTGCCAGCCGATCGGCTTCGTCGGCCAGTTGGTTCGGGTTCATCGTTGTGTCTCCCGGCTCACGCCGCCTGCGCAGGTAAGAACTGCGGGTGCACGACGGCACCTCCGCGGGTCAGCAGCACACCTTTCACGATATCGTCGGTCTCGGGCAGCTTCGGTGCCTGCGCGTCCTTGTCCCAGAACGTGGTCAGGAACGTCAGCAGGTTGCGGGCATAGAGCGAGGAGGCCGCGACCGGGATGCGACCTGGCCAGTTGTGATATCCGAGGACGGTGACGCCGTTCGATGTGGTGATGCGCTCGCCTGGTACGGTCACCGCGCAGTTGCCGCCGGCGTCTGCCGCGAGATCGACGATAACGCTGCCTGGACGCATCGACTGGACCATGGCCTCGGTCACGATGACCGGAGCGCGACGGCCCATTACCAACGCCGTGCAGATCACCAGGTCGTTCTTGGCAATGCTTGTCGCCATCAGTTCGGCCTGCTTCTGGCGGAAGCCCTCGCTCATCTCGCGGGCATATGCCCCGGTCTGGCTCGCGGTCTCTTCGTCCTCCACTCCGACAAAACTCGCGCCCAGCGACTTGATTTCCTCCTTTGCGGCCGGACGGACGTCAGTCGCGGATACGATCGCGCCGAGTCGCCGCCCGGTGGCGATTGCCTGCAGACCGGCGACGCCGGCGCCAATTACGAACAATCGCGCCGGCGGGACAGTGCCGGCCGCCGTCATCATCATCGGAAAGCCGCGCTGGAACGCAGCAGCGGCTTCGATGACAGCGCGATAGCCGGCGAGATTCGCCTGGCTCGACAATACGTCCATGGCCTGTGCCCGCGTGATGCGCGGCAACAGCTCCATCGCCGCACAATCGATCCCGGCCTCTGCCAGCTTCGATACCGAGTCCGGGTCCGCAAAAACGCTGGCAGTGCAGATCAGCAACGCACCGCGTGGGATATGCGCAATCTGCTCCGGTAACGGCATCTGCACGGCGAACACGATGCCGGCATCGGCGAGAGTCGTGGCGTCATCAGGAAGGATCTCGGCGCCTGCATCGGTGTATTCCTGATCAGGAAAGGCCGCCTGCGCACCCGCCCCCGTCTCGATCGCCACAGTCAGACCGAGACCGATCAGGCGCTTCACTGTCTCCGGCGTTGCCGCAACGCGTGTTTCGAACGCACGGCGTTCCTTCAGCACCGCAAGGCGCATCCGATCAATCCTTCATAATCAAAGCCCAGGTGCAGGAGCTGGGCTCCGCAGAATGTTGCGGCCAGGGTCCAATTCACCGCGCCCGAACATGCGCGAAGGGTTGGGGTGGTGCAAGAGCGCGAGCCGGCGCCTCACAATGTCGCACCGCCGTCGATCGCGACCTCGGCGCCGGTGATGTAGCCGCTCTCGTCCGACAGCAGGAACAGCACCAGGCTGGCAACCTCCTCGGCGGTGCCCATGCGCTTCATCGGCACCTGCTGGACGCGATGCTGATTCTGCTCCGGCGTACGGACCTTCAGCATTTCGGTGTCGATTGGGCCGGGATGTACCGAGTTCACCCGTATCTTGCGCGGGGCCAGATCGATCGCGGCTGCTTTCGTCATGCCGCGCAGCGCCCACTTGGTGGCGCTATAGGCAATCGCGCCTGGCGAGCCGCGTAGCCCGGCGACGGACGAGATGTTGACGATCGAGCCGCCGCCGGAACGCTCCATCAGCGGCACCACGCATTTCATGCCAAGAAAGCAGCCGAGTTGGTTGATCCGCATGTGCCGTTCAAACAGTTCGGTATCCGTTTCCATCAGCGTGCTTGGTTGATAGATGCCGGCATTGTTAACCAGGCCATGCAGGCCACCGAGCGCACGGGCCGCATCGATCGCCTTCTGCCAATCGCTTTCCAGCGTCACGTCCTGGCGCACGAACGCGGCCACGTTGCCGAGTTCGCTGGCGAGCCGGCGCCCCTCGGCTTCGAGCACATCGCCGATCACCACGCGGGCGCCCTCTGCGACACAAAGCCGCGCCTCCGCCGCACCCTGGCCACGCGCACCGCCGCTGATCAGGATCACCTTGCCGTCGAGACGAGCCATCGCTGTTTCCTCCCTTCCCTGCCTGGCATTGGAATGGTCAAGTGCCGGCGAAAGCAAGGGAGGACACGATGGGTCAGCTCGACGGCAAGGTGGGGATCATCACCGGCGGCGCATCTGGCATCGGAGCCGCGTGCGCGCGTGTTCTCGCGCGCGAAGGAACGAAGCTGGTGCTCACCGATCTGGACGACGCGGCAGGGCGTCGCCTCGCAGAGCAGCTCGGTGCGGTTTATCTGCACCACGACGTCACCGATGAGGCCGGCTGGCCCGAAGTCGTCGCCGCAGCCGAGAAGCTTGGCGGGTTGCACATCCTGGTGGCGAATGCCGGCATCGGCATCATGGGGTCCGCACTCGACATGTCGTTGGCGGATTGGCGGCGACAGATGGCGATCAATGTCGATGGCGTGTTCCTGACCGTGAAGTATGGCATCCCGTTGATGCGGCGTTCGGGCGGTGGCTCGGTCGTCATGATGTCGTCCGTTGCCGGCATTCGCGGTTCGGCAAATCTTGCTGGCTACAGCGCGACCAAGGGTGCGGTGCGATTGTTTGCAAAATCGATTGCGCTCGAATGCGCTGCGGCGCGCGACAACATCCGGGTGAACTCGGTGCATCCCGGCGTAATCGATACGCCGATCTGGACCAAGTTGCCGCCCGGTGCGAATGCGCCGCTCGACCCGAATGTGATTGCGGCGGCGACCGTGCCGATTGGCCAAGCCGGTCAGGCGGAGGACATAGCCAATGGTGTTCTGTTCCTCTGCTCCGATGCCTCAAGTCACATGACCGGATCGGAGCTGGTCATCGATGGCGGGCTGACCGCCGGACGTGTGGGGCGTCTGGGCGGATAACCGAGCTCAAGAACTAAGAAGATGAGTGCCCCGGGAGGGAGATATGAAACGCCACGTTGCAACAGCGATTCTGGTCGTTTTGTCGGCGGCACTGACCTTCACCGCGATCACGGCAAAGGCTGCGGAGAAGATGCCAAGAGCCGAGGTAGAGGCGGCGATCCCGGGGTATGGCTACTTCATGGCCGTGGGCTTCGACTCTATCTGGACAGCCAATGGCGATAAGCTGTTTCGCATTCACCTGGTTGACAATTCGATCGAGGATATCCCCGTCGAAGGGGCCAAAGAAATGAGTCGTTTGCTATCCGGCGCCGGCCTGGCCGTGGGCGAAGGTGCGGTCTGGGTCCCGGATGACGAGCGTCAAGTGATCTATAGGATTGATCCGCAAACGCACCAGGTCGTCACCAGAGCGGCACCAGGAATGGCTGGCGGCAGCGGAGGCTTTATCGGAGTCGGTGAGCGTTCGGTGTGGGTCATCGTGGGCATTGGCAAGAACGAGCTGAAGCGATACTCCGCCGATACCGGCGCTGAGGAAGCGACGATTCCGCTTGGTTCCGCCGGTTCGGACATACTCGCTGCATTCGGTTCCATATGGGTCACAGGCACCGCAAACGACGAACTGTATCGCATCGACCCCGTTGCCAATCAGGTCATCGCGACAATCGACGTCCATGCACGGCCTCGCTCGTTGGCAGCCGGGGAGGGATCAGTCTGGGTGTTTAATTCCGGCGACGGCGTTGTCGATCGGATCGACGGGAAGACGGGGAAACTTATTGCCACGATCGAAACCGGTGAGGCTGCAAGGGGTGCCATAGATGTTGGCGGCGGCTTTGTCTGGGTCAGCACACCGCTTGTGCCACTCATCAAGATCGACCCGGCGACGCATTCCGTTCGTGGCAAATTCGATTTCGAGAGGACAGGCTACAGTGGCGGTTCCACCGTCCGCTATGCCGGCGGTTCGCTTTGGATATCCGGCCCGCTGGTGCGCCGCATTACGCCGCCCGATCAGTAGCAAACGTGCCAGCAGACATTTTACGCGGCCGGCGGCACACCCGCCTGTGCCAGGGCCTCCGCCTGCCGTTCCGCCAAGGCCGTTTCATCGAAGTCATCGATCAGGTCACGGAATAGCCGGCTCCAGTTCAGCTCGGCCTTCAGGCGCAGGAACACCCCGCCCAGCCCGATCGCCGAACGATCCATCAGCACGAACTCGCGCGGCGGTTTAACGCCACCGGTGCGTTTCAGCCCGACATGCACGCGCTCGGCCACTTCGCGACCGAACTGCGGATCGTCCGTCTCCTGAATGCGACGCACTCGGTCGTCGCATAGCGGCTCGTAGAGGAAATGCGCCCATAAGTTCAGCGCCGCCATCTTCTCCTTCGACAGATCGGTGAAGCCCCAGGTAGAATAGGCGTGGTGCGCCTTCGCATCGTCCTTATCCCGCACCGCCTCGTATAGATCGATCACACCGCGGACGAACGATGCCCCGAATACTCGGATCGCACCGAAGTCCAACAGGTTCACCGACGCGTCTGCCCTAACCTGATAATTGCCGAGATGCGGATCGCCATGAATGACGCCGTACCGATAGAACGGCACATACCATGCGCGGAACAGCGCCTCGGCGATGCGATTGCGCTCCTCCTGCGGAGGGTCTTCGGCCAGGCGCTGCAGCAGCGAGCGGCCGTCCAGCCAGGTCATCGTCAGCAGTCGCCGGGTGCAGTAGCCGCCGATCGGCACCGGCACGTGCACCATCGGGTCTTTCGCCAACATCTGTCCATACAAACGCATCTGCGCCGCTTCTCGTTCGTAGTCGAGTTCCTCGCGCAGCCGCTCGGCCAGCTCCTTGTAAACCTCCTCATGTTGAATGGCATTGTCCATGCGATGATAGATCGCCATCGCCAACCGCAGCTGCCGCAGATCAGCTTCGACCGTACTCGGCATGTCGGGATACTGCAGCTTGCACGCGACGTCGGAGCCGTCATGCAGCCGCGCGCGATGGACCTGTCCCAGACTGGCAGCGGCGGCGGCTTCGTGGCCGAACCTGGCAAACTTAGTTTCCCAACTGCCGCCAAGTTCGCTGGCCATCCTCCGCCGCACGAAGTGCCACCCCATCGGTGGCGCATTCGACTGCAACTGCGCAAGCTCGGCTGCGTACTCGGCCGGCAGTGCGTCCGGGACGGTGGACAGGAACTGCGCCACCTTCATCAGCGGGCCTTTCAGCCCGCCCAATATGGTGCGCAGATCCTCGGCATGCGCGGCGCGGTCGGTCTTGATGCCGAACACACGCTCGCCCGCCACGCGCGCTGCGATTCCCCCGACGGCGCCTGACGTCCGCGCCATCCGCCGCAGTTCGCCAAACAGATTGCCCCGATCAGACATGGAGGTGAATAACGGTAGGAGAAGAAGGTGCGGAAGGAGACTCCCCCTCCCCTAGCGGGAGGGGGGCGGGGGGAGGGGACGTTGCCGCAATTTCACTGATCGCGATCAACGTTCCTTCCAAGTTCGCCAGTACATCGCGATTCGCCACACGAACCACCCGAATGCGGTGTCGTGCCATCCATGCATCGCGAATTGCATCCGTGAGCGAGTCGATGTGCGAGATGCCATCAACCTCAATAACCAGCTTCGCCGATGCGCAGTAGAAGTCGGCGATGTAGGGTCCCAATGGCACTTGCCGACGAAATTTCAATCCGACGACCTGATGCCGGCGCAATCCCTGCCAGAGCTTGCGTTCAGCCGGCGTAGCATCCCGGCGCTGTGCACGCGCGTGCGATAGCAGCGAGGAGCCGGCCACCCCCTCCCCCCGCCCCCCTCCCGCAAGGGGAGGGGGAGCGCTTTGGCGCTGCCCCGTCTCGTTCAACCCACGGCCTCCAGCTCGTCGATGAAGCCGGCGATCACATCCAACCCCTTCTTCCAGAACGCCGGATCAGACGCATCCAGCCCGAATGGCGCCAGCAACTCCTTGTGCCGCTTGGTCCCGCCGGCTCGCAGCATCTCCAGGTACTTCGTCTGGAACCCAGGATGCCCCGCTTGGAATACCGAGTACAGCGCATTCACCAGGCAATCACCGAACGCATAGGCATAGACATAGAACGGCGAGTGGATGAAATGCGGCACATAGGCCCAATAGACGCTGTACTCTGGCGTGAACTCGAACGCCGGACCCAGACTCTCGGTCTGCACCTGCAGCCATAGCTCGCCGATCCGATCGGGCACCAGCTCACCAGAGCGTCGCTGATCGTGCAGCAGCGTTTCGAAGTAATAGAACGCCACCTGGCGCACCACGGTGTTGAGCATGTCCTCGACCTTCGCTGCCAGCATGATGCGGCGGCGCTTCGGGTCGGCGGCATCGAGCAGCGCGCGGAACGTCAGCATTTCGCCGAACACGCTCGCGGTCTCGGCCAATGTCAGCGGCGTTCCCGCCATCAGGTAGCCCTGCTCTGCCGCCAGCACCTGGTGCACGCCGTGACCCAGTTCATGCGCCAGAGTCATCACGTCGCGTGTGCGACCGTGATAGTTCAGCAGCAGATAGGGATGTGCCGATGACACGGTGGGATGGGCGAATGCGCCACTCGCCTTGCCTGGCTTCAGCGTCGCATCGATCCACGGTCTGTCGAAGAACCTCCGCCCGATCTCGCTGAGCTGCGGACTGAATGCGCCGTAGGCCGTCAGCACCCGCTCGCGTGCATCGTTCCAGTCGATCGTGCGATCGTCATCGTCGGGCAATGGCGCATTGCGGTCCCAATGCATCAGCTTCGGCAGCCCGAGCCACTTCGCCTTCATCAGGTAATAGCGATGCGCCAGCCGAGGAAAATCTGCCCGCACCGCGGATACCAGCGCGTCGACCACCTCGTCTTCCACCATGTTGGAGCGATTGCGATAGCTGCCGGGCCGCGGATAGTGCCGCCACGTGTCGACGATCTCCTTGTCCTTCGCCAGCGTGTTGGTGACCAGCGAGAACAGCCGGATGTTGTCTCCGAACGCCTTGCCGATCGCCCGCCCGGCCGCTTCGCGTGTCGAGCGATCCTGATCTGACAATTTGTTCAGCGCCGCGCTGACCGTCAGCGCCTCGCCATTCATAGACACGCGCATCCCGGCGATAGTCTCGTCGAACAGCCGGCTCCAGGCGCTGCGACCGGTCACCTCCTTCTCGTGCAGCAGCTTTTCCAACTCGTCCGCAAGCTGGTGCGGACGGAATACGCGCAGATCGCGCAGCCACGGCTGCCATCGGGCCAGCGCGGGATCAGCCAGCTTCTGTTCCAGAACTGCATCGCCCATACGATTCAGCTCAAGCGCGAAGAACAGCAGATGGCTGCTGATCGCGGTGACCCGCTCGCTGACCGTCTGGTAGAAGCGGCCGATCTCGGCGTTGGTCGAATCGCCCGAGAACAGCAGTTGGGCGTACGACATGAGCCGCCCGAGAATCTCCTCGATCCGCTCATAGTCGCCGATGGCGGCGGCCAGCGCAGCGCCCGACAGGGCCGCCAGCTTGCCCTGATGCGTTAGCGCGAACTGCTTTGCCGCCTCGTCGGCCTTGGCAAAGTCCGCCTCGACTGCGGAGCTGTCTGGCGCCGGATAGAGATCACCAAGGTCCCAGGTCGGTAGCTCCTGCGCGATCGCCTCGCTGGTGGCGGCGTCGGCAGCGGCGGTCTGGCGCGTCATTCTGTCCTCGGAGGCTGCAGGAGTTATTCATGTAAGGTAGTAGCAGCTTCGGTCAAAGGGTTGCGTCCCGCGCAGACTGCGGCAACGGGGAGTGGACGTGGAGCAGTATCCGATCTGGCCCAACCTGCCGGCGATGATGTTTGCGCTGGCCCGAACGTGGCCGGACAAGCCGATGCTGCGCTCGTTCCGCGACGGCGCCTGGCGCGGGGTGACCTGGCGCGAGTTCGGGCGGATGGCGGCCTCGTGCGCCCGTCACCTGCGCAGTGCCGGGGTCGCGGCCGGCGACCGCGTGGTGATCGTCTCGGAGAACCGGCCGGAATACCCGATCGCCGAGACCGCCCTGATGGCACTGGGCGCAGTTCCCGTCCCGACCTACACGACCAACACGGTTCGCGACCATGCCCACATCCTACGCGATTCCGGTGCTCGCGCAGCGATCGTCTCTACACCGGCCCTTGCCGGAATGATCCGCGAAGCCGGCCGTCTCGCCGGTGGCATCGATCTTCTCGTCGTGATCGATGGTCCGCCGGATGACGCGGGGGGATCCCCGCGGCTCATGCATTGGGCAGCTCTCGTCGCCGATCCGCGTCCACCAGACGATATTGCGCTACCGGCCGCCGCGATCGATGCGGGCAAGCTTGCCTGCCTGATCTACACCTCCGGCACCGGCGGTGCCCCAAAGGGCGTGATGTTGCCGCACCGCTCGATCCTGTCGAACTGCCGCGGTGCATTCGAGCTGCTGCGGCCATTGCGGCTGCACGACGAGGTCTATCTGTCCTACCTGCCGGTGTCGCATAGCTACGAGCACACCGTCGGCATGTTCTTCCTGCCCAGCATCGGCACCGAAATCGTGTACTGCCGCGGCGTCGAGCACCTGGCGGCCGACATGCTGGCTGTACGCCCGACGATCCTGACGGCTGTGCCTCGCGTACTGGAGGTGATCCGCGCTCGCGTGCTGACCCAGGTGAGACGCGAGCCGCAGTGGCGGCAGGTGCTGTTCGAGCGCGCGGTCGACCTTGGCCTGAAGCGGTTGGACCACCACCGCCTGGGCGTCGGCGAATACCTGCTCGACCGGTTGCTCGACGTCCTGGTCCGCTCGAAAGTCCGCAATCGCTTTGGCGGGCGCCTGAGGGCAGAGATGTCCGGCGGCGCACGGCTGGAACCGGAGGTCGGCAGATTCTTTCTCGCTCTCGGTCTGAAGGTCATGCAGGGCTACGGACAGACCGAGGCCGGACCCGTGATCAGCGCCAACCCTCCTGATGCCATTCGCATCGATACCGTCGGACGGGTGCTGCAAGGGGTGGATCTGCGCATCGCTGAGGATGGGGAGATCCTGGTCCGTGGCGACCTGGTGATGGACGGCTACTGGGGCCTGCCCGACGCCACGGCGCTGGCGATCCGCGACGGCTGGCTGCACACGGGTGATATCGGCGCTCTGGACGATGCCGGCTATCTGCGAATCCTGGACCGCAAGAAGGACATGATCGTGCTGTCGGGCGGCGAGAATGTCTCGCCGGCCAAAGTCGAAAGCATGCTGATGGCGGAACCGGAGATCGCCCAGGCCGTGGTCGCGGGCGACGGTCGCTCATCGCTGACCGCACTGCTTGTGCCGGCCGACGGCTACGACGACGTGGCGATAGCATTGGCGGTCAGTCGGGTGAATCTGCGCCTCTCGGTCACCGAGCGCATCCGACGGCATGCCATCGTCTCGCAGTTTACCGTGGAAAACGGACTTCTAACCCCCACCCAAAAGATCCGCCGGATGCTGGTCATCCGCGCCAATCGGGACCTTCTCGCCAAACTGCACGCCTGAGTGCGGCGGCGGAAAAACCCCGGCTGTTTCCGGCAAAACCGGCAAGGCATGTCTCCTGTATCGGTAAAGGGTTTGCCAGGCCTAGCGTCCGGGCGTGGGAAACAACGAAACGGTGGGAGAGAAAAATGACCGCCTCAGCCGCATGCAAGTCCAGAAACATCCTCGCATTCATCTGCCTCGCCGCGATCGGCACTGCCTTTGTCTCCAGGCCTGCGAACGCCTACTGGTATTCTTACGGTTATGGGCCCGGCGTTTATATACCGCCCGCCGTCGTGGCGCCTCCACCCGCTTACTATCCGCCGCCTGCCTACTACGGACCGCCGGCCCGGGTCTGGGTCCCGGCGCACTGGCAGGGCAACTACTGGGTTCCCGGCCATTGGTCATGAGCTGTGATGCGCTTCATACACCTCGGCCGCCGCTGGCAACAAAGTCAGAGATGACGAGCGAAGCGACTACGTAACGCTTCAGGCAGCAGGTAGGACAGACCCGTCATGCGCAAGTTCATCGTAGCAGCCGTAATGGCAATCGGGCTCGTCGCATTGTGGGCGGTGATCCTGCCGCTGACCGCCCAGCCTGCGCCGAAGCAGACAGCCGCCACTTCCTCGACGATGTCCAAGGCGCTGTTCCTCTGCCGGGGTGCAAACGGGATCGACCGCACCTGTGCCGCGGCGCTCGCCAAGGCACTGGTGCTGGAAGCCTCCGATACGAAGTCTGCCGACATAAGCGACCGCGTCTGCCGCGCCGATCCCCAGGTGCTTGCCAAACTCGCCGGCCGCAACTGACCGCCGCCAACCGATCAGCGGCCATGCTGCCGTTGGGCCTCCGCCTGCCGGAGCCAACGTTTCGGGGACAGCGCTCGGCCTGTGTCGATCGGCTTAGCGGCCCACCAGGAACAACGTGGATAGCATCTGGCACGCGGCCACATACCGCGCCAAACTTCATGCCGTGAACCAGGCGAGGTGCCCGATGCTTGGCAAAATCTCCGCCGCCATCGTGTTCGCTGCTTTGTCGGCTATCTCGGCAGCCTGCGCTCAGCCGCAACTCCCCGACGGTGAGGGCAGGACGGTCCTGCAGCAGGCCTGTCTCGGCTGTCACGAGCCATCACGCATCATCGCGTCCGGCTACAGCCGACAGGAATGGCAGAACATAATCCACATGATGCGCAACGTCGGCGCGCCAGTACCGACGGACAAGGTCGCACTCCTCACCGATTATCTCGCCAGGAACTTTCCGGAGAAGCCTAAACCCGGGCCGTCACTGATCGGTGGTACGGCCCGGATCGACATCAGGGAATGGGTCGTACCGACGCAGGGTTCGCGGCCACACGATCCGCTCGCGGACCGCGATGGTTCGATTTGGTATACCGGCCAGACGGCGAACGTGCTGGGGCGGCTTGACCCGAAAAGTGGCACCATCACCGAGTACCGCCCTGACACACCGGGATCCGGACCGCATGGCCTTGTCGCCGACCGCGATGGCAACATCTGGTTCACCGCCAATTCCGCCGGCTATATCGGCAAGCTCGACCCCCAGACAGGCAAATTCACCGCCTATCCGCTGCCGGATCCGAACGCGCGTGACCCTCACACACCGATATTCGATCGGCGCGGAATCTTATGGTTCACCGTGCAAGGCGCCAACATGGTTGGGCGGCTGGATCCCGCGTCTGGTCAAATCAGGCTTGTCACCTCTCCCACTCCAAGATCGAACCCCTACGGCATGGTGATCAGCTCGCGTGACGTGCCATGGTTCTGCGAGTTCGGCGCCAATAAGGTCGCAAGCATCGATCCGGAAACCATGACGATCCATGAACATGTGCTGCCGAACGCCGCGAGCCGTCCGCGCCGCATTGCGATA
>JBKPSV010000342.1:0-22061 GCA_046735215.1 Pseudomonadota bacterium | reverse complement strand
GGTCATGTGCTTCGTATCGGGGTCGGACTGCACAATGTCCTCGCCCTGGATGTAGATGCCCTTGAACGAGCCATCCAAAGCGGCGTCGATCATGTTGGGAATACGCAGGCCTGGCTCCGGATCCAGCGCGATACTCCACTCCCGCTCGTAGATCGCGCGCACGCCTGGATCCGATATGTGGCGATAGCCTGGCAGTTCATGCGGGAAGGAACCCATGTCGCAGCTGCCCTGCACGTTGTTCTGGCCGCGCAGCGGGTTCACGCCAACACCACGACGGCCGATATTGCCGGTCGCCATCGCCAGATTTGCCAGTGCCATAACTGCGGTGGTGCCCTGCGAATGCTCGGTCACCCCCAGGCCGTAATAGATTGCACCGTTGCGGGCCGCGGCGTAAAGCCGCGCTGCCTGGCGCAGAACCTGCGCCGGCACGCCGCTCGCGCGTTCAACTTCCTCGGGGCTGTTACGCGGTTCGGCCACGAAGGCTGACCATTCAGCGAAGGCATCCGTATCACAACGCTCGCGCACGAAAGCCTCGTTGACCAGACCTTCGGTAACGATCACATGCGCCAGCGCTGTTAGCACCGCGACGTTTGTGCCGGGGCGGAGCGCCAGATGATAGGACGCTTCAACGTGCGGCGTACGCACCAAGTCGATGCGTCGTGGATCGACAACGATCAGCTTCGCACCTTCGCGCAGCCGCTTCTTCATGCGCGAGGCGAACACCGGGTGTCCGTCGGTCGGATTGGCACCAATGACCATGATGACATCCGCATCATCGACCGAATCGAAGTCCTGCGTGCCAGCCGAGGTCCCAAACGTCTTGCTGAGACCGTAGCCGGTCGGCGAATGACAGACACGGGCGCAAGTGTCGGTGTTATTGTTGCGGAACACCTGGCGCGCGAGCTTCTGCACCAGATAGGTCTCTTCGTCGGTACAGCGCGATGAGGTGATGACGCCGATCGCGTCCTTTCCGGCTTCAGTCTGAATGCGCCTGAACTGGGAGGCGACGTGTCCGATCGCTTCCTCCCATGACACCTCGCGCCACGGGTCGGTTATCTTTTCGCGCAGCATCGGCTTCAGTACGCGATCCCGATGATTGGCGTAGCCCCAGGCGAAGCGCCCCTTGACGCAGGAATGGCCGTGGTTGGCCTTGCCGTCCTTCCACGGCACCATGCGCACCACAGTGTCGCCCTGCATCTCGGCCTTGAAGTTGCAGCCCACACCGCAATACGCGCACGTGGTGACCACGGAGTGCTCCGGCTGACCGAGCTCCACCACTGACTTCTCGATCAACGATCCGGTTGGACAGGCGTGCACACAGGCACCGCACGAGACGCACTCGGACTGCAGGAACGGTTCATCCATGCCTGCGGCGATCTTCGAGGCAAAACCGCGTCCCTGTACCGTTAGCGCGTAAGTCCCCTGCACGTCCTCGCAGGCGCGCACACACCGCGAGCACACGATGCAACGTGCCGGATCAAACTGAAAATACGGATTGGAAGCGTCGACTGGTGCGTGCAAATGGTTGGCGCCAGTTTGGCCGTAGCGCACCTCGCGCACACCGATCAGCCCGGCCATCTCCTGGAACTCGCTGTTGCCAGCAGTGGGCGCGGTGAAACCGTCCAGCGGATGATCGGACAGGTACAGTTCCATGACGCCGCGTCGGACCCGGCGGACGCGTTCCGACGTGGTGGAGACCTTCATCTCGGGAGCCACGGGCGTGGTGCATGAGGCCGGCGTTCCAGCGCGACCCTCGATCTCCACGAGGCAGACGCGGCAACTGCCGAAGCTGTCGAGCATGTCGGTCGCGCAAAGCTTCGGAATGCGAACCCCGGCTTCCATCGCCGCGCGCATGATCGACGTTCCCGCGGGCACCGTCACCTGCTGTCCATCGATCGTAAGGGTAACCTGCTCTTTCGCCTTACTGGCGGGGGTGCCGTAGTCGATTTCCTGCATCAGGGGCATGGGTGCCTCATCAAACTGTCATTCCGCCGCTTCGCGGCGCATGGTGTGAAAGTCTTCCGGCCAGTGCTCGAGCGCGCTCATCACCGGGTACGGGATGAACCCGCCCAACGCGCACAGCGAACCGAACTTCATCGTGTGGCAGAGGTCGCGCAGCAGCTCGAGGTTGGCCTCACGTTTGTCGCCGGCAACGATGTGGTCGATCACCTCCATACCGCGTACCGAACCGATGCGGCACGGCGTGCACTTGCCGCAGGATTCTGTCGCACAGAACTCCATGGCGAAGTGCGCCTGCCTCGCCATGTCAACCGTGTCATCGAACACAACAACGCCGCCGTGGCCAATCAGCCCGTCCCTGGCAGCGAACGCCTCATAGTCGAAGGGTGTATCGAACAGCGCCGGGGGAAAATAGGCGCCGAGTGGGCCGCCAACCTGCACCGCCCGCACCGGTCGGCCCGTCCGTGTTCCGCCGCCGATGTCGTTCACCAGTTCGCCGAGGGTGATGCCGAAGCCGCACTCGAACAGGCCGGCGTATTTGAGATTGCCGGCAAGCTGGATCGGCATCGTGCCGCGTGAACGACCAATGCCGATGTCGCGATAAAACTCGGCGCCCTTGTCGAGGATGACAGGAACACTGGCCAGCGACACCAGATTGTTGATCACAGTCGGTGCGCCGAACAGGCCCTTGTGTACCGGCAGCGGCGGCTTGGCGCGCACCTGACCGCGCTTGCCTTCCAAACTGTCGAGCAGGGAGGTCTCCTCACCGCAGATGTAGGCGCCGGCGCCGACCCGCTGCTCGATATCGAAGCCGTCGCCAAGCACGCCCTCGCGCCGCGCGACGTCGAGCGCCGCATTGAACGTGGCGATGGCGTGCGGGTATTCCGACCGCGTATAGACGTATCCCTTGGTGGCACCGACCGCGAACGCGGCGATTGCCATGCCTTCGATCAGCACGAACGGATCGCCTTCCATGAGCATCCGATCGGCATAGGTGCCGGAGTCGCCTTCGTCAGCATTGCAGACGATGTACTTGCGCGCGCCCACCGCGTCGGCGGCCGACTTCCATTTGATGCCGGTCGGGAACCCGGCGCCACCACGTCCACGGAGCCCTGACTTCGTGACCATCTCGACCGTCGCCGCGGGGCCAATCTCGTTTGCACGTGCCAGACCCTTGAGGCCGCCATGGGCGCGATAGTCGTCCAGCGACAGCGGATCGACGATGCCGCAGCGCGCAAATGTCAGCCGGGTCTGCTTCGCCAGGAACGGCAGATCCTCGGGTCTGCCCAGCCGCAACGGATGGGTCCCGCCGCTGAGCATCCCCGCGTCCAGTAGGCCAGAGATGTCCGCCACGGTCACCGGGCCATAGGCGATGCGACCCTCTGAAGTCGCTACCTCGATCATCGGCTCCAACCAGAACAGGCCGCGCGAGCCGGTCCGCACGATCTCGACGTCGCCCGACTGCCGCAGCAAGGACGCCAGGGCATCGGCTCCGAGCGCCAGAGCGGCGACGTCACGCGGCACATAGACGCGCGTGCTCATCGCGCCCGCTCCAGCACCTTATCAATTTTGCCATCGTCCATTCGCGCCAGTGGTGCACCATCCAACATTGCGGCAGGCCCGACGGCACAAAGACCGAAACAGAACACCGGCTCCAGAGTTACCGCGCCATCCGCCGTGGTGCCGTGCCAGTCGACCCCCAAGCGACGCCGCACGTGGGCTGCCACAGCATCGGCGCCGAGAGACTGACAGGCCTCGGCGCGGCATAGGCGCAAGACATGCCGGCCCGGCGGCTCGGCGCGGAAATCGTGATAGAAGCTGACAATGCCATGCACCTCGGCACGCGTCAGATTGAGAACACGCGCGATCATCGGCACTGCCTGCGCCGGCACGCACCCAAACGCGTCCTGCAACGCGTGCAGGATCGGCAAGGTTGCTCCTTGTTGATCGGCGTGGGCGGTGATGATCTCGGCACCACGCGCCTCGCTCCAGGCCTCGTAGCTGGCCACCGCGGGCACTCCTCCCGGCAAAAAAGCGGCTTTTCTCCTCTCATAATTGGCTGCGCACCGGGAAATGCAAGCAAGCCGGGCCGAACCCCCGATAGAAAATTTCTATCGTGCGTCCGAGGCCCAGGTTTGGCTCAACCGGTAGGCTTCTGCGACCAACGCCGCAGTCAGTGGCGTGAGCGGCTCACGCTGCGGGTAAACCAGCCCGATGGTCGGCGGATCGTCGTCACGGATCGGCACTGACCGGATCGGTTCTCCCAACCCCATGGTTTCGGCCAATACGGCCGGCATCACGCTGGCCCAGCGCCCGGTACGCACATGCGAGAACAACACAATCATCGAATTGGATTGCAGGGTCGGGGCCGGCTCAACCCCTCCGGCGCGCAACCGGTGATCGATGATCCGACGGTTCTGCATATCGGGGGTCAGCAGGCACAACGGGACGCGGCCGACCTCTGACCAGCTGACTTCCTCGCGACGACCCAACGGTGCGTCGGCTGAGACCAGCAAGTGATAGCGCTCGTGATAGAGCTGGACGAAGCGCACGCGGCCGAGTGGCTCGTTGTCCACGTAGGTCAGGCCGGCATCGACCTCGAGATTTTCCAACTGCGTCAGCACGTCGATAGAGTTGCGCGACATCACGGTGAACACGACGTCGGGATGGCGCTCGCGCAGCGGCGTGGTCAGTTCGGCAACGATCGGCAGTGCCGTCGGTATCGCCGCCAGTCGAAGATGACCGGCCAGACCGCGCTTCAGGGCGCTGATTTCGTCGTGCATCGCGCGGGCATCGCCGACAATGCGACGCGCCCAATCGAGCACGCGCTGGCCTTCCGGTGTGAAGCCGATGAAGCGGGACTGGCGGTTCACCAACAGCACGCCGAAGTTTTCTTCCAGCTGCTTGAGACCTGCGGACAGCGTCGGCTGCGTGATGCCACAGGCATCGGCGGCCCGGCCAAAATGCTGCTCACGAGCAAGCGCGAGCAGCATCTCCAGTTTATCGATCAGGCGGCGACCGCCACACGTTGTGCCGTGTCAGGCTGCACGACACCGCCGCGGATGGCACCGGGTTCTGTGTTGCCCCAGAGCACCTCGAAGCCTCGCGGCAGGCGCCGGCTATTCGGCATCGACAGCCAAAGACGGAACAACAACCGGTCCTGATGGCTGGCACTGTCGTCTTCGTATGCCGTACGGCCGTGGAATATGACATGATTGTTCAGCAACTGGATGTCGCCCGGCACGAACGGCGCATAGAGACACGTTTCCTCGGCAACCTCTGCGAGCAGATCGAGCGCTTCGTTCTGTGCAGCGGTGATCCGTGGTACTTCGGGGAACTCCTGCGCCTGCTCGACATAGGTGCGCGAATACTGGCAGGTCAGCTTGCCGTCCTGCACGCCGAACACCGGCAGCGCGAATGCGCGTGTCCTGGCGATGCCGTCCTCGTCGGCGGGTCGCGCACGCCAGTAATCCTGGCATAGCAGTTCCAGCAGATCAGGCCGGCGGCGCAGGATCTCGTTGTAGATCGTCGCGATACTGGTCAGCTTGCTGACGCCGCCGGCTCTGGCATTGCGCACGCAGAGCAGCGCAATCACATCGCAGCGGTCGGTATGCCAACGCAGCGGACCGGTAGAACGCGCACGTGCACGCGAAGAGACGATGCTGCCTGGCGCGCCCTCCACGTAAGTCTTTTCCGTCCGCTTCGTTTCGTCGCGCACCTCACCCATGCTTTCACCGCGGGCATTTTGGTAGAGCGGCGTCCCGAGATATCGCCCCAGGCCCCAAAAGATCTGCCGGATGTCGTCCTCGGAATATCGCTCCACCGGCAGGCCGCGCAGGCGGACGGCGCCCAGGCCGTTTTCCAGTTCGTCGCTGATTTCAGTCAGCAGCGTAGCCGTCGATGCGAGCGGGAAATCGTCTCGGCCGAAGCCGAACAGCGGGAAGCCGTCGCGCTTCACCCGTGCAAGCGCGCCCTCAATCTCGGCGCGCTGAACATCATCGAGGCTACGGATCCAGTCGCCGGAAACGTCCATATCCTTTCCGTACCAGGCGGCGCGGCTGGCCAGCGGGCGCATTTCGATCATGACAAGGTCTCCAGTCTCGGCTTCTTCCTACGCCTCCGTTCGGTCGCCGCCAAATGGCGCCAGGCTGCCGCCGGTGAGATAAGTCTCCGCATCCAGCTTTCCGAAAATGTCGATGAGGGTAGCCACACCCCCTGTCCATCCCGTTTGGTGACTCGCGCCGATGCCGGCGCCATTGTCGCCATGGAAGTATTCGTAGAACAACAGGAGATCGCGCCAGTAAGGGTCGCGCTGGAAGACTTCTGTCCCGCCGTACACTGGACGACGGCCATCTTCGTCCCGCAGAAAGATGCTGATCAGGCGGTTGGCGATGTCCCGGGCAACCTCGAACAGGTTCATCAGCTTGCCGGAGCCTGTGGGGCATTCGACCTTAAAGTTATCGCCATAGTAAGCGTAGTAGTGCATCAGGGCGCGGATGATCAACGCATTGACCGGCATCCAAACGGGCCCGCGCCAGTTCGAGTTGCCGCCGAACATGCCGGTGTCCGACTCCGCAGGAAGATAGCCGACCCGGTACACCTGACCGCCCGCGGAGAACTCGTATGGGTGGTCCGCGTGATAACGCGAGAGCGAACGGATGCCGTGCGGACTCAGGAACTCATTCTCATCCAGCATCCGTGTCAAGATACGGCGCAGACGTTGCTCGTTGACCAGAGCGATGATGCCGCGTTCCGCGATGCCGAAATGGCCTGGGCCCGTCGCATGGATGGACTGCAGCAGTTCCGGCATTCGCTGCACACGCGCCCACATCGTTTGTACTAGTTTGGGCGCCTGCTCGCGTTGTCGCTTTTCCACCACGGTCGCCGCGCAGAGCGGCAACAGACCGACCATCGAACGGACCTTCAGCCGCGTTGCGCTGCCGTCCGGCAGTCGCAGGACGTCATAGTAAAATCCATCCTCCTCGTCCCACATGCCGTCCGGACCGACGTGGTTCATGGCATGGGCGATCATCAGGAATTGTATCCCGTAGTTTGTCGCCAGGTCTTCATAGGTGGGATCGTTCGCCGCGAGCTCATAGGCGATCTCGAGCATGTTCTGGCAGAACAGAGCGACCCACGCGGTGCCGTCTGCCTGCTCAAGGTGACCACCGGTCGGCAAGGGCGCGCTGCGATCGAACACGCCGATATTGTCGAGGCCCAGAAAGCCGCCCTCGAACAAGCTCTTGCCGAAGCGGTCCTTGCGGTTCACCCACCAGCCGAAGTTCGCCGTGAGCTTGCCGAAGACCCGCTTGAGGAACGCAAGGTCGGTCTTTCCCTTGAGCTCCTGTTCCATCCGGAACAGGAAGATCGTGGCCCAAGCCTGGACCGGCGGGTTGACGTCGCCAAAATTCCATTCATAGGCCGGGATCTGGCCGGATGGGTGCAGATAGAGCTGATCGAGCAGTAGGTCCAGCTGCTGCTTGGCGAAGTCGATATCGACGCTCGATAAGGCGAGCGTGTGAAACGCGAGGTCCCAAGCGGCGAACCAGGGATACTCCCATTTGTCGGGCATCGAGATCACATGATCGGCGATCATATGAGCCCACCCGCGGTTGCGAACGTCACGTGTCGATGGACGCATCGGATCGGCACCGTGTTCCTCGAGCCACTTGTCGGCGTCCAGGAAGAAATGCTGCTTGCTCCACAACATGCCAGCCAACGCCTGTCGCATCACATTCGTCGCATCGTCGCTTAACAGTGCGGGACGGATCGCACTGTAGAACACATCGGCCTCGCGCTGACGCTGTGCAAGAATTGCCTCGAACTCAGGGCCGAAGGGATAGGTCGAGGGGCTGTCGCTGAGCCGCAGGCGGATGACCGATACCGCACCGGCGTTAACAGTCAGCTGATAGTGCGCGGCCGCCTTGGTTCCCGTATTGGCGGGATTGACGGCGTCCCGTTTGCCGGCCACTACGTAATCGTTGATACCATCCTTGACGTAAAGCGTGGGGTTCGGCGTGCCGAAAAGGCGCTGATCATTCGTATCGTTTTCGGTGAACAGAAGCGGCGGATCGCCTTCGCAACACAGCGTGTAATCCCCAAGCTCGGCATGGGATGCGGCGACCGCGCAAACACCGCCCAAAGCGCTCCGCAACGTGGGCTTCGGGAGATCCGCCCACCACGTCCAGGTATTGCGGAACCACAAGGTGGGCAGGACGCTCAGGGTGGATGCCTTTGGTCCGCGATTGCATATGCTGATCTTGATCAGGATATCCCGAGGGGCAGCCTTTGCGTACTCGACGAATACATCGAAATAACGATCCTCCCTGAAGACGCCGGTGTCGAGCAGCTCATACTCCTGCTCACTGCGGCTGCGCTTGCGGTTGGTGTCGATGAGTTCCTGGTAAGGATACGGACGCTGCGGATACTTGTAGAGAAGCTTCATGTATGAGTGGGTTGGGGTATTATCCAAATAGAAATAGTATTCCTTTACATCCTCGCCATGATTGCCCTCACTGTTGGTCAGGCCGAACAATCGCTCCTTCAGGATCGGGTCCTGGCCGTTCCACAAGGCAATGGAAAAGCACAGGCGCTGGTGGTCGTCGCTCAGTCCGGCAATCCCATCCTCTCCCCAATGATAAGCGCGCGACCGCGCCTGGTCGTGGGTGAAGTAGTTCCAGGCATCGCCGTTTTCGCTGTAGTCCTCGCGCACGGTGCCCCATTGTCGTTCACTGAGATACGGTCCCCATAGCCGCCAAGGCACCCCCTTGTCGCGGGCTTCGTCCAGACGAAGGTCCTCGCTGGTCTTTCCTCGTTCAGCATGGCGCGTATCAGACACCGTCTTCTCCTCGGAACTGGCTCGCAGATCTTGCGGCGACGCATGGCATTCGCCCAAACAAATCGCAACCACGGTTTTGTCGCTGGCTCTGCGCGATTTTGATTTGATCAGGTGCCGACGAGAACCCTGTGCACCGCCGCCGCATCCTGTGCTTCGCGAAGCTTCTGCACGACGCACGGTCCCGCATCTGCCGCGAGACGACCGCCAATGTCGCCGGGTGACTGCGATTTCCTGCGAAGCGTGGCGGAGGCTGTGCTGTAGCTGCTGATGGAATCCGATGTCGAGGGTCTGATTAGCGTCGGACGCTATGAACGCAGTGGCGAGCGCGCCGACCGGCCGTTTGCCCCGCGGCGCACGGCCGTGCAGCCGGGTCATATTGGTTTGGTCGATGTCTCGTCGCGCCCAGCAGCAGCAGCAATATAAACCCGTATGTGTCTGAGCTGGTGACCCGTCGGCGTTTGTTTAGCCAGGCAGGAAATATTCTCGATCGGTATTCCAATTCGAGCGCGGGGGCTACAGCGCTGGACGTGTGCGCTAGCACCTTCGAAGCAGCCGGGCTGAGCGTGTCGGAGTCTGTCCGCTTGGTGCAATCCGGCGCTCAGCCTAGTTGGACGCGGCCTCGCAGTCGATCTAGGTGTCGCGAAATATCGTGACCAGCGTCGTCAATAAGCCGCCGACACCAGAGAAGACACATTGCGCATCTTCCGGCCCGCTCAGGCGCGTTGGCATAGGCCGAAGTCGGGGACTTTGGCAGTCAGCAGCAAGCTACCCGCCACGCGCTTGGCGCATGCTGCGGGAAGAACGTGCAACTTAAGCATGCGTTCGCTGAGCCAAATCAGACGGAGCGCACATAATTGCCATCGCACCCGCGGCAAACAAATATAGCTTTTTAAGATGCACGGGGCCGAGAGAATCCGGCGCCAGGATGCCAAGGCACCGCGTCCCGGTGCCTGGCCGTCATCCTTGCGGCCGCAGCTCAGCCGTCCAAGCCGAGTAACCGCGAAGCTGTCCCGCCCAGGATGGCGATGCGTTCGTCATCTGTCAGGCCGGGGGTATTAAGCACAAGCTCGACCTCGGTGCTGGTCCAGGGGAACGGATAGTCGGTGCCGATCATGATCTGTCCCGGCCCAGTCTCGGCAATTAGGTGACGCAGCGCCTCAGGAGTGAAAACAATCGTATCGAAGAACAGCTGCCCGTCGCGCAGATACGCTGTCGGCTGCTTCTTCGGCAGTGAACCAACGCGCTGTGGGAAGGTACGGATCACGGCATCCGAGCGATTGGCGTAGGATGGCAGAAACCCTCCGCCGTGCGCTGCACAGATCTTCAGGCCAGGGAAGCGGTCAAGCGTTCCCTCGAAGATCAGGTGCGACAGCGCGATCGTGGTTTCCAGCGGGTTGCCGATCGTGTTGGTCAGGAGCCCGCTGCCGTTGAGCCGCCCGGACGGCTCCAGTTCGCGTGTGCCAAGCGGATGCATGAACACAAGCACCCCGAGTTCCTCGCATTTCGCCCAGAACGGATGGAAACGCGGGTTCGCGAGTTCCTCCCCGGCCACGCTGCCGCCCACGCCGACGCCGCGGAAACCCAGCGTCTTCACCGCGTACTCAACCTGCTCGGCCGCGAGCTCGGGGTGCTGCAATGCCGCGGTGGCGAAACCCGCGAATCGTTCCCGGTTGGCGGCGCAGTACTGCGCCAGCGTCTCGTTCTGTACCTTGATCAGCTCGGCTGCTGCGTCGCGCGGTGCCCGATACCAATAGGGATTGATACTGAGCACCTCGACGTCGATGCCCTGCGCATCCATCGCCGCGATACGCGTGCTGGTGTCGTGCATCAGAAGTCCGGGCGCTTCCAGCGGATGATTTATCAGTGCGGCAGCCGCGGGAACGATGCAGTGGGCATGTACATCGACGGTCTTCACGCGCTTGCCGTTCATCACGGTATCACGACGACGAGGCGCTGGCGCGGACGTGGAGCTCACGCTTGCCATCGCGCAGGGAATGAAGGCGATAGCGGACAGCGCAGTGGCTACGAGATCACCCGTGACAGGCATGGTTATTTCCTCCTGGATGTCTGACGTTCAGTCGGCAGGATGATCGAGGCGCGCTCCGGCCAATGCCCGCTCGATCCGCCGATCCGGAATCAACCACATCAGCGCGACGAGTGCATAGATCGCCTGGGCGATGCGGGTATCAATAAAGGACAGCAGAATGCTGGCGAGATAGCACAGTGGCGAAAGCTTGCCCTTGAGGTCGCGACCCAACGCGCGTGCCAGCGGCGAATCCTCTCCCTGCGAGCGGATGATCACCCTCTGCAGCACGTACCAGGCGATCGCCGATGCCAACAGTACGACGCCATAGACCGCGCTGGGCGTCGCTGCCTCGTGGTATTCACCCATCCAGCTTGTCGTGAACGGAATAAGCGAAATCCAGAAGAGGAGATGCAGGTTGGCCCATAGCATCGGGCCGTCAACGTGCCTGACTAGATGGCAGAAGTGGTGATGGTTGCTCCAGTAGATCGCCACGTAGATGAAGCTGAGGACATAGCTGAGAAACACCGGCGCGGTCTCCGCCAGCGCATGCAAGGTCGCTTCATGCGGCGCCTTCAGCTCCAGGACCATGATCGTGATGACGACGGCGATCACCCCGTCACTGAATGCAAGGAGCCGGTCCTTCTCCATTACCTCACCGTGTGGCCATGAACGGTGTGTGGCTGCCCGCCAGATCCCCGGCGCTGCTTCAGCCTGGTACTATCGGAGCGTGCAGTCTGGTATCAGGACAAATGATTCCGCCGCGATCGCCGGGGATAATGCCGCCGTAGCACTCGGCGAAGACAGGCGGCAGGTCTCGTGCCTGCTTCGGCGCAAGCCATAACCTCAGCAAGTGACGCTTGCGCTCTGCCTCGGGCCAGTCTTCGTACCCCGTTCGTGCGTGCAGGATCGTGTGGTTGTGCAGGAACTGGATGTCGCCGGGCATGAAGGTCATGTCGAGGCGTAAAGCGTCATCAGCCGCCAGCGCGCCCAGCATATCCAACGCTTCGATGTCCGCTGGCGTCAGTCGTCGCGCCTCGGCGAAGCGCTGCGACGAGCCGATATGCAGCCGCGAGTACAGTACCGACACGTTCCCGGCATACGGGTTGAACACCGGCGCCTCATAGAAAGGCGCCTTGCCCTCCGGCACTTCGCCACGCCGATCGACCGGCATCGGCTGATACAGCTGGTCCAGCAGGTCAGGTCGCCGCTCCAGCATCACATTGTGCACCGCCATCGAGCTGGCAATTGCCGAGAGCCCTCCGGACTTTGCCCGCCGCAGGCATAACAGCGCCACCACGTCGCAGCGATCGATGTGAAAATTCTGCCGTTCCGCGGTTGCGTAGCTGCGGATGGTCGGATCGGCAGCACTGCTGCCGCCAAGATCATAGACGTGGCCTAGCAGATGACCTTTGGCGTTCTGCGATCGCGCGCTGCCGAAATAGGCGCCGATACCCCAATACATCGCGGCACTCTCCGCGATGGGACGGCCCTCGACCGGCACGCCGCGCAGCAGCACGAAGCCGCGGCCGTTCAGCACATCCTCGCACAGCCGGTCGAGCACCGGACCAAGCGTCGGCAATGGAAAGTTCTGTCGGCTGATGGTAGCGATATCCAATCCGCGCGCTTGCACCGCGCGCAACGCCGTCTCGAGTTGCGCCACCTCCGCCGGCGACAGGCGGTAGCTCCACTCAGCCTCCCGCCCACGCATATCGTCGGCGAACCACACCGAGGGACCTTCTATCGGCCGGCGTATCGAGGCGCTCGACGTTGCATCCAGCGCAGGCATCGCATCCTCCGTCAGCGGCTTACTGCAGCGCCACCCCCATCGCCTCGCCGAAGCGCCGTGCGGGCTCCAGCGGATCGCCGTACTTCCGGTGCATCGCGGTATGATACGCCGCCGCCAGCAGCAGTTTGTCGCGCTCCGGGTGCCGGTTGGTGCCGTAATCCATCAGCATGCACTGGGCGATCTCCTGGTTATGCGGATCGTTGCCCAGCTTGGTCGCCGCCAGCGCGATGCGCTGCACCAGAGGCCCATGGTCACCGACGTTGTTCAGATACGCCTGAGTCCATGACAGGCTCTCTGGCCCGTTCAGCGCGCAGACGGCGTTGTCCACGTTATCCAGCAACTGACCCGCGGTCAGCGTATCCGCACCGCTGGGCGCCTTGACCTTCACTGTATTGACGTCACCGATCCCCTGCTGGTGCCACGCGACGTGGTTCAAATACGACGCCAGCAGGTAGATCAGCCGCAGCCGGCGCGGATGATCGAAATTGTCGAAGAACCACGCGAGCGTATTGCAGTATTCGTAGCAGTGATGCGGCATCGAGAAATTGTTCGGGTCGACCGCTTCCAGCACCACTGTCGCCGCCGCGATCTGCAGAACGTCCAGGACGCGCCGCGGGTCCTTTCCCGCCTTCAGCAGGCGGGTGATGCAGTGCAGGTTATCAGGCTCATGGCTGCGCAGCACCGCTTCGATCAGGCCAGCCGCCTCTTCCTGGTTCAGCGCCTCCTTGTTGTTACGCAGCACCGCGATCTCGGCTTCGCTGACGCCACCATACGGCACGGCATGCAGCGCCTCGCCCTCAATGTGCATCTTAACCATGTTGCACGCCATCTCGTAGGTCGAGTACCAGCGCGGCCCCACGGCGATGTCCAGCGCACCAGCGTACAACACATGATGTGACGCTGGGTCGTCCCAGCCGATCGCGTTGCCGATCTCCACGGTGGAACGCGCGCGATACGCCTTATGCCCTGTCGTATAGGAGCGATTGAACAACATCCGGTCCTGCACATCGATCAGCCCGGCGAATACGAGTTCCGCCAGCACGGCCTTGCGGTTCGGCACGTCCTCCATGAGGCCGAGGAATGTCCGATACGCATCGATCACCTGGCCGCGGTGCACCAGTGTCATCCAGTTGGACAGGCGCTCCTGCAACGGACCGTCCTGACGCAGCGGCTCCTGGTCTGGCCAATACACCACCGGCTCCGGCGGCTTTTCCACGCTGCCGAGATTGCCGCGCATCCGGGTATAGTGTCCGGGCGCCTTGTTGATCTTCTGGTTCCAGATATCGAGGCCGCTCGGGATGTACCAGATGGTCTGCGCCATCGGCAGCATCGCCAACCGTTCCGGCACCATCTTGGTCAGGTTGATGGTGGCACGTGCGCTCAGCAGGCAATGGTCGTTGTTGACGAAGTTCGGATACCCATCGTCGATGCGCTCGTGGTATGGCACATGCGTGTAGGGCGCATGGATACGCACGCCTTCCGCCACAATTTCCTTCAGCGGGCGTCCCGCGCGTACGAGGTCATAGTACGTCTGGCTGGCGCCGATCTGGTCACGTGCCAGGACCCGCTCTTCCAGCTTCGCGTACAACGTGCTCGTGGCGCGGTCCACCTGCATGTCCATCTCGGTATCCTCCGGCAATTCGCTGACTTAATCTTAGGCTTGAACGGGCGATGCCGACAACCTTGGGAGGATGCGATGCCGCAATCAAACTGGATCATGACCACGGTCGCCGGGACCGGTCAGCCCGGCTATGCCGGCGATGACGGTCCCGCTACCCAGGCGCTGCTGAACAATCCGTTCGATCTGGCGTTCGATCCAAGCGGCAATCTCTGCTTCTCCGACACCTACAACCACTGCATCCGGCGCATCGACACGCGGAGCGGCGTCATCACCACCATCGCCGGAACGGGTGAGAGCGGCTTCGCCGGAGATGGCGGGCCCGCGACCGAGGCACGGATGAACCAGCCCTACGGCATCGTGATCGATCGGACTGGCAACATCTACATCGCCGATCGGCTGAACAAGCGCGTGCGCCGGGTCGATGGCAGCAGCGGCGTCATCAGCACTTTGGCCGAACTGGTCGAGCCGAACGGGCTGGCGTTGGATCGCGAGCACCGCCGGCTGTTCATCGCAGACGTCGCCGGTCACCGGGTCCATGCCATTGAGCTTGCCACCGGCGCCCTGTCCACGTTTGCCGGCACCGGCAACGGGCGCCACGCCGGCGATGGCGGACCGGCGGCGGCGGCCGACATCTTCGGCGCCCGCGCGGTCGCACTGGCACCGGACGACTCACTCTATATCTTGGAACGCCAGGGCAGCAGCCTGCGCCGTGTGCGCGACGGCGTCATCGAGACCATCGCTGGCACCGGCGCTCGCGGCTACGCCGGCGACGAACACGACGCGCGACACGCGGTGTTCGATGCCCCGAAGGAAATGGCGGTCGATCCCGCCGGCAACGTGTTCATCGTCGACACCGAGAATCATGTCATCCGCCTGATCGACGCGAAGAGCTGGATCGTCCGCACAATCGCCGGCACCGGTGAGGCTGGCCCCGACGCTCTGGCCCGGCCGCATGGCGCCGTCGTAGGAGCCGATGGCGCGCTCTATATCGGCGATTCCGAGAACCACCGCGTACGGAAGCTTGTGCGGCAAGGTTGATCGACCACCGTTGCCAGCCATCCATACTTCGCGGTCGGTTTGCTGCAAACATTTGTTGTGCTCTAGTCGAATCAACGACCTTCGGAGGAAGCAGTGCGTCACCTGTGTCTAGCGGTTGTCACGACAGCTCTAAGCATTGCTGCCGCATCCGCTTGCGAGGAGCCGCAGCTTCTGGCCGGCTTCAAGACCTGCGCCGACGTCGCCAAGGCTGAAAGTGAAGGCGCGCTGGTGGTCTATGCCACTGATCCTGAAGCGCCTTCAGAACAGGTTCTGGCAAAGTTTCACGCACTGTTTCCGAAGATCAAGCCGACCTATCTCCGCATCCAGGCTGGCGGACTCTACGCCCGCCTGCGCACGGAGCGCCAGGGCAACGTCTATCTCGCCGATATCGCCCAGCTTTCCGATATGAGTTTCGCGCTCGATTTCCAAAAGCGCGGCGGGTACATGCAGTACGTTTCGCCTGAGATGGCAGCCTACAAACCTGAGTACAAGAGCTCGCCGGAAGGATCCTGGACCTGGGGCGCGCTCGCCATCGCGGCGATTGCCTACAATCCCAACCTGGTGACGGCCGCGGAAGCGCCGAAGACGTGGCAAGATATGCTCGATCCGCGATGGACCGATGCAATTTCGGTCAAGGTGACGATTTCCGGCCTGCAGCACGTCGAGTGGTATGTGCTGCGCCAGCTCTACGGCGACGACTTCTGGCCGAAGCTGGCACCACTGAAACCACATGCCTTTGATTCGTACGTGCAGCAGTTCGATCGTCTTGTGAACGGCCAGGACAAGGTTGCGCTGACTGCGCAGTATTCCGGCTACCTGATCATGAAGCAGAAGGGTGCCCCGGTGGAGTTCGTCATTCCGCCAGACGGAGTGGTGGCCTCACCACAGCCTTGGGGTATCGTTGACAAGGCGCCGCATCCGGCTGCGGCACAGCTGTTCTTGGACTGGTTCCTTAGCGTGCCGGGCCAGACGATCAACGGTCAGAACCTTTACTACCACTCCCCGCGTAGCGACGTGCCGCCCCCGCCAGGCGGCGTCAGCATCAACAACTTCAAGCTGCTGACCCCGACTGATTGGTCGGCATTCGAGAAGACCCACGTGCAGTTCGTGCGCAAGTGGGACAAGCTTACCGGTTTGCGCTGAACGGATCGCTGCGGTGCGGAGCATCAGGGGCATCAGCCTGAGAACCATCGTCATGCCGCTCATTGTGCTGCTGTGCGGCGCGTTGGTGCTTTACCCGATCGGCTTCCTGATCAACGAATCACTCAATGTCGGCGATCCATCGGCCTTTCCCCCCGAAGAATACGGCCTCGACAACTACACCAACCTGATCGACGACTACCGCGTGCTGACCAACACGGCGCTGGTGTCATGCATCGCCACCGTGCTCGCCGTTATCTTCGGCTTCCTGCAAGCCTGGATCCTGACGCGCACCAACATTCCCGGTCGGCAGCGACTGGAACGGCTGATGGAGCTGCCTTACTACATGACCCCGCTGATCGGCGCATTGGCCTGGGGCGTGTTGCTCGGACCGAAGACCGGCTTGATCAATCAGGCATGGCGTTCGTTCGGTGCACCGGGTGACCTGTTCAACATCTATTCGCCCTGGGGCATCGCCTGGGTGATGGCACTGTTCGAGGGGACCGTGGCCTTCGTCATGATCTCGGCGGCGATGAAGTCGATGGATCCATCGCTCGAAGAGAGCTCACGGGTACTCGGCGCCGGCAAGCTGCGCACTGCGCTGCGCATCACATTGCCACTGGTCGCGCCTGGCGTACTCAGCGCTACGATTTTCGTGTTCGCGGAAATGCTCGGCTCGTTTGCCGCTGCGTTCGTACTCGGCATTCCGGGCCGGTTCTATGTCGTCACCACGTCGATCTGGCAGGCCACTCTGTCATTTCCGCCCGACTACGGCCGCGCCGCAGCGATGGGGCTGTCGCTGTTCGTGGTCATGCTGGTCACGCTCACGCTAGCCCGACTCGTGCTGCGCAAAGGCACCTACACCACCATCACCGGCAAGGCGTTTCGCCCGCGTGAGATGGACGTGGGTGCTTTGCGCTGGCCGCTGCTCGCTGTTGCCTGGGGCTACATCATCGTCGCGGTCATCCTGCCTCTCGGCGCCCTGCTGCTCACGTCATTCGAGCGCTTTGCCACGGTGATCATCTCACAGATGCAGTTCACCTTCGCCAACTACGAAACCGCGATGCAGATGGGCTCGGTCGGTCCTGCCTTCATCAACAGCCTGATCCTGGCGATCTCCGTCTCCACCATAGGCGTGCTGGTGATCGGCGTGTTGGCCTGGATCATCTACCGCTCGCGCATGCCCGGCAGCAGCGCGGCGGAATACGTCATCATGTTCCCGCAGGCCGTGCCCCGTCTGGTGTTCGGCCTCGGCCTGTTGTGGGCCTGGATCAATCTGCCGATCCCGATCTACGGCACGCTGTGGCTGCTGGCACTGGCGTATTTCACCGTGTTCCTGCCCCTTGGGCTGCGCACCATCGCCAGTGTGGTGCTGCAGGTCGATCCAAGTTTGGAAGAGTGCGCCCGCGTCTGCGGCGCGAAATGGGGCTACCAGATGCGCACCGTCACCATGCCGCTGCTCCGACCCGGTCTGGTTGCGGCATGGCTGTTGATCTTCATCGCCTCGGTGCGCGAGTTGGGCGTGTCGATCTTTCTGATGGGCCCCAATTCCAAGGTGATCGCACCCGCCATCGTCAACTCGTGGCTGAGTTCAAGCTCCGAGTTGTCAGCAGCGATGGCATTGATCCAGACCGCGACCATCTTCATCGCCGTCGCTATCCTGTTCGGCGTTGCGCGGCGCTTCACCGGGGTTACCCAATGAACCGCATCGAGGTCACGGATCTGGTCGTTCGCTATGGCGATGTGACCGCCGTGGACAATATCAGCTTCGCCATCGCGCCTGGTGAACTAGTGACACTGCTCGGCCCCTCTGGCTGCGGCAAGACCACCACTTTGCGTTCGGTCGCCGGCCTGGAAACGCCCACTGGTGGCTCGATCCGCCTGAACGGCGACGTTGTCTATTCCGAGCGACGCAACGTGCCCGCGGAAAAGCGTGGCGTGTCGATGGTGTTTCAGTCCTATGCGATCTGGCCGCACATGACGGTGTTCGACAACGTCGCCTATGGTTTGCGGGTGCGCAAGTTGCCGCAGGCGGAAGTCCGACAGAACGTCGAGCGCGTCCTGGACCTGGTGCAGATGCAGGATTTCGCCACTCGCCCTGCATCGAAATTGTCGGGAGGGCAGCAGCAGCGTGTGGCGGTGGCACGTGCCATCGCCTTCTCGCCCAGCGTGCTGCTGTTCGATGAACCGCTATCCAATCTCGACGCCAAGCTGCGCGCCGAGATGCGGGTAGAGTTGCGCGAACTGCAGCGCCGCCTCGACATTACCTCGCTCTACGTCACGCATGACCAGGAGGAGGCTCTGGCGATCTCCGATCGGGTGATCGTCATGAACGATGGTCAGATCGAACAGATCGGCTCACCGGAGGATATCTACAACCGCCCTCGCAGCCGATTCGTCGCCGACTTCGTCGGGTCGGCAAATCTGATCAAAGGGAAGGTCCGCGGGACGTCGGGCAAGAACCAGACGCTGATGTTCGATGCCGAAGGCGGCATGCAGTTGGAGGTTGTCGCCGCCGATGAGTCGCGCAGTGGACAGGAGATGGCCGCGCTTCGCTCGTCTTATGTGCACCTCGACGACCCGCTGGAGACACACAACACTGTCCCAGGAACCATCCACCGCCGCATGTTCCACGGCGACTTCATTCAGTATGTCGTGGATTGGCCAGCCGGCCAGTTGATCGTGCGCCGCCCGCCAACCGAACTTTTCGAAGAAGGCAGCAGCGTGACCGTGTCATTTGCACCGGAGCACTGCGTGCTGATCTGACGGTCAGGCCGCCTTTTTCTGCTTTGGCCAGCGCGCCGCGACCATCGGCAGCACCTGGTCGATCAGCTTGCGCGTCTGGTCCAGCATGTCCGCATCGCCGCGCGCCGCGGGTCGTAGAATAAATTTCGACGCGCCCGCGTCCACGTATTGCGCGATTCGGTCCAGCATCATGCCAGCGTCCCCTATGGCGAAGTGTCGCTCCGGATCACGACCAGTGCGCTTGCGATATGCCTCCATGACCTGCGCCACGCCTGGATCGTCCGCTCGCCCGAAGTGGAACGCGAAGGCGGCGCCGTAGTGATCTTCGTCGATACTGCGATCCGTTTCCTTAAGCGCGGCCTTGATCTCGCTGATCACCCGACCGACATCGGCCGGCGTCTCGGCTCCCGCCTGCCAGCCGGTGCCGTATCGCGCCGTGCGACGCACAGCCGCTGCTGATGAGCCACCGATCCACATTGGCAGATCAGGCTGCACCGGCTTTGGCGATATCGACGCGCCGGTCAGATGATTGTGCCGTCCTTCAAAATCGACGCTGTCCTGCGACCACAGACGTGCGATGATCTCCAAGGCCTCGTCTGTTCGCCGCCCGCGCGTTGCCGTGTCGATATGCAGCGTCTGCCACTCCGGCCCCTGTGGACTACCGATGCCGAAGCCTGGCAGCAACCGACCCTGCGACAGCACGTCGATCGTTGCACACTGCTTGGCCAGCAGGACCGGATCGCGCAGCGCCAGCGACACCACGTTGATTCCAAACTTGATTCGCTGCGTTCGCCCGGCGATCGCCGCAAGCGCCGTCATGCACTCAAGGATCGGCTGGCGGCTGACAATGCGGTCGGTCTGCCAGATCGAGTCGATGCCACCTGCTTCGCACAGGTCGACCCATCGCCAGAACCCATCGGTACTGGAGAAAGGAAATTCCATCAGCCCCGTGCCAACCGCGATATTGCGTGCCACGACCACCTCCTGCGATTGCTACGGAAACGTCAACTTCATTTGCTCAGCGCTTGGTCTTGGACATGTTCAGAGTCACCGCGGCGCGAATGAGGGTCTTCAACGCCCCCTCGTTTACCTTCTCGCCCTCGTGGAAGTCGATGGCGCGCCTCGTGTTGCCGTCAAGGCTCGAGTTGAAGAGGTGCTGCGGGTCCTCAATAGCTGCCCCTTTGGCAAAGGTCATTTTCACCACCTGCTTGTAAGTCTCACCTGTGCAGATGATTCCGTGGTGCGACCACACCGGAACCCCTCGCCACTTCCACTCCTCGACGACGTCGGGATCTGCCTCCTTGACCAAGGCCCGGAGCCGGCCGAGCATTTCGCCTCGCCAGTCTTCCAGCTCCCGGATCTTCGCATCGATCAGCTGAGAAGGAGACTTGCCCCCCTGTGTTTCGCTCTTCTTCATGTCCGCGATACCTGAACCGCGTAGATAGACAGCGCATAATCAGCCCAAACTTTCAATTGTTGCCCACCGCCTCGCCGAGCGTCACACCGATTTCTCGATGCAGCACCAGATCTGCATAAGGGTCGAGACCGGTCGGTTCGCGGTTCAGAATGATGAGCCGGGTATCGTTGCGCGCTGCCATCTCCGGAAACCCCGCCGCCGGATACACCACCAGCGACGAACCGACCGAGATGAACAGATCAGCGGCCAGTGTTTCCTCCTCGGCGCGGATCATCGCCGCGGCCGGCATCGCCTGGCCGAATGAAATGGTGGCGGTCTTCACATAGCCACCGCACTTGTCGCAGTTGGGCGCTTCGCCGCTGCGCTCGAATTCCGTCCGGACGTCCGCCAGCTCGAAACGCTGCGCACAATCAAGGCAATGCGCATAGGTTGTGTTGCCGTGCAGCTCGATCACCTTGTTCGCCGGCACACCCGACGCCTGGTGCAGCCCGTCGATGTTCTGGGTGATGACCGCGGAAGCCTTCCCGCGATCGATGAGTGTCGCCACCGCGCGATGCCCGCGATTCGGTTCTGCCTGACGCATCGTCTCATCGGTCGCAAACCGCCGGCGCCAGGTCTCCCGCCGCGCCTCATCCGAGCGCAGAAATTCCGAGAAATCGATTGGCCGCATCCGCGTCCAGATGCCACCCGGGCTGCGGAAGTCGGGGATACCAGATTCCGTGCTGATCCCGGCGCCGGTGAAGAACACGATCCGCTGCGCTTCATCGATCATCCGCCGCAGTTCGGTAATTTCCGGATCCTGGGCCATCATGCCTCCTTTGCCGAAACAGCATGCTCCACCAGCAGGCTGGCTGGGGCAAGATCGACAACAAGGCCACCGAGGAACGTCCATCCGTGCCCGAGACCACAACCGTCCGACCGGTCAGCCGCCCGGCCTGGCGGATCGACAGCGCGGATTTCTGGCGGCTGTGGTTCGTCGGCCTCGTCGTGTTCACCGTCCGATGGGTGGAAACCGTCGCGATCGGCGTGTTCGTCTATCAGCAGACGGGTTCGGCGTTCACGGTGGCCATGATGACGATGTTGCGCCTGCTGCCGATGGGCCTGTTCGGCGCCTTTCTCGGCGCGATGGCCGAGCGCATGGAGCGACGCACAACGCTGATCGTCGTGACCGCCAGCATGGTCCTCACCTCGCTGACGCTCGCGCTTCTGGCCCATCTGCACCTGCTTGAGGTATGGCACCTCGCAGTGGCCAGCTTCATCAACGGTGTCGCCTGGGCCACCGACAACCCGGTGCGACGCGTGATGATCGGCGAGGCGGTCGGCGCGACACAGATGGGCACCGCCATGTCGTTCGACGTCGGCGCCAATAATGCAAGCCGCATGGTAGGCCCCATCATCGGCGGCCTGCTGCTCGCTACTGTCGGGATCCATGGCGTGTTCATGCTGAGTGCGGTGCTTTATGCCGTCGCCGTGTTCGCAGCATGTCGCGTG
>JBKPSV010000341.1:0-25068 GCA_046735215.1 Pseudomonadota bacterium | reverse complement strand
TATGCGGCTGCTGCTTCTCGGATTGCAATACGCCGCTCTCGATGCGTTCTATCTCGTGCTCGTCGCGATCATTGTGCGTCGCTCTTCGGCCACGATTGACGAGAAGGTCGCGCTGATGGGCGTCTCCTGCATTGCGCTCGCCATCGGTACGACGCTGCAGGCGTTGCGGCATGGTCCCCTGGGTTCAGGTCACCTGGCGCCACCAGTTTTCTCGGCAACCTTCATGGGGCCCTCGGTCGCGGCGGCGCAAACCGGCGGCATGCGATTGGTCTATGGCATGACTGTCATCGCCGGCCTGACCGAAGCATTGATTGGGCTTTGTCTGCATCGGCTGCGTATCGTCATCACGCCGATCGTCAGCGGATTGGCAGTATTCATCGTTGGCCTGCAATTGGGCATCGTCGGCATCGGTGAGGTGCTGGATGTACAGCATGAAGCGCTGCCCGTCTTTCCGATCCACCTGTTGGTCACGATGTCGACCGTTGGGGTTTGCATGGCGCTCAGCATCTGGGGCCGCGGCGCCTGGAAATTGCTGTGTTCCATTCTGGGCCTTGCTGTGGGTTTGACAGCTGCCTGGCTGGCAGGACTGATCGACCAAGACAGGCTCGGCGTCATCGCCCAAAGTGCCTGGATCGAGCTGCCGCACCCCACCTTTGCCTTCGGATTCGATGTGGGGTTGCTGCCCGCGTTCATTGCCGCCGGCGCAGCGTGCGCTTTCCGGGCCATCGGCGTTCTCACCACTTGCCAGCGGATCAATAACGCCGCCTGGCGGCAGCCCGACATGATCAATATTCGCAAGGGTGTGCTCGCCGACAGCGTCAGCAATATGGCCGGCGGCCTGCTTGGAACTGCGGGCATCAGCATCGGGCCGAGCCTGGTCGGCATCTCGGCCGCGACAGGCGCCACCAGCCGGGTGATCGCTTTTGTTGCTGCCGGCTATCTGCTCATCATGGGTCTCTCTCCAAAGCTGGCCGGAAGCTTTCTCCTTATCCCGCCCGAGGTCGCGGACTCGATCATGATGTTCACCGCTTGCTTCTTGATTGCGAGCGGCATGCAATTGATCCTCACGCGGCCGGCGGATACCCGTGCTATCTACATCATCGGCATCGCCACGATGCTCGCGCTGAGCGAGAACATTTATCCCGAGTACTTCCGTCACCTTCCCGCAGTCGTGCACAGCCTGATGGGAAGTCCCTTGGCGATCGGGCTGACCACGGCTCTTATCCTGACGTTGGTATTCCGGCTGGGCACCCAGCAACGCGATGCGTTGACCTGGAATGACAGTGAGAAGACGCTGGCGGACGTGTTGCCGTTCCTGACCAAGGCAATTGAGGGATGGAAGGTGGCCGCGGAAACCGCTGCCCGATGCAAGCACGACATGACTACGATCGTCGATTTTCTGCAGCAGCACAAGGTGGATACAGGGCGCTTGGGCCTCACCTATAACGGGCTCGAACTGCGCGCCGAGATCAGCTATCTCGGCACCCATGAGGCGCCAATCCATCGCGCGCTGGAGCCGCCGCCCCCTCCGGAGCTGGACGAATTTGTCAACGAGGAGTCGGCGGTCTATGTCGGTTTGCGCGATTTCCTGAAGAGCATGTCGGCCGATCGCAAGCGGGTTTTGCGGCGGCGCGGTCATCTCAGTCTGCGGCTGTCATACGAGACACCGTGAGTGCAAGATCAATGAGAGGAAGGCATGGCGGATAAGCTCGAACATCGCCCGTTGGGACGCGGCGGACTTTCGGTCTCGGCGATCGGCCTGGGCTGCATGTCGCTGTCGGGTATTTACGGCGAAGCCAGTGACGCGGAGTCTGAGGAACTCATTCGCTACGCGATCGACCAGGGAGTCGATCACCTCGATTCATCCGACATGTACGGCTGGGGGCACAATGAGCAGGTGATCGGCCATGCCCTGCGAGGACGGCGCGACCAGGTGGTGCTGGCGAGCAAGTTTGGCCAGACGCAGAATCCAGGTGGGCCGAATGGCGTAAATGGCCGGCCCGAATACGTGATGCAGGCGTGCGAGGTAAGCCTGAAGCGGCTTGGTGTCGAGGTGATCGATCTCTACTACCAACACCGTGTCGATCCGTCAGTGCCGATCGAAGACACCGTGGGTGCGATGGCGAAACTGGTGCAGCAGGGCAAGGTGCGCCATCTCGGTCTGTCTGAAGCCTCGCCCGCGACGATCAGGCGCGCGCACGCTGTACATCCGATTGCGGCGGTGCAGACTGAATACTCGCTGCTGTATCGCGCCGAAGCCGAAGAGACACGCGAAACGACGCGGCCTCTAGGCATCAGCTTCGTTGCCTACGCGCCGCTGGGCCGTGGCTTTCTCACGGGCGCCATCCAGACCTTTGCCGATGTGGACGGCCGACGCGCGGCGCATCCTCGCTTTCAGCAGGAAAATTTTGAGCAGAACCGTACTTTGGTCGCCAAGATTGAGGCGATCGCCAAGGAGAAGGGTTGCACCCCGGCGCAACTCACCTTGGCCTGGGTGCTGGCGCAAGGACCAGACGTGGTTGCAATTCCGGGCACTCGCTATCCGCGGCGGCTGGACGAGAATATCGGAGCGCTGCGGGTGAAGCTGACGCCCGAGGATGTGGCTCGGATTTCCGCCGCGATTCCTAAGGGGGCTGCGGCCGGTACGCGTTATCCCGCCGGAGGGATGCGAGGGGTCTACGTGTGACCGCTACGCTGGCGCAGTCCCTCTGAGGCAGGTGCGATGCAAGACTCGCGGATGGCGAGCTGCATCGAAATTTGAGTCGGCGCGGTGCAGCAGACACCGATTGTCCCACATCAGCAGGTCGCCGGCCCGCCACTTGTGGCGATAAACAAACCGCGGCTGCGTGGCGTGAGCTTCCAGCGCGGCGAGCCGTGCACGCCCTTCTGCCATTGGCCGGCCTTCGAAGTGCGACGCGTGCACGCCCATGAACAGGCACTTCCGCCCAGTGTCGGGATGCACGCGCACCAGCGGATGGCTCATCGGCGGCGCAGCGGCAATCTCCTCGGGCGTCGCGGTACGGCCATGCTTCTGCTGTGACAGCTCCCAGCTATGAATCACGCGCACGCCGTCCAACTCCGCCTTCTCAGCGTCGCTCAGCGCATCATAGGCGGCGTACATGTTGGCGAAGCAGGTGTCACCGCCCTCCGGTGGCATGGTCACAGCGTGCAGGATGGTCGCCAGCGATGGTTCGGATCGGAACGACTTGTCGGTGTGCCACTCCTGCGAGCCGACCTTGCCACTGGGCTTCCCGTCCGGCCCAAGATTGGAAACCGTGTGCACCAGCGGATTGCCGGTGCCGCGATTACGCGCAATGTGCCGCTCCAACGTGCCGAACTGCTCGGTAAAAGCGATTTGCTGATCCTCGCTTAGCCGTTGGTCGCGGAAGCACAATACCTGATAGCGGCAGAACGCATCATACACGTCGCGCCGGGTCGCCGCGTCTAGCGGCTGTACCAGATCAAGCCCCACCACTTCGGCGCCGAGTATCGGCGACAGCGGCCGCACATCGGGCCTTTCCATTGAGAGGGACATCACGACATCCTCCTGCGACTGGGACATGCTAGCGCACCGGGGTCAGGCGGCAAGCGCCAGCAGGCTGAATGCGCCGACAGCCATGCAGTAATAGGCGAAGGGGTTCAGGACCCAGGCCTCATGCTGGCGGAAGTAGCGCATCAGGAACCACGTGCTGGCGTAGGCAGTGACACCCGCGACCACCGCTGCCATCCCGGCCAGCTCGAAGGTGCCGATAGGGACGCTCGCATCGATGTGCCGATCATCCGACTACAGATTGGCGGGTGAGGTCATCGTGGCAGGTGCCACGGTAACAGCAGGCGACCGTGACTGGATCAGGAGTATGCGATCTGGCACCATGCTGCGGACTGGCCAACCACACGCCGAGGCAATATCGGGCCGAGATGGCGCACCATCATCACGATCATGCGCACCACCATCACCATCACGCCTCAGGGCATGATCGCGCTTTCGCAATCGGCGCTGCGCTGAATGTGGGGTTCGTTGCGGCTGAAGTGGGGTTCGGCCTGGTGGCGAATTCGATGGCCCTGCTGGCGGATGCGGCGCATAATTTGGGAGACATTCTGGGTTTGCTGCTGGGCTGGGGCGCCGCCTGGCTGACGCGGCGACCGCCAAGCGGAAGGCGCACTTACGGCTGGGGTCGCAGCTCGATTCTGGCGGCGCTGCTCAATGCCACCATTCTGTTGATCGGCGTGGGCGCTATCGGAGTCGAGGCGGTGCGACGACTGCTGGCGCCGGCCACCGTCGACGAGCCGATCGTCATGGTGATCGCCGCCGTCGGAATACTGGTCAATGGTGCCACGGCGCTGTTGTTCATGCGGGGCCGTGGCAAGGATATCAACATCCGTTCGCAGTTCCTGCACATGACGACGGATGCTGCGGTATCGGCCTCTGTTGTCGTCGCTGGTGCTTTGATCTGGTCCACTGGTTGGCTTTGGCTTGATCCCGTCGTGAGCCTTGGGATCGGTGCCGTTGTCGTCGGTGCCACCTGGGGATTGCTGCGTGAATCGATCGACCTGGCGATGGACGCCGTGCCGAACGGTGTGGCGCAGGACGAGGTCGAGGACTACCTGACGTCCGTTCCAGGCGTTCTCGAAGTGCACGACTTACATATCTGGGGCCTTAGCACGACGCAGACCGCCCTGACCGCGCACCTTGTCTGTAATGATCCCGGTGCCGAGAGAAGCCTGCATGACGTGACGACCATCTTGCGTGACCGGTTCGGGATAGGACATGCGACGCTGCAGATTGAAACAGATGCAGATGCGGAGTTGTGCCGGCTGCGCCCGCACGACGTGGTGTAGCGTATGACGCAGAAGCGGACCGTGCTTGTGACCGGTGCCGCAAGCGGCATCGGCGCCGCAGTATGCCGCGCGATGGCCTCGCCTGGCGTGGCCTTGCTGGTGCACACATGCAAGAATCGTGCAGGTGCCGATCGCGTCGCATCCGAAGTCCGGGCGGCAGGAGCAGAAGCCGAGGTCGCGCTGGGCGATCTTGCTGATCCATTGGTTGCGCCGGCGCTCATTGCTCAAGCGGTCAAGTGCTTCGGCGGCCTCGATGTGCTGATCAGCAACGCCGGCTTCGCCGACCGGACAGCGTTTGCCGAACTGAGCGACTCGGCGATGGCGGCATCGGTAGAGGGCATTCAGGGCGCGTTCTTTCGCCTGGCCCGCACTGCAATGCCGCACCTCAAGAGCGGACGAAACGCGCGCATCGTGGCAGTGTCCAGCTTCGTCGCGCACGCGTTCCGCCTCGGTGTGCCGTTGTTCGCTGCTTCCGCGGCGGCGAAGGCCGGTCTCGAGGCGCTGGTGCGGGTGCTCGCGATGGAACTGGCATCAAGCGGTGTCACGGTGAATGCGGTGGTACCTGGTTTCATTCGCAAGGATCCCGGCGCGCATGTTGCTATCGATCCTGAACGGCTACGTCGCCAGCTTGCCGGTGTGCCACTTGGCCGGGTCGGCCTGCCCGAGGAAGTGGCGGCAGCGGTCAGTTTCCTCGCATCGCCCGCGGCCGGCTACATCACTGGGCAGGCGCTGCATGTAGACGGCGGACTGGTGATTTGATCAAGGAGCGGCAGCGCTCAATTACCGCGTAAGGCGACGCGCATCGCTTCCTGGTTCAGTGCCCGCAGCACATCCCCCATCCCATCCATCTTGCGCGCCACCATATGTTCGATCGGTGTCTTCCGAGCGAACGGCGCGGCGCCGATCTTGCGGTGCAGCCAAGCCTGATCCTCGCCGGCCGCCTCGAGTGCCGCATCGATCTCCGGCAAGTAGGACGTGATACGCTGCTGGCGGGTGGTAAAGCGGAAGCGCGGTCGTTTGCCTTCTTTCCCGAGCTTGCCGGGGAACTCGATCAGCTCCAGGGCCGTCGCATCAGGAATGTGCCACCGTTCCATCAGATCCCAGAACTGGCGTGCCGAAAGGACGCGTCCTAGCGGCCTTGTGGAGACTGCGTCCTCCTGCTCCTGGGGCTCGGCTGCCTTCATTTTCGGTCGCTGTGCCAGCCGGCTACACATCTCCAAGGTCAGGCTGATCGGCTTTCGATTTGGTCCGCGGGCGCTTGCTGCGCTGCTTCGGCGGACAGCTCTTTATCTCCACCAGCAGCGGGATCTTCGTCTGAGGATCAATCGAGGCGCCGCTGGCCCGTTCGGCGGCGAGCCGCACCTGGTTCTGCAACACGCGCAGACGATGTTCGCGCGACTTCGGTGGAAGCATCGCCTTATGATGCACGCTTCCGAGGGGCCTTTAGGGCAGGTTGCGCCGCGGCTCTCGGCTTGGCTTCCTTGGCTGGCTTTTTCGCGGCGCCGGCTGGCTTCTGCTCTGACGCCTGGCCCAGACTCTTCTTCAACGCCGCCATCAGGTCGATGACATTGCCACGTTCCGGCTCTTCCGGTTCGCTGACGTCAATACCTTCGCCCTTCAGCTTCGCGTCGAGCATGGCACGAAGCCGCGTCTCATAATGATCTTCGAGGTCCGAGGGATCATACGTCGTGGTCTGCCGATCGATCAGCTGCTTGGCAAGCTGCACCATCTCGGGCTCGGTCTTAAGGCCAGCGACGTCACCGAAGATCGTCTTAGCGTCGTTGATGTCCCGCTGTTCATCGAGCGTATGGGCGACAAGACCGCCGTCCATTGCGCGGATAGCGATCGTGCGCTCTCGTTGGCCGATCACGACGCGGGCAAGCGCCACGCGTCCTGTCTCTGCGATTGCCTCGTGCAACACGGCATAGACGTCGCGTCCTGCGTCACCGTCCGGGGCCAGATAGTAGCTGCCAGCGTAATAGATCGGATCGATAGAGCTGACTTCGACAAACTTGTCGATCGTCATGGTGGACGAACTTTCGACTTTGACGCTGTCGAAGTCCTCGTCGCGCAGTGTCAGCCAGCGACCCTTCTGGAACTCATAGCCTTTCACGAGATCGCGCCGCTGCACCTCTTTCTCGGTGTCAGGGTCAACAGTGATCATCCTGATCCGATTGCCGGTCGCGGGATTGATCAGGTTGAAGCGGATCGACGCGCGATCGGTCTTCGCGTTCCAAAGCCCGACTGGGCATGAAACAAGCGCCAAGCGCAGATGGCCGCGCCAGATTGGACGTGCAGGCATTCTGACAGATTGGGTGAGTGGCCGGATAACAGGAAGAGCGAACCGCCGGGCCCGCTTTACGGAAGCTGCTCTAGAACTTTAACTCTATTCCATAACACATTGCTGCAGAAAGCTTTAACATTGAGGTTCCTGCAAGACCAGACGATCTCACGATCGCGTGATACCTTCAGTCGGCCGCGCGAGATACCCGGGCTGCGGTATCGACGGCCGAACAAGAGGCCCGCGACCATGCGTCGGGCGACTACCTCAGGATTGCTTAAGGCTCGCATCAGGCGGGCTTGACCAAGCGTTCTCCCAGCGGGCGGAGCACGCGAACGCCAGGCGTGTCTGTGAGCCGATCCGCGTTTGCCGGCGCCATTACCGCGAGACCGCGCCGGTGCACACTCTGATCTAGACCAACGGCTTCCATCCATCGTACATCGGCGTCGCGCGGCTGCGCGCCCTCGCGCTCAATGACAACAAGACGGGCATCCATTGGGACGTCCGGAATGTGCCTGACACCACGAAACAGTGCGGTGCCAGTTGCCCATCTTTGATTGCCATTCGCCCGTATTCGACGGGCCGGCGCTCGTTCGATAGGCATCCGAGGTGAAAACCTCGGGACCGTCCACCTCGTGCAGCGCGACGAACGGCGAAGCGGCGACATGGATGCACTCGAACCGCTGGCTGGCGTGGATGCCGGGGATCGACAGCAGCCGATGCTGATGCGCGACGTACCAGCCTTCCCATTCGGCGCGACGGCTGGTGTCGAGCAGTGCCATCTCCACCATGTAGATCACGCGCTCTATCTCCGTTGCTGCTCGAACTTAGCCATACGTCTCAAGACGCTGCCTCGAGTGCCTCTTCCGCGGCCAGCCACTCTGCTTCTGCGGCCGCGGCTAGCTTGCTGATTGCCGCCAATCGCGCGTTGGCGGCGGCGATCTCCGACTTGCGCGTCGCCACATAGAGCTCCGGGTCGGTCAACATCTTCTCTATCGCTGCACGCTCCGCCGCAAGCTTTGCCAGCCTTGCCTCGGCGGCACGTGCCTGCTTGCGCAGCGGTGCCAAAGCTGTGCGTGCATCGGCTCGCTCGCGGCGTTCGTTGCGGCGACTGGCCACTTCGGGCTTCGCGGCCGGTCGCGAGCGCTCGGCGAGCAACGCGCGGTAATCGTCGAGATCACCATCGAACGTTCGCACCGTGCCATCGGCAACCAGCCAGAGCCGGTCGGCCACCAGTTCCACCAGATGCGGATCGTGTGTGATCAGCAGCACTGCGCCCTGAAAATCGGCCAATGCCTTCACCAACGCTTCGCGCGCGTCAATGTCGAGATGGTTGGTCGGCTCGTCCAGGATCAGCAGTTGCGGTGCTTCGCGTGTGGCGAGCGACAGCAACAGCCGCGCCTTCTCACCACCGGACAGATTCGCAATCGGCGTCTCGGCGCGGTCGGCATCGAGCCCGAAGCGCGCCAGTTGTGCCCGGACCTGCGGCGGCGAAGCGCGTTGCAGCGCCCGCGTCATGTGATCGATCGGAGTTTCTGACTCGACCAACTCATCTGTTTGATGCTGGGCGAAATATCCCACGCGCAGCTTCGGCCCGCGGCGGATCTCCCCCGACAGCGTCGGCAGTCGATCCGCAAGCAGCTTCGCCAACGTCGACTTGCCATTGCCGTTGGCACCCAGCAGCGCCACACGGTCGTCCATGTCGATCGCCAAAGATACGTTTCGCAGTATGGCTGTGCCGTCGTAACCGACGGCAACGCGATCCAGCGCCACAATTGGCGGCGCGATGCGCGCGGGTTCCGGAAAGTCGAACCGGGTCGGCGCGTCCTCGATCACTGTCTCGATCTGCGGCAGACGGGCCAGCGCCTTGATGCGCGACTGCGCTTGCCGCGCCTTGCTTGCCTTGTAGCGGAACCGATCGATGAACGATTGGATATGCGCGCGCTCGGCAGCGATGCGCTCGGCTTCACGCGTCTGCTGCATCGCGCGCTCGGTGCGAATGCGCACGAACTCGTCGAAGCCGCCCGGAGTGACACTGATCTTGCCGCGGTCGAGGAAAGCGATGGCCTGCACCGCGCGGTCCAGCAGGCCGCGGTCATGCGAGACAAGCAGCGCAGCACCGGGAAAGCGGGACAGCCACTGTTCAAGCCACAGAGTCGCTTCCAGGTCGAGGTGGTTGGTCGGTTCGTCGAGCAACAGCAGGTCCGGCGCCGCGAACAGTGCCGTCGCCAGAGCCACGCGCATGCGCCAGCCGCCGGAATATTGGCCAACCGGGCGCTGCTGCGCCGCTTCATCGAAGCCCAGACCGGCGAGGATGGCGGCAGCCCGTGCCGGCGCAGCCTCGGCGCCGATCGCTCGCAGGCGTTCGTGGATCTCGGCCAGGCGCTCCGCCGGGGCGGTCTCTGCCTCCGCCAGCAATGCGAGGCGCTCGGGGTCACCCTGCAGTACGGTGTCCAGCAGATTGGCACCGCCGGAGGGCGCCTCTTGCGCGACCGTGGCGATGCGAGCACGGCTGGCGAGGCGGATCTCGCCGGTGTCCAACGCCATTTCGCCGGCGATCGCGCGCAGCAGCGTGGATTTGCCGGCACCGTTACGGCCTACCAGGCCGATGCGCCGGCCCGGATCCACCGTCAGGTCGGCTCCGTTCAGGATGGTCCGTCCACCCAGCCGGATGGCGGCGCTGGAGATGACAAGGAGGGACATGGCGGCGGGGTAATCCGACGGAGAGCGGGGCTCGGTCAAGCAGTGTGTTGTGCGGATCCTGTCGGACTCACTTCTTCGAGTCGCCCAACCGGGTGACGATGGTCCCCTCGCAGGAAGGGAACATTCATCTCGATGTTGAGCCATGGCTCCAGCGTCAGCTTCAGCGCTGCTGATCAGTGGTAGGGCCGCTATTCGGATTCGGGTAGAGCGGGATATCACCGCACAGCTTTGCCATCGAGCAATGCGGAGAACGGCGAATCTGTGGTCGCCAGCAGCATGCGTTAACGTGTCACGCAGGCAACCTATCAGACGCGAGTGACTTCCCGATTTGGTGAATGGCAATCGCGCACGCATCTCCCACCTGCGCGATGGCTACAATGGTTCGGGAGCACGTAGCCGATCACTCACAATTCACAGAGGAACGAGGATTATATGAAAATGCGATTCATCACTGCAGGTGCGTTGGCTGCCTTGCTGGCTGCCGCAGCGCCAGCGGCATTTGCGCAATCCGGCGCGCAGACCGGCGCCCTGGGCACGGGTGGTTCGACCTCAAATCAGACGGCCGCGCCGAACGGTTCATTGACCGGGAACGCGCCGAACACCATGCAGTCGGCACCAAGTGGCGCAGTCACTCCTGGCTCTACATATTCACAGGGTGCAGGTAGCAGCGGGACGTCAATGGGCGGCACAGCCGGTGGGTACGAACATGGCCAGCAGATGTCTCAGGATGAGATTCAAAATGTTCAGCAGCACTTGCAGCAGCAGGGCTACTACAAGAATGCCAAGGTAGACGGGGTGTGGGGTCCGCGTACTCGGCAGGCAGTTGAAAACTTTCAGCATGCAAAGGGCTTGCCGGCGAATGGTCAACTTGATCAGCAGACGCTCAACGCGCTTGGCCTAAACCAGGGCGGCTGATCTCAATAAGAACGCGGGAGCGTGCACAAAGCGCGCTCCTGCCATCGCGATCGCGCGCAGTCGATGCTGCGCGCGATTTTACTTGCCAACCAAAGCTCAACGCGCTTGAACCCGCGCCCTTTAGGGGGCGGGCGATAATGATCAGCGCCGTTGGCGTGGATTTCGGAACGACGAACAGTGTCGTCGCCTTGCTCGACAAGGACGGCAACGTGGCTACGCGACGGCACGCCTCGCTGGAGGTGTTCCGGTCGGTGCTGTGCTTCTGGGCCGAAGAAACGCCGGCACGTCGGATCCTGCGTCATGCGGCCGGCCAAGCGGCGGTCCTCGACTATCTGGAGGATCCGCTGGATAGCCGGCTCATCATGTCCATGAAGACCTATCTTGCGCAGCGAAGCTTCAGCGAGACCCGTATCTTCGGGTATCCCTTTACGCTGGAAGGTTTGATCGGCTGCTTTCTGCGCATCCTGCTGGCCGATCTGCCGCCGGTCGGGTCGGTTGTTGTGGGACGGCCTGTGCGCTTCGCTGGCGAGTTCACTGATGACGCGTTGGGATCCGAGCGTTTGCGGGGCGCATATGCTGAAGCCGGCCTCCCGCAGATCAACCTGGTGTTGGAACCGGAAGCGGCTGGAACCCGTTTCGCCCGCACTCTGACCGAACCGGCAACGGTGCTCATCGGCGACTTTGGCGGTGGCACGAGCGACTTCTCGGTGATGCACTTCGATCCACGCGGAAATGCCAAGCCGCTGGGTCACGCCGGTGTCGGCATCGCCGGCGATGTCTTCGATTACCGCATCATCGACCGCGCCATTGCTCCGCTGCTTGGCAAAGGCGATAGCTATCGCATCATGGGCAAGCTTCTGCCGGTGCCACCCGAGTACTACTCAGGCTTTGCGCGCTGGCACATGCTGTCGCTGATGCGCACACCGCGTACGCTGCGTGCCATTGCTGAAGTTGCTCGCACAGCAGAGCATCCGGAGCGGCTGCGCCACCTGATCGCACTGATCGAGGATGGCCTTGGCTATGCCCTGTATCAGACAGTCTCAAGTGCCAAAGCGGAGTTGTCCCGCGCCGATGCCACCACGCTGCGTTTTCACCATAAAGAGTTTATGGTCGAGCGCGTCATCACCCGCACGGAATTCGAAAACTGGATCGCCCCGGATCTCGCGCGCATTGATAGGACGGTGGATCAGGTGCTGGCTGACGCGAATGTTCCAGCCGACCAGGTGGACCGCGTATTCCTGACAGGTGGCACCGCGTTCGTTCCCGCAGTGCGCAGACTGTTCGAGCGACGGTTCAGCGCGGGTAAACTTGCGGGTGGCGGCGAGTTCGTCTCCGTGGCCGAGGGCCTTGCGCTGCTCGGTGCCAGTATAAGCCGGCCCGCACTATAGGTGGCTTGCCCTGTAAGCCGGGACCGAATAGTGACCCTGCGTGACCCTTTCACCAGGAGCAAGCCTATGGCGACCGAGCGCACGCTGTCGATAATCAAACCCGATGCGACGCGACGGAATCTCACCGGCCGGATTAACGCTGTCCTGGAAGAGGCAGGACTTCGCATCGTTGCGCAGCGCCGTACTAGGCTCACGCAGGCACAGGCTGAAGCCTTCTACGCTGTGCACAGAGAGCGCCCGTTCTTCCGTGGCCTGGTCGAATTCATGACGTCGGGCCCGGTGGTCGTGCAGGTGTTGGAGGGCGAGAACGCGGTAGCGAAGAACCGCGAGGTAATGGGCGCAACCGACCCGAAGAAGGCTGCGTCCGGCACCATTCGGGCGCAATTCGCCGAGGACATCGAGGCGAACTCGGTACACGGCTCGGACAGTGCCGAGAATGCTGCGATCGAGATCGGCTTCTTCTTTGCCCAGGTGGATATCGTCGGGTAGCTATCCATGGGCAATCCCGCGGACGGTCCCGGCCTTTTGGAGATCGCTCGCGGGTTCCGCCCGCGCATCATAGCCGAGCGCGATCGCATCGAGACAGGCCGCAGGCTACCCGACGATCTCGCGCGCGACCTGGCGGCCGATGGATTTTTTCGCATCTTTCTTCCGGCCGCGTATGGCGGCCTTGACCTCGCGCCTTCCGATGCGTTGCAGGTATTTGAGCAACTCGCGCAAGCGGATGCCTCGGTCGCCTGGTGCGTGTGGAATGGCAATACGCACTGGACGGCGGCACAGCTCTCGCCGCGGGTCGCTGGTGCCATCTATCCCGGTCCGGATGCCATTACAGCCAACAGCACGCGTTCATCCGGGCAGGCGCGTCTGGTTCCCGGCGGATACCGCGTGAATGGCCGCTGGTCGCTGGTCAGCGGCTGCGAGCTTGCTGCGTGGATGGTGCTGCTGTGTGTTGTTCATGCGGACGGGAAGCCGCGCCTTACCTCTGCGGGTTCCCCCGAGATTCGCTTCATGCTGTTGCCGGCCGGTGATTGCGAGATCGTTGACACATGGACGGTGGGTGGCTTGCGCGGCACCGGCAGCCATGATGTTGCGGTACGTGACGTCTTCGTTTCCGAGGAGTTCGCGTCGGGATTCTCCGATCCATAGGTCCTGCTGGAGCGTCGCTATCGCCTGCCGCCATTCTCTCGGGTCATTCCTGGTCTCGGCGCCATGGCACTCGGTATTGCCCGCACGGCGATCGACAGCTTCTGCGACATTGCCGGTGCGAAGACGCCCCAACGGACAACACAAATACTGCGCCAAAATCATGGCGCGCAGGTGCGCGTGTCACAGGCTGAATCGCTGGTGCAGTCCGCGCGGCTGTTCCTGTTCGACAGCATCGACCAGCTTTGGCGGACACTGCTGTCGCGCGGTGAAGTCACGATTCAGTCGCGTGCCCAGGTGCGGCTCGCCACCTCGCATGCTGTTGCCAGCGCTGTGCAGGCGGTGGACCTGCTTTACGTTGGTGCCGGTGCGAGCTCCCTCTATGCGCAGTGTCCATTGGAACGGGCGTTCCGCGATGTGCACGCGATCACGCTGCACATCGGCGTGCATCCGCGAGTTCTGGAAAGTACAGGGCGCATTCTTCTCGGGCTGGAGCCGGATACGCCACTGCTATAAGAGGACGTTCACGCTGCTCTGTGGCGTTCGCGCAGAAACTGAAAGAACTCCAGCCCTTCACGCAACCGCCGCTTCATCATCTGCGGGCTGCGCACCATCTCGCCGACGATGGCGGCGATCTTCGGCGCACGGAAGTAGAAGCGCTTATAGAACGTTTCCACGTTGTCGAAGATCTCGGTGTGCGAGAGATGCGGATAGGCCAACGGCGCTATCTGAATACCGTGCTCGTCCACCAGTTCGGCATGTGAAGCATCCAGCCAGCCGTTCTCTACCGCCTGCCGGTGTAGATACGTACCGGGGTACGGTGCTGCCAACGATACCTGGATGGTGTGCGGATTGATCTCGGTGGCGAAGCGGATGGTCTCCTCGATCGTCTCTTTCGTCTCGCCCGGCAAGCCAAGGATGAAGGTGCCGTGAATCTTGATCCCAAGTTCATGGCAGTCGCGGGTGAAGCGCTTCGCCACCTCGATGCGCATGCCCTTCTTGATGTTGTGCAGGATCTGCTGATTGCCGCTCTCATAGCCGACCAGAAGCAGCCGCAGCCCGTTGTCCTTCAACACCTTCAACGTCTCGCGTGGCACGTTCGCCTTGGCATTGCAGGACCAGGTCACGCCCAGCCTACCCAGTTCGCGCGCTATGGCCTCGGCGCGCGGCAGATTGTCCGTGAAGGTGTCATCGTCGAAGAAGAATTCACGGACCTGGGGGAAATAGCGCTGCGCAAGCGAGATCTCCTCAGCCACGTGCCCAGGCGATCGGACCCGATACCGGTGGCCGCCGACGGTTTGCGGCCACAGGCAGAATGTGCAGCGCGACTTGCAGCCGCGGCCGGTATAGAGCGAAACGTAAGGATGCAGCAGATAGCCGATAAAGTAATCTTCGATCCGCAGGTCACGCTTGTAGACCTCGGTGACGAACGGCAGGGAATCCATGTCCTCGAGGATGGCGCGGTCCTGATTGTGTACGATCCTGCCCGTATCATCGCGATATGAAATGCCATCGACAGACGCCCAGTCGCGTCCCTCCGCGATCTCCTTCACCGTAAAGTCGAATTCGTTGCGCGCGACAAAGTCGATCGGCGCGCCCTGGCGCAGGCTCTCGTCCGGCTGCACCGCCACCTTGGCGCCCACGAACCCGATCTTGAGCGATGGATTCGCCTCCTTCAGCGCAGCTGCGACCTTCACGTCGGATGCGAAAGAGGGCGTCGAGGTGTGGATGACGGCCAACTCGTAGTCGCAGGCCTGGGCGGTCACTGCATCAAGGCCGATTTGCGCGGGTGGCGCATCGATCAGCTTGCTGCCGGCTACCATCGCGGCGGGTTGCGCCAACCAGGTCGGATACCAGAAGCTGCGAATCTCGCGCCGCGCCTGATAGCGTGAGCCGGCGCCGCCATCGAACCCGTCGAACGAGGGCGGGTGAAGGAACAGCGTCTTCATCATCGCGGGTCGAACCCCTCTGCTTGCATTGTGTATCCGCGCCAGTCGACACGGCGGCCAGCGTAGCTCGCGATCATCACGCCGACCGACATAAGCTCGCGGACCGGCAGAAGCCAGAGCGGCGACCGCTTGGCAAGACCCGGGCCAGCGTGGTCGGGGGCCGCACGGAGCGCCCGGTCGATGGCTAGCACGACGACCCCCCGCAAGGCCCAGGTGGCGGCGAACCACCCGAGCGACCATGCCGCTCCGCCGGCAAGCACCACCGTGAGCGCCGCCCAGGCAATCGGGTATTGCAGCACCGAGGCGGCGAATTGCACCGGCTCCAGTGTTCGGATCGTGCGGGCCCACCGCAATTCGTGCCGCCACAACGTGCTGACAGTGGCCTCCGGCACCGTAGTCGCCGGCACTGTATCGGCAAGCGCCACCCTCAGGCCCAGCCGCTGGACCAGCCGCCCGAGTACGTTGTCGTCCGCCAGATGGTCCACCAAGGACGCCAACCCGCCGACCCGGGCCAACGTTTCCCGCGTTAGCGCCATGGTGGCCCCAAGGCAGTCCTGTCGTCCTAGGGCACGCGCGAGCAATGCGCCGGGCAAGAAGTAGTGGTTGATCTGAAGGGCGCCGAGTGTGGCCACGCCCGATGTCGGCAACCCGGTATAGATCGTCGTCACCAGACCAACGCCTGGTTGGGCGAGCGCCGCCGCCAGCTGCCGCAGCCAGTCGGGCGCCACGTGCACATCTGCGTCGGTGATCACCAGGACGTCATGTTTCGCCGCCGGCAACATATTCATCAGGTTGCCAACCTTGCGGTTCGGTCCACGGTCTGTCGCGTCCACAACGACCGCGAGGTCCCGCTCTGGGAACTGCGACTGCAGCTGCCGCACCACAGGCAGCGCGGTATCCGTCGGCCGGCCGACGCCGAAGACCATCTGCCAGTCCGTGGGGTAGTCCTGAACACAGACGCTGGCCAGCGCCTCTTCCAGCAATGGCTCGTCGCCGTGCAGCGGCTTGAGCACCGTAATTGGCGGCGGATCGCGCAATTCGTGCCGTCGCCCATTGCGCATGAACCAACGCACCACCACCGAGCCGCTGATCGCCTGCGCCAGGCCTATCCCCGAGAGCAGTGCCGCGATGCTGGCAGCTATCATCATTCCGCGCGGCCCTGATGGTGCACCATCCGGTGGTGGGGCAACCGCGGCGCTTAGGCAAGACGCTTGCGCCGCTCGCTGCAGTGGGGCAGACCGGACTTGCGCCGCGCCTGTAGCTCAACTGGTTAGAGCGGGCGGCTCATAACCGCTTGGTTGCAGGTTCGAGTCCTGCCGGGCGCATCACAATGGTCGGCAAATGGACCGCGCAGGAGGGGTCTCATGTCCCTGGAATGTTGCCCGATCTCATCCGACTTCGCTGCCGAACTCGGCGGCCTTGATCTGGCCTCGCCGATCGATGACGCCACCCTGGACGCGATCTGGTCCGCGATCGATCGCTATGCAGTGGTGATCTTTCGCGATCAGCGCCTGACCGATGCCCAGTTGCGCGACTTCGCTGCCCGGTTTGGCCCGCTGGAGATTGGCCGTTCCGCGGCCCGGCCAGGACGCCGCCGGCTGGCAATTCCGCAGATCGGCGACATCTCCAACCTGGACGAGGACAACCGCGTCCGCACGATGGACGATCGACGTCGGCTCGACAGTCTGGGCAATCGGCTGTGGCACACCGATGCCTCCTACATGCCGGTCCCGGTGGTGCTGGGCATGCTGCACGCTGTGGCATTGCCGCCGCCCTCGGCATACGGCAACGGTGAGACCGAGTTCGCCGACATGCGCGCTGCCTACGACACATTGCCGGAGGCCATGAAGCAGGCGATCGACGGATTGGTCGTACAGCACGACGTCTTCTGGTCGCGCGCGCAGATCGGCTTCACCGAGTTTCCATCCGGCGAGCGCGAACAGTATTCGCCGTCACCCCAACGTCTGGTGCGATTGCATCCGGGATCGAGGCGCAAGACGCTCTACCTCTCGGCGCACGCCTCCCACGTGAGCGGCTGGCCTGTGGCTGATGGCCGCCTGCTGCTGTGGGACCTGACTGCCCACGCGACACAGGCGCGGTTCGTCTACAGTCACACTTGGCGGGTTGGCGATGTGGTGATCTGGGACAACCGCTGCACCATGCACCGCGGCCGGCCGCACGACGAACAGCAGCCGCGCGACTTGAGGCGAGCGACAACTCTCGATACCGCCTCCACGTTGGATCAGGCGGCATAGCTCGTTCCACAGCTTGTTCCCCTGGCACTCGCTGAGTAGGTTGCCGCCGCCATCGCCAGGGAGCCGCACCGCATGCCAGACCATCCGGTCTACCAGCGCGTTCTCCTGAAGCTGTCGGGTGAGGCCCTGATGGGCTGCCGAGAATATGGTTTGGACAACGACACCGTGCGTGCCATTGCCGTCGACGTGCGCGACGTGGTGGGTATGGGCGTGCAGGTGTGCATTGTCATTGGTGGAGGGAACATCTTCCGCGGCGTGTCCGGCGCCGCTTCTGGTATGGAACGCGCTCAGGCCGACTTCATGGGCATGCTGGCGACCGTAATGAACGCCCTCGCCATGCAGTCGGCGCTGGAGAAGATCAACGTGCCGACCCGCGTGCAGTCGGCGATTCCAATGTCCTCCGTTTGCGAGCCCTATATCCGCCGGCGCGCCGAGCGACACATGGAGAAGGGGAGGGTGGTCATCTTCGCTGCTGGCACCGGCAACCCGTTCTTTACCACCGATACGGCCGCTGCTCTGCGGGCGGCGGAGATGCATTGTGACGCGCTGTTCAAGGGCACCCAGGTCGATGGCGTGTATTCCGCCGATCCGCGCAAGGTCACTACTGCGCAACGCTATGACCAGCTCACCTATCACGACGTGTTGGCCAACGACCTCGGCGTGATGGATGCGGCCGCCATCAGCCTGGCGCGGGAGAACGCACTGCCGATCGTGGTATTCAATATTCACGCTCCGGGAGCGTTTGCGGCGGTGATCCGCGGCGAAGGGCGCTTCACCAGGATCATCGAACAGCAATAAAATAATCTGGGATTCCCTGGGGAGGCCGCCATGGCACAAGCCGATGTCAGTCAACTGAAGCAGGATCTGTCGCGACGGATGGACGGGGCGCTGGATACGCTGCGCCGCGAATTCAACGGACTCCGCACCGGTCGGGCCCATCCCGGGCTGCTGGAGCCGGTGCGGGTGCAGGCCTATGGATCGGAAATGCCGCTGACCCAGTGCGGGACAGTCGGCACACCGGAACCTCGTATGCTGACCGTCCAGGTATGGGATCGCAGCCTGGTTGGAGCGGTCGAGAAGGCGATCCGCGATTCCGGGCTTGGGTTGAACCCCGCCTCGGATGGCCAGCTGGTCCGGGTGCCGATCCCGCAGTTGACCACCGAGCGCCGCGCGGAACTGGTGAAGGCGGCGCACAAATATGCCGAGGGAGCCAAGGTGGCGGTGCGCGCTGTCCGTCGTGACGGCATGGAGCAGATCAAGACGCACGAGAAAAAGCACGACATCGGCGAGGACGTCGCCAAGGACTGGAGCACGGATGTGCAGAAGCTGACCGACCAGTACATCAAGCGCGTGGACGACGTGCTGGCGGAGAAGGAAAAGGACATCCGTCAGGTCTAGATCCTGGTGTCTGCCGCAATCGCCGAGCAGCGCGGAGGTGCGTGTCCCGCCCACGTCGCCATTATTATGGACGGCAATGGGCGCTGGGCTGCCTCCCGACGCCTGCCCAAAATAGCCGGGCATCGGGAAGGCGCGCGCGCCGTTCGTCGCACGATCGAGGCAGCCATCCAGAGCGGCGTGGCTTGGCTGACGATCTATGCATTCAGCAGTGAGAACTGGCGCCGTCCGGCCGGAGAGGTGCTGGATCTGACCGGTCTGTTGCGGCAGTACCTTAAGAACGAACTGGCCGAACTGAAGGACAATGGCGTCCGACTGCGGGTGATTGGCGATCGATCCAGGTTCGACCCCGACATCCAGCACGACCTGGCCGCCGCGGAACTGGAAACGTCTGCGAATTCCCGTCTGAACCTGACAGTCGCCTTGTCCTACGGGGCGCGCGATGAAATCGTCGGGGCGGCGCGGAAGCTAGCCGAAGCTGTGCGCGATGGGCGACTGGATCCGGCGCTGATTGATGCAGGGCGCTTTTCCAGCGCCCTAGCGACAACGGGCATTCCCGATCCTGACCTGGTGATCCGCACTTCAGGCGAGCAGCGGCTCTCTAATTTTTTGCTCTGGCAGGCGGCCTATGCCGAATTGATATTCCTCGACGTGCTTTGGCCGGATTTTGCGGCGGAGCATTTCGGGGCGGCGCTGGCAGAATATGCCCGCCGCGAGCGTCGCTTTGGCGCCAGACCCGGTTGAGCGCCCGCACCGTTGGGGTGACCTTGGCCTCCGGACGGTATCGGCACTGATCTTGGGGCCCATCGTGGTTGCCTGTGTCTGGTGGGGTGGCGCGATCTTCGCGGTCGTCGTCGGCCTCGCGACGGTCGGGCTCGCGGTTGAATGGTTGCTTCTCTTGGGCTGCGGCCGGCGCGAACGGCGGGCTTGCCTGGCATGGGCCGCTGTTGGCCTCGGTTATGTAGTAATCGCGAGCGCCGCGTTCCTTTGGCTGCGCAGCGCCCCCGATGTTGGGCGTGCCAACGTTCTGTTCCTGCTGGTTGTCGTCTGGTCGAGTGATATCGGAGCGTATGTCGTCGGGCGAGTGATTGGCGGCCCCCGGCTGGCGCCGCGTATTTCTCCCGGAAAGACCTGGTCCGGCTCCGCTGGAGGGTTGCTAGCCGCGGTCGCCGCCGGGATGCTTGGTGCCCATCTGCTTGCGAACGGGTCGTCCTGGGGGGCCATTGCGATCGCCGCCCTTCTGGGGGTTGTTGCGCAGGGCGGCGATCTGTTGGAAAGCTTCGTCAAGCGGCGCCTGGAAGTGAAGGATTCGGGCCATCTCATCCCCGGCCACGGCGGCCTGTTCGACCGTCTTGACGCTCTGCTGGCGGTGGCACCCGTGGCCGCGCTTCTGGCGCTTATACTGGGACGAGGGGTAGTTCTGTGGCAGTGACCGCACCGCGTAGCGTGACTGTTCTCGGCAGCACCGGCAGCGTCGGCACGCAGACGATCGAATTGCTCGCGGCAGACCTGGAGCGATTCGAGGTGCGTGCGCTCGTTGCCGGTAGGAATGTCGGCTTGCTGGCCGAACAGGCAATCGCCCTGCGGGCCGAGTGCGCAGTGATCGCCGATGCAGACCGCTACGGCGAACTGCGACAGGCGCTGGCAGGCACTGGTATCCAGGTAGCCGCTGGACGCGAGGCAGTGGTGGAGGCGGCCTGCCTGCCTGCCGACTGGACGATGGCGGCGATCACCGGGGCAGCGGGTCTTGCCGCCACTCTTGCCGCCATCGACCGCGGAAAGTGCGTGGCGCTGGCCAACAAGGAGGCGTTGGTCTGTGCCGGCGAGGTAATGTTGCGTGCCGTGCAGAGCGCGGGGGCCACGTTGCTGCCGGTCGACTCCGAACATAACGCCATCTTTCAGGCGCTGGACGACGGCAATCGAGCCGCGGTGGAGAAGATTGTGCTCACCGCGTCCGGTGGTCCGTTCCGCACGGCCACTCTGGACGAGATGGCCCGTGCCACCCCCGATGTGGCCCGGAAGCATCCAGTCTGGTCTATGGGCGCCAAGATCAGCATCGACTCCGCAACGCTAATGAACAAAGGCCTGGAGCTGATTGAGGCAGCGAGGCTGTTTACGCTGGCCGAGCCGCAGATCGAGGTGCTGGTGCATCCGCAGTCGGTGATCCATGGCATGGTGTGCTATCGTGATGGCAGCGTGTTGGCCCAACTCGGCTCACCCGATATGCGCATTCCGATCGCGCATACGCTTGCGTGGCCGGAGCGGATGGCGACCCCGTCGCGACGCCTGGATCTGGCGAGTATCGCACGGCTCGACTTCATGGCGCCCGACACCGTGCGGTTCCCTGCGTTGCGTCTCGCGCGCGAGGCGCTCCGCGCCGGAGGTGGGGCACCCGCGATTCTCAACGCGGCGAATGAGATCGCAGTTGAATCTTTTATGCAACGTAGGATAGGTTTCCTGGACATTGCCGGCACAGTTGCCGATGTAATGGACACAATGGGCAGCCGGGCTGCGGATACGCTTGACGAGGTGGTCGCGTTGGACGCGGCAGCACGTCACACCGCGCAACGGCTGACGTCCGCACGGGCCGCCTGACCACCGAACCAACCGAAAGTGCTGTACGCTATGCCTGACTTCATCCAGAGCGCCCTCGCCTTCATCATTGTCCTGGGCGTGCTGGTTTTCTTCCATGAACTTGGTCACTACTTGGCCGCGCGCTGGCGCCACGTGCATGTCGAGGTGTTTTCCATCGGCTTCGGTCCGGCGATAGCAACCTGGCGCGACCGCGTCGGCACGGTTTGGAAGCTGGCCTGGCTGCCCCTGGGGGGCTACGTCAAGCTGCACGGGCAGGAGCGCCCGGACACGCCGCTTCCCGAAGAAGACCGCCGGATGGCGGGACGGATGTTCCACGAGAAGTCGGTCGGTTCTCGGGCGTTGGTCGTCGCGGCGGGCCCGATCGCCAACTTCGTCCTGGCCGCGGCTTTGTTCGCGCTGCTCTTTGCGACCGTCGGGCGCCCGGTGATCCTGCCCGTTGCTGGCGATGTCGTTGCGAACAGCGCTGCAGCGCGCGGCGGTATTCAGGTGCACGATCGGATCGTCTCGATCGCGGGCACACCGACCAACACCTTTGAGGACATCCAAAGGATCATCACTGCGCGCCCCAACGAGACCTTGCCGGTAACGATTCAGCGTGGCCAGGCGGAGAAAACCCTGTCGGTGCTGACCGACTCACATGAAGCGGGTGGTCGCAAGGTCGGCATGCTGGGAATTCGCGGTGGCGAAGTCGAGTACAAGCGCCTTGGCGTGGCGGCGTCGCTGATTGGCGGCGTGACGCAGACCTGGCAGGTAACCTCTGAGACCATCGTGGGCCTGTGGCAGATGATCAGCGGGCAGCGGGGGACGGGCGATCTAGGCGGCCCGCTGCGGATCGCGCAGCTGTCCGGTCAGGTGGCACAGCTCGGGGTGGCCAGCCTGATATCGTTCATAGCGGTGTTGTCAGTGAATCTCGGACTGATCAACCTGTTTCCGATTCCGGTCCTGGATGGGGGGCATCTGCTGTTCTATCTGGCTGAGGCGATACGCGGCCGGCCGATCCCGCCGCGCGCGCAGGAGTATGGCTTCCGCGCCGGGTTGGCCTTGCTGGCCGGGCTATTCATTCTTGCGACGTGGAATGACCTGGGGCACCTGGGGCTGTTTCGTTGATCCAGTGTGTCCGCTGATCGGGATCCACGTTTTGAGTGTTGGGTTGACGGAGGCCGATCGCTGAAGCGCATCCCCCGCGGGCGTTAGCAGGCGGCTAACACTGCAGGAGGCTATAGTGCGGCCATGCAGCTGCTGAGAGACAAGCCCGCTGGTCGGTTCAGTCCTGCGCGTCTGTTTCGGCCAGATTCCCTAGCCTTGGTTGGTGCTGGATCTGGCGTAGGCAGCCAGGTCCTCGCGAATCTCAAGGCTGGTGGCTTCAAGGGCGATGTGGCGACCCTGGGCGCACCGGGAGATGTGGGCAGTCTGGCAACCGCACCTGATCTTGCCATCCTGGCGGTGCAGCCAACCGCGCCGTTGCTACAGGCACTGGCTGCCAAAGGCACGTTTGCAGCGGTGGCCGTCTGCGATGCTGAAGGCGTGCTCGAATCAGCACGGGGGACTGGCGTGCGCGTGCTCGGACCTGGTTCGTTCGGCATCTGCGTCCCCGCAATCGGTCTGAATGCGTCGCGCGCCCACATCGTGCCGCCGGCCGGTCGCATCGGGCTGGTATCCCAGTCGGCTTCGCTCTGTCGCTCCGTGCTGGACTGGGCCGGTCCAAATGGTGTCGGCTTCAGTCACATCGTGGGGATTGGGGGGCGTGCCGATCTGGGTTTCGGTACTGTGCTGGACTGGCTGTCGCGCGATCCCGGAACGGGAGCTATCCTGCTCGATATCCGCTACCTTAGAAACCGTCGCGAGTTCCTCTCCGCGGCGCGCGCGGCCGCGAGGTTGCGGCCCGTGGTCGCGATCCGGCCGGGCGGCGTGCTCGCTGACCCCTCGGGCGCCGCGGAGCGTGCCTTCGAGGCGGCCTTGCGACGCGCCGGGGTGCTGTATGTCAGAAGTCTAGAAGACCTGCTGACTGCCGCAGAAGTTTTGGCGCGCGCCCGGCCGGTACGCAGCGAGACGATCAGTATCGTGACGAACGCACGCAGTCCCGGCCGTCTCGCCGCTGATGCGGCATTGCGCGACGGTCTCCAGTTGGCAGGTGAGATTGTGGTCGTCGAGCCCCACGAATCGCACCGGCTAGCCGGAGTGGCCGAAGCTGCCGCAGCTACGCCCGGCGTCGGTGGCGTCCTTGTGGTGCACGCTCCTACCGGCAAAGGCGACAGCGTTACGATGGCCTCGCTTGCCGCGAGCCGTGCAGCGATGAAGGTGCCGCTGTTGGTTTGCGCCATGGGCGAGACGGTCGGTGTCGCAAATCGGCGCTGCCTGGCAGAAGCGGGCATGGCCGTGTTCGCGGCACCTGAACAGGCCGTGCGGGGCTTCCTGCATCTGGTGCTTGATCGGCGCAATCGTGCCGCCGCCCGCGAACTGCCCGACAGTGCAGTGCTGGCGGTGAGGCCACACCGAGAAGCAGTGCACAACGTGCTCGCCTCGGTCCGGCGTGCCGGCCGACTGGCGACGACACAGGACGAGGCGCTCGCTGTGCTGCGTGCCTACGGCATTCCGGTCGTGCCGACGCGTGCCGTAGCATCGCCCGAAGACGCGGCAGAAGCATCTCGGCTGTTGGGCTTCCCCGCGGTGGTCAAGCTGCGTCAGAGCGTGCCGCCGCGCCAACGTGCGTCGGGTGGCCTGGCGTTGGAACTGCACGACGTATCGGAGGTAACTGAGGCAGCAATCCGGATCGTTGCGCAGTCCGGGGGCGATGCGCTGCCGCTGCTGGTGCAGCGTCAGGCGGTGCGCTGGCGCGAACTTCGTATTCGCGTGGACGACGATGCGACATTCGGGCCGATCATCGGCATCGGCCAAGGCGGTACGGCGGCCGACATACACTGCGATATCGCTGCCGATCTGCCGCCGCTCAACCTCGCGTTGGCGCATGCTCTGATCGGGCGGACACGGGCGGCGGCGACGCTTGGACGGTTCCGCGATAATCCCGCAGCCGACGAGCCCGCTGTGGCGAAGTCCTTGGTGCGCGTCAGTCAGCTTATCATCGACTTCCCGGAAATCGCCGAGCTAGATCTCAACCCGCTGATCGTGGATGTCGACGGTGTCGTGGCCGCGGATGCATGGCTGCGACTGCGCGCGCCAGGTGACACCGGTGGTGGTCTGGCGATCACACCCTACCCTGTCGAACTGATGGAGAATTGGACGGCGCCTGATGGCGACCAATTGCTGTATCGCCCTATTCGACCGGAAGACGCCGATCAGCATGCCGCATTCTTCAGTCGACTTTCGCCGCAGGACATCCGTTACCGCTTCTTTACGGCCATGCGGGAGCTGTCGGCCGAACAGATCGCTCGGTTGACGCAGATCGACTACGATCGCGAGATGGCCTTCGTTGCAGTGCGCGAGGCGACCGGCGAGACAGTTGGTGTGGCCAGGCTGGTGTGCGAGAACGAGCGCGAGGGCGAGTTCGCTGTCATCGTGCAAACTGACATGAAGGGCAAAGGCGTTGCACGACAACTAATGCAGCGGCTGATCGACTGGGCACGCCGGCGAGGCTTGAACGAAGTCGT
>JBKPSV010000340.1:0-16063 GCA_046735215.1 Pseudomonadota bacterium | reverse complement strand
GCCTGCGGTCCGGGATTTGTCGCTTCCGCCGCTGTCGCGCACGGCGCGATTGTGCACGGCCTGGATTTTTCCTCCGCCATGCTTGCCGTCGCCAGATCTCGCGAACCGGCGGCGACGTTCGATGCAGGCGATGCCGAGAGTTTGCCTTACGGGGATGCGACATTCGATGCGGTAGTGGCAAACTTCGGTGTCCACCATGTACCGCGTCCACTGTTCGCATTGCGCGAGGCACATCGCGTGCTTCGTCCGGGCGGCCGCGTCGCGTTCAGCTTCTGGGCTGAGCCGATCGACAACATCGCCTGGAAGCTCGTCTTGGACGCCGTCGCGCGCCATGGCGATCGAGCGGTGGCCCGCACGCCACCACCCGGTGGCGGCTTCGGCACCTCGGGACAATGCATCGAGGCCCTGCGCGCGGCGGGCATCAGTAACTGCACCACCTCACTGGTGCGCGCTACATGGTCACATCTTGATGCAAAGTCGCTGGTGACGGCGCTGCGGGCCGGTACCGCACGCATGGCGGCGATGCTTGAGGCTCAGCATCCCGATGCGCTGCGTGCGATCACCGCTGATATCGCTGAGAACGCCGAGCGTTATCGCAATGCTGGACATCTGGCAGTGCCGATCGCCGCGGTGATCGCATCTGGAGTGAAAGACTGAAATCGGCTGGACTAACCGCGTCCTCTGTACGGCGCGATGTCCTGCGTCGGAATCCATGCGTCCTGTGGCGGTGCGCAGCTCTGCCAGAACACATCAATCGGCATGCCACCGCGCGGATACCAGTAACCGCCAATGCGTAACCAAATCGGATCGAGCAGCGCGAGCAGCCGCTCGGCGATCGCCATGGTGCACGCCTCGTGGAATGCGCCGTGGTTGCGGAACGAGGTGAGATAGAGCTTCAGCGACTTGCTCTCGACGATCCAGTCACGCGGGATGTAGTCGATGACGATATGAGCAAAGTCCGGCTGGCCGGTGATCGGACAGAGCGAAGTGAACTCCGGGCAGGTGAAGCGCACGACGAAATTCTTGTCGCGCGATGGATTGGCCACCCGTTCGAGCTTTGCCGCATCGGGACTGAGCGGCTGCGCGACGTGATGACCGAGCTGCGTCAGACCGGGATAATTTGCATCACTCATCAGCATCCCCCAGCCATCCGGCGCGCGTCGCAGCGGCGTAGGCTTCCAGCCGTCGCTCTCCTATCGCCACCCGCAGCCCGCGCATCAATTCCTGATAATACTGGACGTTGTGCCAGGTCAGCAGCATCGGCCCGAGCATTTCCTCTGCCTTGAATAGATGATGCAGGTAAGCACGGCTGTGCCGGACACAGGCCGGACATCGGCACGACGCATCCAGTGGAGCACGGTCGTCGGCAAACCGCGCGTTGCGCAGATTGAACACACCGCGCGACGTGTAGGCACGCGCCGTTCGACCGCCACGCGTTGGGATCACGCAGTCGAACATGTCGATGCCACGCTGCACCGCGCCGATGATATCGTCGGGTGTACCGACCCCCATCAGGTAACGCGGCTTGTCCTGTGGTAGATGCGGCACCGTGGCATCGAGCACCGCGAATGTCGTGGTCTGGCCCTCGCCGATCGCCAGCCCACCCACTGCGTATCCATCGAAGCCGATGCGCACCAGTGCACGTGCCGATTCCTCGCGCAGTTCCGGAAACACGCTTCCCTGCACGATGCCGAACAGCCCGTAGCCTGCCCGCGTCCGGAACGCGGCGAGCGACCGTTGTGCCCAGCGCATGGACAAATGCATGGACGTCTCCGCTTGCTGCGGCGTCGCGGGAAAGGAGGTGCATTCGTCCAGGACCATGGTGATGGTGGCGTCCAGCAGGTGCTGGATCTCAACCGCTCGTTCGGGGGTCAACCGATGTGTCGATCCATCCAGGTGTGACTGGAACGTCACGCCATCCGCATCAAGCTTGCGCAGCTTGGCCAGCGACATCACCTGGAAGCCGCCTGAATCAGCAAGGATCGGGCCTGGCCAGTCCATGAAGCGGTGCAGTCCGCCAAGTCCTGCGACGCGCTCGGCTCCCGGGCGCAGCATCAGGTGGTAGGTGTTCCCCAGCACGATGCTTGTGCCTGTTGCCCGCAGCGCATCTGCCGTCATGGCTTTGACCGTGCCGGCGGTACCCACCGGCATGAAGGCCGGCGTCGGCACCTCGCCATGTGCCGTTCGTAGCACGCCAGTCCGAGCGGCACCGTTGGTCGCATCGATGCGGTAGGCGAAAGCGGTCACGCCGCACGCTCCAGCAGACACGCGTCACCATACGAATAGAACCGGTAACCCCGTTCGATTGCATGCGCATAGGCTGCGCGCATGCGCTCCGTGCCGGCGAACGCGCAGACCAACATGAACAATGTCGAACGCGGTAAATGAAAGTTGGTCAACAACATATCGACAATACGAAACCGGTAACCTGGCACGATGAACAGCGACGTCTCATCAGCGAACGGCCGTATGCACCCATCCTCATCCGCCGCTGTCTCGATTAGCCGCAGGCTTGTGGTGCCGACCGCCACAACCCGCCGCGCAGCATTGATCATTGCCGCCGTCGCCTGGGTAACTTCCCCACGTTCGGCGTGCATTCGATGCTGCGTCACATCGTCGCTGCGCACCGGCAGAAATGTGCCCGCCCCAACATGCAGCGTGACAGTGACGCGCTGCACGCCGCGCAGCTCCAGTCTCTCGAGCAGAGACGGTGTAAAGTGCAGCCCCGCGGTTGGCGCCGCGACCGCACCGTCGCGCGCAGCAAAGATCGTCTGATAGTCACTGCTGTCCTGTCCCGATGGTCCGGATGGCCGCTCGATATACGGCGGCAACGCCAATGCCCCAACCTGCCGCAGTGCTTCGGCGAACTCGGCATCCTGTCGGTTGAACGCCAGCATGACACTGCCATCCGCGTCGCGTCGCACGACTGTCGCCCGCAATGCGTCGCTGCCGTCGAATCGCAGCTCATCGCCCACGTGCAGTCGCCGCGAATTGCGCGCCAGCGCATGCCACGCACCATCCGCGCGCGGCTGATCCAGCGTGATGCCGATGCGTGCATTACCACGTCGTGCGGTTAGCTGTGCTGGGATGACACGGGTATCGTTGACCACCAGTAAGTCGCCGCGCTGCAGCAGGTCGGGCAGGTCGCGCACCACGTTGTCCGCGAGCTCCCTCTTCGAAACATGCAGCAGACGCGCCGCATCGCGTGGTCGGGTCGGATGCTGCGCAATGCGGTCCGGCGGCAGGTCGAAGTCGAACTCGGCCAACCGCATCAAGCGGGCGTCGGCGCGATCCGGCGTAACCAGCGGGTCAGAGGGATGGCGATCACCACCGCCCAGAGCTTGCCGACAATCTGGCCGCCGGTGAATTCCAGGCTGCCGAACGCAAGGACCAGGAATACGATCGAATCCACCACCAGGCCCACGACCGAAGACGCCGCAACCGCTGTGGTCAGGCGCCGTCGCTGCAGCGGTGTATACACGGCAAAGTCGGCGAATTCGCTCAGCGCGAACGCCGTGCCCGATGCCAGCACCAGCGGACCCGGTGCGACCAGCATCGACAGCAGCGTGCCGGCGGCAACAGCTGCCAGTCCACTGGCGAGACCCAGGCATCGCTGCACCACGTCACGCAGCACCAGTGCCGCCCCCACGGTCAATACGCCGGATGGGGCGAGCAAGCCGGGCGCGACCGGCACCAGGCATGGCCCTTGCGGCACGCAGACTGTGCCGACATGCAGCACCATCCAGTTTGCCAGCGGGATCGATGCCAGGAAGCAGGCGAACGCCGCGAGCCCAACGCGCAGTCGAAGGTCGGTGTTCATCAGCCTGACAGGTAGGATGCGATCTCGACCAGATTGCCGTCCGGATCGCGACAGTAGACCGAGCGGATCGGTCCCAGAGCGCCGGCGCGCTGCACCGGCCCGGTGAGGATCGGCACACCGCAATCGTGCAGATGCGCGATCACCTCGTCTGGCGGGACGGCGGTGATGAAGCAGAGATCGCCGGCGCCCGCCCCGGTATTTACGCTAGTGACCCATCGCCCAGGGTCGGCGTCCGCTGGCCGCACATTGATCTTTTGGCCGCCGAATTTCAGCGCGGTACGGTTCTCCGGGCCGAAGTCCTCACGTTCCATGCCGAGCACGCGCAGATACCAAGCGACGGTGATCTCGACGTCCTTTACGTTCAGCACGATGTGGTCGATGCGATCTACGGTAAATCGCATTACTCGAGGCCCTCATAAAAATCGTTGCCCTTGTCGTCGATCACGATAAACGCGGGGAAGTCTTGCACCTCGATGCGCCACACTGCTTCCATGCCAAGTTCGGGGTATTCCAGCTCCTCGACCTTGCGAATGCAGTCCTGCGCAAGCCGCGCCGCGGGGCCGCCCACGCTTCCAAGATAGAATCCGCCATTCGCCCTGCACGCATCGCGTACCGCCTTGGACCGGTTGCCTTTGGCCAACATCACCAGTGAACCGCCTGCCGCCTGGAACGCGGCAACATAGCTGTCCATTCGCCCCGCGGTGGTCGGCCCGAAGCTGCCGGTGGCATACCCGGTCGGCGTCTTGGCAGGGCCGGCGTAGTAAACCGGATGGTCTTTGATGTAATCAGGCAGGCCCTCGCCGCTGTCCAGCCGCTCCTGCAGTTTGGCGTGTGCGATATCACGCGCCACCACCATCGTGCCGCTAAGCATGAGCCGTGTCTTCACTGGGTATTGCGAGAGCTGTCGTCTAATATCCGTCATCGGTCGGTTCAGATCGACGGCAACTGCATCGCCGCCCAGGCTATCGTCGGTGGTTTCCGGCAAATACTTCGCCGGATCCGCCTCCAGTTGCTCCAGGAACACGCCGTCCGGGGTGATCTTCGCCAGGATCTGTCGATCGGCGCTGCACGAGACCCCGATGCCGACCGGCAGCGATGCGCCGTGCCGCGGCAGCCGGATCACGCGCACGTCGTGACAGAAGTATTTACCACCGAACTGCGCGCCGATGCCGAGCTTGCGCGACAGCTCCAGCACCTGCTGCTCCATCTCCACATCGCGGATCGCATGGCCCGCCTTGCTGCCAGTAGTGGGCAGCGTGTCCAGCCAACGTGTCGAAGCCAACTTCACCGTCTTCAGCGTGAGTTCCGCGCTGGTGCCGCCGATCACGATGGCCAGGTGATATGGTGGACAGGCCGAAGTCCCCAGCGACCGCATCTTGCCGTCAAGGTATTTCAGTAAGCGCTCCGGCGACAGGATTGCCCGCGTTTCCTGAAACAGGAACGACTTGTTGGCGCTGCCTCCGCCCTTGGCAACGAACATCAGGTGAAGTTCGTCGGCATGCGCCTCGCCGGGTGCTGCCATGATGTCGAACTGTACCGGGAGGTTGTTACCGGTATTCACCTCCTCGAACATAGACAACGGCGCCATCTGCGAATAACGCAGATGGCTTTCCGTGTATGTGCGATGCACGCCCCAGCTCAGCGCCTCTTCCTCGTTGCCGTCCACCCAGACGCGCTGCCCCTTCTTGCCGAACACCAGCGCCGTGCCGGTGTCCTGGCACATCGGCAGCACCCCGCCCGCGGCGATATTGGCATTCTTCAGGAGGTCGACGGCGACGAACCGGTCGTTGCTGCTGGCCTCCGGGTCATCGAGGATGGCGCGGAGCTGTGCCAGGTGCCCGGGCCGCAACAGGTGCGACACGTCGCGAAATGCCTGGAACGCCAGCTCGCTCAATGCGTCGGGCGCAATGCGCAGCACGGTCTGGCCGTCGCATGTCGCGGTCCGCACCCCGTCGATCGCCAGCCGCTTCCAGGTCGTGCGATCAGGTCCGAGCGGAAACATCGGCGAATAGACAAATCCGGACGGGCGGGTGAGGGGAGCGTTCATTGGATGCTCGCTGTCAGCTCTTCGTCGGCGGCCGGCGACGGAATGCGTCGAGGCTCACCACTTGCGGAGTCTCTTCTGACTTTTCTGGCGCGGGCGCAGTTTCGGCCTCCGGTTCAGGTTGTTCTGCTTCTTGGGCCGCTGGCACCGGGCGGAAGCGCAGACCGTACCGCACGTAAGGATCGGCAAATCCGGTGACCGCCCCAAGCGGAATCACCAGCGACGCCGGCACGCCGCCGAACGACAGGCCGACGCTGATCAGCCCAGCCTCGTCGTCCATCTTCAGGTCCCAGAACTGGTGCTGTAGGACAATCGTCATTTCCTGCGGATAGCGTGTGCGCAGCCGCGGCGGCATGACGACGCCGGGATAATCGGTGCGGAACGTCACATAGAAATGATGCTCCCCCGGCAGCCCGTTCGCAGCGACATGGGTGATCGCGCGTGCGACCACCTGGCGCATCGCCTCCTCCACCCACTCGTCGTAGGGGAGCAGGCTCTCGGGCTGCTGCTCCTTGTCCTCTGCCATTCGCTGACCTCGCCAATCAGCGAATAGAGATAGCGCGCGGAGGCCAAGGGGCAAAGAGGCGGCTATGACCTTTACAGGCCGGCGCATTCCTCGAATTCTGCCGTTCCCCGAGCGAAGGCAGCAAACGGAATGAATGCGACGCCTCCAGAGGCGCAGCACTGGCAGCGTACGCTGTGGACGATGGTCGGGGTCCAGTTCGTGATGAGCATCGCGTTCAGCATCCTCAGCCCAATCATGCCGTTGTTTCTGCCGGAACTTGGCGTCCTATCTACGGAAGCAGTTGATATCTGGGCCGGTGTGCTGGCGTCGGTCACTTCGTTCATCGCGATCTTCACTGCGCCGGTTTGGGGCGGCCTCGCCGATCGCTATGGGCGCAAGCTGATGGTGCTGCGCTCCACCCTCGGGATCTCGATCTTCACCTTGCTGATGGGGATCGCCGGCAATCCCTGGCACATGCTGGCTTTGCGGGCCGGCATGGGGGCACTCGCCGGCTTCAATTCGGCTGCTACGGTGCTGGTCTCTACCCAGGTGCCGGAACAGCGCCTGGGCTACTCGCTTGGGTGGCTGGGCACCGGGCAACTGGTGGGCTCTCTGATCGGCCCGATCATCGGCGGCGGTGTCGCGGATCTTGCGGGCAGTTATCGTGTGCCATTTTTCTTCGCCGGCGCGATCTCGCTGGTCGCATTTCTCGGCACATGGTGGTTTGTGCCAGAGCGATTCACGCCCCCGACACGAGGGCGCCAGCGGAATTCGTTGCTGTCTGGCATTTCGATGCTGACCCGTACGACGGGGCTGGTGCCCCTGATCTTCGTCATGCTGATGGCGCAATTCGCTACCCAGGCCGTGCAGCCGGTGGTGACGCTGTTCGTGCAGGAAATGCTCGGCCAACGGCCCGATCTCGCCACGTTGGGTGGGCTTGCGTTCTCAGTCACCGGCATCGCCGGCATTCTCGCGGTGCCATTCCTGGGCCGCAAGAGCGATGTGATTGGCTATCGCACGGTCTTGCTGATCAGCCTGCTTGGCGCGGCGCTGTTCACCGCACCACAGGCACTGCCACTCGGCTATCCGGCCTTCGTCATCGAACGTTTCGGACTGGGCCTGTTCGTCGGCGGCATACTGCCAGCGGCGAACTCACTGATCGGGCGCCTGACCACCGCATCAAGCCGCGGGTTCGTCTATGGACTGGTATCGTCAGCCTATTTCATCGGCAATACGTTAGGGCCACTGACTGGAGGTGTCGTCGCGGCGACGGTGGGCATCCGCTTTGTCTTCGTTGTGACCGCAACGTTGCTGCTGATCAATCTGATCTGGGTGTGGTTCACCGTTCCCGAGGCGAGGAAAACGCCCGGAGAGGGGTAGGGTGTCCGATCATCGCGGCCCTTGATTCGCATCAATTGCTGCCGAGGTAGTGGGCATGCGAGTCTTCGTCGCCGGAGCCAGCGGCGCCATTGGACGCCGCCTTCTGCCGCTGCTCATCGCAGGCGGCCATCATGTCACGGGTCACACCAGAACGCCCGCCAAGGCCGACTTTATTCGTCGCAGCGGCAGCGAGGCGGTTGTAGCGGATGGCCTGGATCCCGCGGCGATGCGGTTCGCTGTACTAGGCGCCAAGCCCAACGTCATCGTGCACGAGATGACCTCGCTTGCCGGCGCAACTGATCTCCGCAACTTCGATAGCGTGTTTGCACAGAGCAATCGCCTGCGCACCGAGGGGCTTGATATCCTGCTTGCGGCTGCCCACGAGTCAGGCGTGAGCCGAATCGTCGTACAGAGCTACTGCGGTTGGCCGTATGCCCGCACGGGAGGACCGATCAAGTCGGAAGATGACCCGCTTGATCCCAACCCGCCACGGCGTCAGCGGCAGACACTGAGTGCCATTATGCGGCTTGAAAGCACCGTCGCGCAGGCACAAGACATTGCTGGTGTTGTACTGCGGTATGGCGCGTTGTACGGCCCGGGTATCGGGATGCTGGACAACTGGGTACGCAACCAGGTGAGCCGCCGCCGCATGCCGCTGATTGGTACTGCTGACGGCTGGTGGTCTTTTCTGCACGTGAATGATGCTGCAGCCGCCACCGCCGTTGCTGTGGGGCATTCCGCGTCGGGGCTGTTCAACATCGTTGATGACGAACCGGCGCCGGTGCGCGAATGGCTGCCGGCATTGGCCTCGTATCTGGGTGCACAGTCGCCGGGGCGGGTGCCGAAATGGTTGGCGCGACTGTTGGCCGGCGAGGTGATCACCACCATGATGACCGAAATGCGCGCCGGCTCCAACGCGAAAGCCGCAAACCGACTGGGCTGGCGGCCGGCACATGCGTCTTGGCGCCAAGGCTTTGTCGAATCGCTCGCGTGACCGGACCCCATCCGCCGTCGAACACTCTGAAGTCTGTTTTCGATGATCTTTGGATCGTCGATGGGCCAGTAGTCAGGTTCGGGCCTGGGCGGCTAAATGTGTGTTCCCCGGGTCCTGGCGCCAAGCCGCAGCGACCGAGGGAATGGCGAGCAAGAGAGCCAGCAACATAGGCGCGCCGCGCACCTATCGGGTCTCCGAATGCTCCGGCCGCAATCCATAACGACGCGAAGACAATCGCATACGAGTCGATGATCCATTGCAGCCCGTCCACGCCACTGCCACTGCCGATCGATTCGCTGCTACGTGCCAGCGGGACATTGACGATTGATACGTCAAGTTGAACGAGGGCGAAGCCGGAACTTGTGGCACCGACGATTGGCCAACTGACCTTCCGCACATGCACCTCCACTGACTGGTGGCAGGCGGAAAGTGGGAAACAGTGGCGGACAAATCCGCCTCGTTTGCTTCGGCTGGCGCCGAAGCGTCAGGGCCGATACCGGCGCATCGCCGCGACCAGGCAATCCAGGGGCAATGCATGCGCAGTGTGGCCGGCATATCCTGTCATCGTCTCGGCTGCCGTAAGCGCATTAAGGATTGCTTCCTCCGTCGCTTCGGCGGCCGCCTGGAACAGCGGATTGATGAGGTCGGGCGACAGCATGCGCAGCGTGCTGATCGCGTCGCCTTGCCGCACATGATTGCCGGTGGCGAAGGCAAGGAATATGTCGCCGCTGCCGTTGAAGCCGACTCCGCCGACCCAGGCCAGTCCTGTCGTTGCGCGTCGCGCCAGGCGTTGGCACTGAATTGGCAGCAGCGGCGCGTCGGTCGCCAGAATGACGATGATGGAGCCGGCATCGCGCGGCACATCGCGATGTGACGGCACGACCTCGGCGCCAATCTCTCTGCCAACAGGGACACCGTCGACGCGGAGCAATTCGCGGGCACCGTAGTTCGCCTGAACCAGCGCACCGACAGTGAAGGACTCGCCAGCGGTCGCCACGATGCGCGATGCGGTTCCCGTGCCCCCCTTGAACTCGTGGCAGATCATGCCGGTGCCACCGCCGACATTACCCTCCGCAATCGGCCCGGACGCGGCCACGTCCAGAGCCGCCAACGCGTGGTCTGCGGTCACCGGAAAGCTGGCGGCGTCGCTGAGCCAACCGTCATAGGTCTCGGCTACCACCGGCAGCAACCACGGCATCGCTACCTTGTCGCGAACCGCCAGTGCGCAAATCGCATCTCGTACCACGCCAACCGAATGCGTATTGGTGATGCAGATCGGTGAGCCGAGCAGTCCTTGTTCGGCGATCCACGCCCACCCGGTCATCTCGCCGTTGCCGTTGAACGAGTGAATGCCGGCGAACACTGCATCGCTCCACAGTTCCGGTCCGCGTGGCCAGATTGCAGTGACCCCGGTGCGCACCACATGCGGCTCGTCGCGGATCAGTGTAGAGTACCCCACACGCACGCCCGGCACATCGGTGATTGCGTTCCACGCTCCGGGCGGCAATGTCCCGGTGATGATGCCGAGGTCACGCAATCTGACGCGTGGCATGTTTGCCTTCCATCGATGTTGGCGACCGTGCCTGCTCCGGCAGCCAGTCGCGCGAGTCAGCAGACGCGGAGATCGTCCAATGTCGTCAGGATAGACGATGTACCACGATCAGCCTGTACCGCATGCGGCACAGAGCGCCAGTGGTCCTTCCTCGAGTTCGGGCTGCGCCAGCAGGCGGCGCGAGAGTGCGATGCCCGGGCCGCCAGGTGTGCAGCGCAGCCAAGGGCGGCCGACGCTATGAACTGAATTCACCGATCGTGTGAGGAAACATCGTTACCACCTGGCGGACCGCAAGCCTATCTAGCCGCAGACGCTCACAGGAAAGGGGGTCCCGCATGCCCCGCGCGTTCACCACGCTTGCCTTCAGCCCCTCGGTTCGCGCCGCGCAGGCGCGGTATGGCTCGCGCGAGAGGACGCAGCAGCTTGCGGCGCGTGAACCCGACCGGGCAACGCTTTCCGATGAGATGCAGCAGCGGCTGCGCGGCGCCAACAGTGTGATCATCGGGACCGCGAGCCTGGACGGCTGGCCACATGTGCAGCATCGGGGAGGTCCACCCGGCTTCATCAAGGTATTGGCACCCGACGAACTCGCCTTTGCCGATTATAGCGGCAACCGCCAGTACATCACCGTCGGCAATCTTGCCGAGAACGACCGCATGCTCCTGCTGCTGATGGACTACGCGGAACGGACCAGGCTGAAGGTCTGGGGCCGGGGAAAGGTGGTGGACGATGATCCCACGCTATTGGAGCAGGTGCGCGATCCCGAATACCCGGCGCGCCCGGAGCGCGTGATCCTGATGCGCGTCGAGGCCTGGGACACCAACTGCAACAGCCACATCCCGCGCCTGATACCAGAAGACGCTGGCGCAGCGTGAGGCAATCGGGTAAAAGGGCTGAATGTCCTGCCGCGTAAACAAGTGCACGGTAAAGAACTGGAAGCCCGGTCGGGCATCCTGGGCGTGCGCGTGTTGACTGCAGCGACATAGCACCACCCAAGGCCCCGCCGGCACCGGACGGGGCCTTTGTTTTCAGGCACTCGTCTCCGCCGGCCCAACCAACGGAGCGAGTTCAATGAGCCTGCAGCAGCCCACCATCGGAATTGTCGGTGCCACCGGCGCGGTTGGCGCCGAGTTGATCGCCTGTCTGGAGACGCGTGCCTTCCCACTGGAACGATTGCGCCTGTTTGCCTCCGGTCGCTCGGCCGGCCGCAAGTTGCTGTTCCGCGGCGAGGGTATCCCGGTCGAGCAACTGAACGAGGACAGCTTCCCGGGGATCGACATCGCGCTGTTCTCGGCCGGCAGTGCGGTGTCGCGGCGGTTCGCGCCGATTGCGGTGCGGCAGGGCTCGGTGGTGGTGGACAACTCCTCGGCGTTTCGCATGGAACCGGCAGTGCCGCTGGTGGTGCCGGAAGTGAACCCTGACGCGATTGCCCGGCACATCGGAGTTATCGCCAACCCCAACTGCGTTGCGATCGTCGCCGCGGTGCCGCTCTGGCCGCTGCACCGGCACGTCCCGATCCGCCGCGTCGTGGCCGCCACGTATCAGGCGGCCTCGGGCGCCGGCGCGGCGGCGATGGAGGAACTGCGGGCCTCTACAGCCGCTTATCTGCAGGGCGCCGCCTACCAGCATCGTGTGCTGGCGCACCCCTATGCCTTCAATCTGTTCAGCCACGATACGCGGGTGGATCCCGCGACCGGCTACAACGAGGAAGAGACAAAGGTCATGCGCGAACTGCGCAAGATCATGGACGTTCCGGACCTCAGAATCGGCATCACCTGCGTGCGTGTGCCGGTGCTGCGTGCCCACTCCATCGCGCTTGCAGTCGAGTTCGAGCGCGCGATCACCCCGGAACAAGCCCGTGCGGTGCTCGCCGACGCGCCTGGCGTCCGCATCGTGGACGACGTGGCCGATAACCACTTCCCGATGCCGATTGAAGCTTCTGGCCAGAACGATGTGCTGGTTGGCCGGATCCGCCGCGATGTCAGCGATCCCTCGGGGTGTTCGCTGGCGATGTTCGTCGCCGGCGATCAGCTGCTGAAGGGCGCTGCACTGAACGCGGTGCAGATCGCGGAGCGGTTGATCAGCGGTTAGGTTTGGCGGCGCCCGGATGAGTGGTCGGTCGCGCTTGTCCGGGTCGTCAGATTAGAAGGCCAGCGTCAGTCCCACGAAGACGCCTCGCGCCCGGTCGTCGCCGGCAAGCTTGAAGCGATATTGAACGTTCAGATCGATAAAGGACATCGGCGCGGTGTACTTGTCCTCGCGAAACCACCAACGGATACTTATGCCGGGTCCTGCTCCGACTGCGCTTGGCGTGGCGAACAGACTGTCGTAGCTGCCGCCAAACGCAAGGAACGGCGTTGCTACCAGCCGGTCGCTGATTGGGTCGATGCGAAAGCTGCGGCCCAGCCGGGCCTCGTACGCGACGACGTTCTCGACCGTTTGAAAGTATCGATCGTATTCGGCGTAGATCTGCCACATGGTCCAGTTTGTGGCGTCGTAGCGCAGATCGGTGCCGTCACCATCGGAGAACGCCACGCGCGCCAGCCAGTCCTGACGCGCGTTGGTGCCGATCGGGAACACCCGAGCTCCTTCGAGGACAAGGTTGAAGGCGGAGAACGGCTTGACCCGCATTCCTGCGGCACCCTGCAACGTCGGCGCGCCGGTAGGCGCTCCGGTGGCGTCCGACCATGTCTCGAATGCCCGGACGAAAACTTCAAAAATTCTGCCGTCCCGATATCCGATCACCGGCGGGCGCCAATAGAATTCGCTGCCCGCCTGAAGGATGCGACCGACTGGCGGAGGGGTCAGGGAAGAACTGGGCATCACGCCAACCGCGCCATACGTCAGGCTGGCGAACGCGCCCCAGGTGCGTTCCAGTTCCGCCACTTCACGGCGTGTCTCGAACAAAGACTGCCGGCTCAGCGGCAACCTGTCTTCGGCATTCGCATCGATTGCGGCTTTGAAGTCGGCAATGGCCTCCGAATTGTCGACGGAACGCTTGGCTGCATAGCCCGCGTCCAGCATCGCGCGCCCGGTCAGGTTGCCGCTGGCCTTCGCCTGGCGAAATCGCGCGGTCGCCATCGTATCATCGCCGAGACGGACAGCGAGATACGCGATGTCCAGATCAGATGCGGCATCCAGATCACCACTTGCCTTCGCCCTTTCGAACAGCGCCTTTGCATCCGCAGTTCGCCCAAGGTCGGCGAGCAGGTTGATCTCGGCCTTGACCATTGTCGCCCGTTCTTGCGCTGTAATGGCGAGTTCTGCCGCGGAGCCGAACGCCGAAAGCGCTGCTTCCTTCTCGCCGAGCGCCAACAGAGCGAACGCCCGCCGCGAGGCAATCGCGTATGTCTTATCGCTGATGTAGGGCTGCAGAGCATCGACGGCGCGCTGGGGTTGCTTCGCCGAAAGCGACGCATCGGCGAGCGCCAGGGCGACATTCCTGCGCTCGGCGTCGGTCGCAAGACCGGCAGCCTGAGCGTCCGCGAAGTCATCGGCAGCTTGGGCAAATTGCCCAGATCGCTGGCGAATGTACCCACGCTGGGCGAGCAACGCCCCGTCATGCGGGTCGTTGGACAGTGCGTCCGTCGCTACCTGATCGGCTTCTGCAAGATTGCCTGCGTTGGCAAGAGCATCGACGAGCAGCCGACGATATGACTGGTTGCCAGGTGACAGCGCCACCGCTCGGCGCGCCGATGACACCGCCGCGACGTGGTTGCCTTGCGCCTCCATTTTGTAGGCGTTGTCCGCCGCCCGGTACGCCTGGTCCCGCACGGCAGCCTGAACAGCCTGTTCTGTCGTTTGCAGCAGTTGGCGATATTGCGTGTGCTGCGGGGCGAGAGTTACCGCCTCGCGAGCATGCCGAACCGCCTCGGTGTAATTGCCACGTGCATAAGCCTTATAGGCTGCGTCCGCCGCATTGTAAGCGGCTGCAGATGGCGCGGCGGTGGTATCTCCGGGCGACGATTGCGCTTCAGCAGCAGCGGTCCCACAGATCAGGCCGGCCAGGAACAGCGCGGCTTTGAGATTTGGCCGTATGAACCTACCGCACCGTCGACCCATCGCTGCGTTCCTTCAGGTCTGAGCCGTGGCAAACAACTGTTGCTGCGCGGCCATCGCCTGCTCGATCGCATCACGCGTCACGACGCCCTGCGCGACCAGAAAGTCACCGATACGGCCATCCTCGTCCGGCTGATATTGCGATAGAACCGAGTCGAGAGCGTCGCGCCGCACCAGACGCATCTTGAGGAGCAGATCGCCAAGCAGCGGCACGGTGTCCGTGGCAGTCACCGCGTCGTTCTCACGCATCACCCGGAACGCACCGGTGATCTCGCTCTCCCGCACCACATGCCAACTTGGCTCTTGGCGCAGCAACCCGACGACGTCCCGACGCATCTCGGTAATTGCCGGACCCGCTGTCGCAAGCATCACCCGTCCTGCCGGATCGATCCCAATTGGAGCGATCCGCCATCGCACGCACATATCGATCGGCAATACGCCCATGGCTTCGCGGATCTGCTCAACGGTCGGATGAGCCCGCGGCAGATTGCTCTGATAGGCGATCGCCTCGGCAACCGTTTCTTCATCCAGCAACCCATCAGCAATCAGCATCCGACCCAGCGGAAGCCCGTTGTCTTGTTGGCGATGCAGCGCCAGAACGAGGGTCTCTTCGTCAAGGGCGCGCCAGGCCACCAGCAGCTCACCCAGTCTGCGCCGCCGCTGCACCAGGGTCTCGGCGGATGGGAAATCATGCTGCGTCTTGTCCCAGACGATGCGGGTTCCAAACAGCGCGTGGGACAGGAAGATCTTCCACGCGCGCGATGCAGCCATGAAATTTATCAGATTGCCGATCACGATGCGTGGGATGGAGAGCAGGCCGTGCTCCCAGCCGTACAGCCGGCCCACGAAGTAGCAGCGCTGCGAAATGCGCCACAGGAACACCGCGCCATTGACATAGAACAGCAGCGCGATACGCCAGTCGAGCAACATGTCCGGCAATGAGCTGTGCGACCATCCGCCATAGGCCGCGACGTAGAAAGCGAGCAGCTGCGCGGTGACGATGTAGGCAGCAATGTTGATGAACGGTGTGATGATCCCTTTTCGATCACGGAACAGCAGGTATTTCACGGCAAGTGAGCCTGACCAGCCGACCTGCTGCCACCCCTGAAAGCATATGCCGAGAATCCATCGCGCCTTTTGTCGGTAGGCGGTGCGAAATGTATCGGGAAAGAACTCGCGCACGCAGAGTGCCATGCGCAGTCGAAGCTCTTTCTTCCGCCCCAGACCGAACCACTTCTGTCGCTGAACCGCGAAGCTGACGGGAAACCGACAGAAGATTAGCTGCATGCCGCGCTGCGCGAGGCGGGCGCCAACGTCGTAGTCCTCGGTGAGAGTGTCAGTGTTGAAGGGCTGGTTGTTCGTCTCGCGCGCCAAGGAAGTGAGCGCACGGCGCGAAAAGCAGGTGCCGACGCCGGCCGAAGGCACCATGCGGGAAAGGCTTTCGCGAACCACCAGGTCGCGAGCGTGCCATTCGGCGAACTCATCCATGTAGGTTCCGGCCACCAGCTCGTCCCATCTCCGCTCAAGCGAGGTGACCGGGATCTGGATAAAGTCCTTCCGCGGCAGAATGTAGTTGAAGAGCTTGAGTTCCAGTGGATGAAGTACATCCTCGCTGTCGTGCAGCACCATGCCGGCAAACTCGATGCCGTTCGTCTGCTCGTGCAGGAAAATCGTTTGAACGATCCAGTTTAGGCAGTCGGCCTTACAGG
>JBKPSV010000339.1:0-5144 GCA_046735215.1 Pseudomonadota bacterium | reverse complement strand
TCGCGGCTTCGGGGCTTGACCTCGCCCACACACCCGAGAGCCGTGCACTGATGCCGTCGACAGCAAGTCTCGTTCGTCGGCTCTGTCTCAGCTTTGGACTTGGCTGACATTGTCTGAATGATGCAGTCCAGTCTTTTTCAGCCAAGGTCTGTGGGTCCTGCCTGAAGCAGAGCGCCATCATGCCTTTGTCGCAGCGCACGACTCGGCCGTTAACCTTGGCATCCGTGTAAGGCAGCCAGACTTCGACATCCTTGCCTGCCGGTTCGCTGGCGTCGAGCCGCAGGGCTATGCCTCCACGCGAGACGTCCACGATCGGTGTGCGAACTCGCCCCTGATGTGACAGCACCAGCTCCGCCTCAGCGCCATTGCCAGGAATGCGCTCGTACTTGCGGCGATCATTGTCGTCGAGACTACTCACGGAGTTCAGGAAGTCTGTGACCTCCTTCTGCAGCACCTGCGAGGTGCTGCCAACGTCCTCTGCGGCCGATCGGACGAACTCGGCAGCCTTTTCGGATTCACCGGCGATTGAGAGCACGCTCTGCATTGTGACCGTAGCATTGCCTGTCGCCAATGAGACGCTCTGCACGCTTCCCGAGATATGGCGGGTCGCCGCGTTCTGCTCTTCGACCGCGGCCGCAATTGCCGAGGCGACGTTTTCGACCTCGCCAATGGCACCGCTCACCTGCCGTACCGCCGCCACTGCCTCATCCGTGGCAGAGTGGATCTTGGCGATGTGCGTGCTGATGTCAGACGTTGCCTTGGCCGTTTGAGCGGCGAGCGCTTTCACTTCACCCGCCACCACGGCAAACCCCTTGCCAGCCTCGCCGGCGCGCGCCGCCTCAATAGTGGCGTTCAGCGCCAGCAGATTGGTCTGCCCGGCGATGTTGTTGATCAGCCCGACAACCTCCCCAATGTGGCCCGCTGCAGCAGCAAGCCCGGCAACTTTCTGATCAGTCTCACCGGCCCGCTCGACTGCAGTGCGAACGGCACCTGTGACAGTGGCGATCTGCCCACTGATCTCGGCGATGCTGGCTGCCAGCTGTTCCACGGAACTGGCGACCGAGGCGAGGTCTCGAGCAGAGCTCTCAGCGCCCTGAACCACGCCGGACGTTGCATCGCTGGTCTGCGACGCCGCTCCACTCACCTGTTCGCCTGCCCGGCGCATCGTCTCTGCCGCCTGGAGCAGGCCGCTCATGACGCTCGAGATTGATACCCCAAAGTCCTGGGTGTGCCTGTCCAAGGCCGCTTGCCTGCGATCCTTGGCAGCCCGCTCCTGCTCCTGCTCGGCTACCAGTTTGGCGGACCTGATCATGTTGTCCTTGAAGACCTGGACGGCATTTGCCATTCCGCCGATCTCGTCGCCTCGACCAACTCCCGGGACCTGAACCTTGAGATCGTTCTGGGCCAATTGGGACATCGCCTGTGTCATAGCGGTGATGGGTTGACAGATACTGCGCAGCAGGAAAACCGCGCATGCACTACAGACAACGAATATGGCGCCAAGCCCGGTCAGAATACCGATCCACGCCACCTGCGCCCTGCCGGAGGCCTCGGTGATGGCCTCATCACTCTCCTCACTCTGAAAGCGCATGCTGCCGGCCAATGCCTCCTGAAGCTTCCTCCCGGCCGGACCGAATTCGTCGCCGAGTACCAAGGTCAGTTCGCTTTGCTTGTCGGCCTGCTGCAAGGCGGTAAGCTTGCGGAGACCAGCGTCAAAAGCCTCAAGGCGTTGTCCGACAACCTGGGCGAGATCGCGCTCCTCTCCCGGCAGTGTGTTTACACGGTACGCGTCCCAGTTCTTCTGCAAGTCCAACCGCAGCTCATTTGCCTGGCGCAGATATTCCTGTTGGTTCGTCGTGTCCTTTGCATACGGCAACATATTCACCAGAGCACGAACCCGACTTGCGTCATCCATCGTAGAGGCAATCTGACGAATGCCATCGACGTCGCTCTGCAACGTGCCAGCGTCAGCTGCCAGGCCGGAGACTTCGAACAAGGCGAAGGCGCCCAGTGATATGGCTGCACCCATCAGCACCACCATCATGATGGTCGCCTTGATGGAAATGCGGATCTTGCGGAAAAACAGCATCTATTTTCTCGGGAAGCACCGTCTCTAAACATCACAGTTTCATTAACAGACCGCGAACATTCCTTGCTGCACCTAGAATTCTGGGGAGCCGGCGGAGCAACGCATATCTCTTGGGGGGTCATTTGCTTCCCCAGCACTGCTTCCCACCTGAAGTGCCTGTGCCGGATTCATGCGGCGACGCGGTGGCCAGTCGGCGTCGACTTAGCGTGGACAAGGCGCGCGGTTTCGCCCGACCGTCTGATTGTCTGGCTTGCCGGGGTCGCTCTCGACTAAGCTAGGGGCGTCGCATTCGTCCCAGTCATGGAGGCGCTGATGCCATTCGATGAAACATCCCGTCAGCCGGGCCGCCGCCCGTCACGCAACGTGCTGGGCGGCATTCTCGACATTTGCGCCACGCAACCGATGACCGGGTTCTTTCGCAACGGGTGTTGCGACACCAGCGCAGAAGATGTGGGGAGCCACACGGTCTGTGCGGTCATGACCGCGGATTTTCTCGCATACAGCAAGTCCGCCGGGAACGATCTGTCTACACCGCGGCCAGAGTTCGGCTTCGCCGGCCTCAGCCCTGGTGACCGTTGGTGCCTGTGCGCGCCGCGCTGGCAGGAAGCGCTGGATGCCGGCGCGGCACCGCGCGTCGTGCTGCGTGCCACGCATGAGGGCGCTCTCGACCATTGTGCGCTGAGCGACCTCAAGCGGCACGCGATCGATCTGGCCTGAGAGTGGCGTCTGAGCTCCCTGCCGAATTCGCACTGATCGCCCGGCACTTCCGGCCGCTTGCCGGTCCCGGTTCTCTCGATCTGCAGGACGACGCAGCCGTGCTCGCCCCGCCAGCCGGTCGCGAATTGGTGTTGACCGCGGACGCGAAGGTCGCCGGCGTGCATTTTCTGCCGGACGACCCGCCGGACCTCGTCGGCCGCAAGCTGCTGCGGGTCAACTTGTCCGATCTGGCTGCGAAAGGCGCAACGCCGCTGGGCTACCTGATGACTGTCTCGACGCCCCGAGACACGCCGGAGGCATGGTTCGTTGGCTTCGCAGCCGGACTGGCGGCCGACCAGCGTGCTTACGGAGTGTCCCTGCTAGGTGGCGATACGACATCGACGCCCGGTCCGATTGCCCTGTCGCTCACTGCGATCGGCCATGTGGCTTCCGGCCAGGCGGTGCATCGGGCCGGTGCCTTGGTCGGGGATGGCATCTGGGTCACCGGCACGATCGGCGATGGTGCGCTGGGCCTCGCGGTGGCGCGCGGCAGGCTGGCGGACGCGGGTGGCCATCTACTGTCGCGCTATCGGCTGCCGCAGCCACGCGTTGGTTTGCGGATCGAAGGTCTCGCATCGGCGGGCATGGACGTATCCGACGGGCTGGTGCAGGACCTCGGGCACATCTGTCGGGCTGGCGAACTCGGTGCGGAGATCGAGGCGAGGCTGGTGCCTCTTTCAGCACCAGCTCACGCCGCCGGCCCGGAGTGGTTGGCAACCTGCCTGACCGGCGGTGACGACTACGAGTTGCTGTTGGCGGTCCCACCCGCACGCGAGGCCGCGCTGCAGAGCGCAGCCAGGGCGGCTGATATTGCCGTGACCCGGATCGGCGAGTTCGTATCGGGTATGCCCCGCGTGATCGTTTACGGCGTTGACGGCTCACCGATGCCCCTCGCCACCGGCGGCTGGAGCCACTTCTGACGCAGGAGCGTCAGCCGCTTTCCTTCCACACCATCCAGGATCATTCTGCGTCTGCGATGAGGGGTACGAAAGGAGGCTTCGCGCGTGCAGTGGATGTGGCGGCTGCTGATTTCGGCACTCCTCTGCGTGCCCGCAATTTTCATGTTGATTGCAGGCGCGTGGAACGATCGCCGCGTCGTTTCCTCTGAGCCGCGGTACAGCTCCGACGTCCACCTGTATTCCTCAACGAGCGCCCCCCTGACAATCACCATGCCAAAGGCGGAGCCACTCCTTGTCGGGGCCGGCCCGGATCAATCGGAGATGGCGCAGAGCGTCGCCGCCCCGGTGAACCCGCCCCCGTCCGAACCCCAACGCACTCACAGCCAGCATCCAAAGCTTGGGCTTTGGTACGCGGCTACTCCAAAGCAGGAAACGCCGGCCTTCCCGCACTGGCGATTGACCAACCGACCCGGGGTCTGGGTACCCGGACCGAACCAGGACGGCGGCGGCTGATCGCTGCCTGGATACGGACGGCCTATGAACCGAAATGTCTACCTGTTGTTCTGCTGCCAGGCGCTGATGAACGCCGTCATGTCCGGCCAAACCGTGATGAGCGCGCTGATCGGCCACGCGTTGGCAGTCGACAAGGCGCTCAACACGCTGCCGATGGCGATCCAGATGACGGCCACATGACCGCCTCGATCCCGGCCGGGATCGTCTTCGCACGCCTCGGGCGCAAGCCCGGCTTCTGGCTCGGCTGCGCCGGGTCGCTGCTGGGCAGCCTGACGTTCGCCGTCGGCGTCTGGACGCAGACGTTCGAGATCTACTGTGTGGGCGCCGTGTTCGCTGGCCTGGGCTTCGGCATTGCACAGCATCTGCGCTTTGCAGCAGCCGAGGTGGCCAGCCTCGAGGCTCGCGCGAGGGCGATCGCGCTGGTGATGGCAGGCGGCGTACTTGCGGCGATCATTGGCCCGGAGATCGTCAAGCGCACCAATATGCTGTTGCCGCCGTTGATGTTCCTCGGCACGTATTTTTGTCTGACCGTCCTGCCGTTGATCAGCGCGACGCTGCTGATATTCATTCGGCTGCCGCCGGCGGCACGACAAGTGGCAACTCCGGTGCCGTTCCGCGCCATCATCGTCCGACCCGGGTTCATCACTGCCGTCGTCTCAAGCATGGTCGGCTACGGCACCATGAACCTGGTCATGGCTTCGACGCCACTGCAGATGCTGTTCTGCGGCTTCGGCGTGAATGCCAGTGCCGATGTGATCCGCGCGCACTCGATCGCAATGTTCCTGCCTGGCTTCGTCACCGGGCGGTTGATCCAGCGGTTCGACGCCCATCCGATCATCTGCGTAGGCGCGGTCCTGACCGCCCTGTGCGTCGCAACCAACCTGCTG
>JBKPSV010000338.1:0-20231 GCA_046735215.1 Pseudomonadota bacterium | reverse complement strand
CCACACGTTGACGTAGATCCAGAGAATACGGACGCCCCATGCATGGCTGGCCTCCATTCCAGCCAGCAGCTTGAATCAAATTTACATCCGCGCCGGAACCCCCAAATCAGGAGTCAATCTCAGACGATCATGCTCTAGCCTCGGGTGTCAAGTCTTCAGCACCCGTTTGATCTCGTTGATGAAACGCCAATCGGTATTTTCTTCGATAATCCTTTGCGGATCCGACTTTTCCATGCCGATTTCGTGGAGCCGCAGGGCGTAGAAGCGTATTGTGTCCTCGGCGTCGTAGTCACGCCATTTATCGAAGGGGACCTCGTTCAGCGTCTGAAGGGCAGCGTCGTACGAACTGGTGAAGCCGCCGGCAACAAGTCGGTGCGCGACGCCCGCCGGATCCGTGACGCAAAGGTCTGTGGCCTTGAGGATGGCACGGAGAACACGCTTGGTGGCGATGGGATGTTGGGGAATGAAATCGCGGTTGCCCGCCAGGTGCATCCTCGCGCACTCGCCTCGCCGGAGAGGTCAGCTCACGGATGGTGCAGCGACGGGCCAGAACCGAACGATGGCTTCGGATCGACTTCAGCCGCATCTGGCTGGTATGGAATGTCAGATTCTAACCACTAGAATAGCGTGGTGGTTCCGCAGTCCGCCATGAAGGGGAGCGATCGCTTCTTAACGTAAGCAGCTCGCTGGCTATTTCGAACAGACGGCTCCTGACCTGCGGATCGTCGATCTCTTCGGCGAGCTCCCAGGTCTCGTGGAACAACTCGGACAGTTCCGATGCGAAGCTACTGGCGTCCGTATCGGGCGGGGCCACGGGCGCCCCGCCCTGCGGGAGAAGACCGACGAAACGCGTGCCGTTCCAGATTTCGACGCCGACGTGCTTGTTGAGGAGAGAGGACGCGGCATCGAGTGCATCCCGGTCGGCGGCAAATTCAGCGCCTCGCACCTCCGCAGCGCCGCCATCATCACTCAAACTGATCAGCCTATAGAAGCCCATCCGTGCCTCCACGCTGTGCGGACAGGAGCACGCCCCGTCAATGACACGAGATTGGCGCACGGATCTCCGATCGAGGCAAGCGATTAAAGTCCGTTGCAGAAACCATGACTCAACCGTGTCCGGTCAGCCGCGCTGCCGCGCCACCGTCTCATAGCGTTCGGCCAATCGCAGCAGTGAGTTCATCACGTCTTCTGTCGTCGCCGTCGCAGCCATGCGGCGCAGTTCCGCAGCAGTCTTCGTCAGCTCGGCGACTGTCCGCTCCGAGACCGGCAAATCATAGGACCCTTCCATGCGCAGCAGATAGACGGTCTTCCCCTACAGCTTGGTTAAGACGGCGCTCCGCTCACGCCGTGGTGAAAACAGACTTGCAGTGACGGTGTCCCGTTCACGTCACGTGCTTGCATTGGCTCCAAGGTTGAGCTGAAACAATCACGAACTGCTCAGGTCCGTCTCGTCATGCCCTCAATCGTCGGCATCCCCGCTTGTGCCCGTCTGGTGGTGAGCGGGCAGCTGCGCCACGACACGCCGGCGCGCTACCCGGCCGCCGTGCTAGGCGGCGCCGGAGCGGTACCGATCCTGATCCCACCGATGGGCGAGGCCGCGCTCGCGGCACTCGACGCGATCGATGGACTGATGCTGCCCGGCAGCCCGAGCAACGTGCACCCGTCGCACTACGATGGCGGCGAGAGCCTGACCCCGGAGCAGCACGACCTGGAGCGCGATGCTACGACGTTGCGGCTGATCCCGGCGGCGCTGTCGCGCGGGATGCCGCTGCTGGCCATCTGCCGCGGCATTCAGGAATTGAACGTCGCGCTGGGTGGCACCTTGCACCAGAAGCTGCACGAGGTGCCGGCGCGCATGGATCATCGTCCCGAACCGGGCACGATCGAAGAGAAATATGCAGCGCGGCACCTGGTGTTCCTGTCGGGACACCTGGCTCGCATGGTCGGCAGCAGCAAGATCCTGGTGAACTCGCTGCATGGCCAGGGGATCGATGTGCTGGCGCCGGGGCTGGTGGTGGAGGCGACGGCGACCGATGGCACGATAGAGGCAGTACGCGTCGAGCGCGCGCGCTCGTTTGCTTTCGGTGTTCAGTGGCATCCCGAGTGGGGCTACGCCGATGACAGTGCGAGCCTCGCTATCTTCCGCGCCTTTGGCACGGCCTGCGCAGCGTATCGTTCAAGGTTGCGCAACGCCGCCTAAGCGAGACCTTGGCGCAGCCGCATGCCACTCCGCTGGGACCGTTGACGAACTGCCGCGCGTTCAAGACGGTGTCCGTCAGTGAATGCGGAGGGGGATCATGGATCTGCAGCTGGCGGGCAAGAAGGTGTTGATCACCGGGGGCTCGAAGGGAATTGGCCGCGCGACCGCGGACGTGCTGGCAGATGAGGGTTGCGATCTCACGCTGGTGGCGCGCGATCAGGGCGCGCTCGATGAGGCTGCGGCGGCAATCCGCGCCCGGCGACAGGTGAACGTGCGGACGATCTCCGCCGATCTTTCCTCGGATGCGGCGGTGCGGCGCGTCGCGGCCGAGGCCGGCGAACTCGATATTCTGGTGAACAACGCGGGAGCGATCCCGCCTGGCGATGTGCTGTCGGTCGACGACGCCAGGTGGCGTGAGGCCTGGGATCTGAAGGTGTTCGGCTACATCTCGTTCTGTCGCGTGGTGTACGCGCAGATGAAGGCGCGACGCGCGGGCGTGATCATCAATGTCATCGGTGCTGCCGGCGAGAGTTTCCCCACCGGCTATATCGCCGGTGCTGCGGGCAATGCCTCGCTGATGGCGTTCACCCGAGCGTTAGGCAAGGGCGCGCCGGCGGACGGGCTCCGTGTGGTAGCCATCAATCCGGGGCCGGTGGAGACCGATCGGCTGGTGATGCTGCGCCGCGCCGAGGCGCAGGCGAAATTCGGCGATCCGGAGCGCTGGCGCGAACTGACGGCGAACATGCCGTTCGGACGCGCGGCCACGCCGAAGGAGATCGGCAACGCAGTGGCGTTTCTCGCCAGCCAGGTGTCCGCCTATACGACCGGGACCGTGCTGACGATCAACGGCGGCGGGTGAGCCGCTGGCCACTCGGGGCCAGCCGAAATGACGCAATGATGGGCCGTGCAGTTCGAACGTTGCCGATGTCCTGTTGCCACCCGCCGGACGTGGGATACGTGAGGTGTGACCCGTCAGCGTAACAAGGCGGCGGCGATGCCGCCGGCTGCCAGCGCGGTCATTGCCGCCGGGGCGAAGTGGGCGCGCCCCGCAGAATACACAGACGCATATACACACTTGGCCACGTTGTTCGACGATGCGGCAATCAGTATGGCATCTGCGTCGATTGCCGTCTGTGACGGATCGCCCTGTGCCAGGTTCAGCACGAAGGGATCGATGTCCGACACACCGACGATTGCTGCCAGGGTGTAGGTGCCCGCGGCGCCGAATCGTTGGGTGGCCCAGGCCGAGGCAATCGAGATAACCACGAACAGCGCGGCGAACGTCGCCGCTGTGGTGAGTGCCAGGGGATTGGCGGGGGCGACATCATCGCCGCCATCGGTCTGGCGGTTGCCGATCCAATACCAGCCAAGCGCCAGGAGCAGCCCGACCGCCGACAGCGCCAGCAGCGAGGGTGCCAGCGCCATCGCCAGCGAGCGATTGAAGACAACGATGATAATCAGCAGCCGCAGATACATTACTGCGGTGGCCAGCACGATGCCGGCCTGTGACTGATGCAGCAATGCTGCGTTAACCCGCGAGCGCCGTGCCAGCACCAGCGTTGTCGCCGTAGACGAATACAGGCCGCCGAGCAGTGCGACCCATAGCACGGCACCTGGCGGCGCCAGGTAGCGCTGCAGCAAATAGCTCGCGTAGGAAACCGTGCATACGGCGACCATCGCCAGCCAGACCTGGTGCGGCGTGATCGGCGTCAGATCTGTGACGGGGGCATCCGGCAATAGCGGCAAGGCAAAGCCGGTCAGCAGCAGGAACCGTCCCGCATTGACGATCTCGGTCAATTCGACGCGGTGCGCGAAGCTGTGCAGCTCTTGTCGGGCGGTCAGCAGCAATACCGCGGCGACAGTGACACCCACTCCGACCCAGGGCGGCTCGGCCAGGACGATCGGTCCAAGCAGAAACGCCAGCACATTCGAGGTGAGCACGATGAGCCCGACATTGGGAAACCCTTCGGCATCGGTCTCATCCAGGTGGCGCCAGTAGTAGCAGGCGAGCCATGCCCCAAGCGCCAACAGTCCCACCGAAAGCGGCAGCAGGCGATTCGGATCGAGCTGATAAAGCAGCGCACCGGTCAGCGCGAGCAGCGGAAAGGTGCGGATACCGCCGGGGCGCTTCTGATGCGCGCGCGCATAGAACTCCTCGAACGCGAGACCGAAGAAGAACCCAAGGCCCAGGAGCAGCAAGAGGCCAAAGATGGAGGGGTTCGCTGGCATCGTGCAGCAGCATCGTGCACGTTTGCCGTGCACTCGGCTATGCTCGCAGGAAACCAGGACGAGGAGACAGTCATGGACGATCTGTTCGAGATCATGCAGACGACGCGCTCGATGCGGCGGCTGAAACCGGATCCCGTTCCTGACGAGCTCATTCGCAAGATCCTGGAGGCTGGCGCGTGTGCCGCCAACGGCGGCAACACCCAGCGCTGGCGTTTCCTGATCATCAAGGATGCAAAGATCAAGCAGGCGGTGCAGGCCTGGTACAAGCGGGCTTTCGACGAAGTGGTCGGACCGCGCTATGCGAGCAGCGCGCCGCCGCCAGGTGTCTCGCCGGAGCGCTATAAGCGGCAGCACTCCGCCGTGGAGTATCTCACTGAACACTACCACGAGGCGCCGGTGTGGATCGTCGCCTGCATCGACGAAGGCACGGCGCGACCGACGCGCTGGTCGGGGGCGTCGATCTATCCGGCGGTGCAGAACATGCTGCTTGCAGCACGTGCACTCGGGCTCGGCTGTACGCTGACCACCCGCCACCTGCTGTACGAACGCGAGAGCGAGGCCGCCATGGGCCTTCCCGAGGGCGTGCACTCTTACGCCATCCTGCCGGTCGGCTATCCGATGGGGCGCTTTGGGCCGGTAGGGCGCGGCAAGCTGGCCGATATCGTGTTCCAGGACAAATGGGGTCAGCCCTATCAAGCCATGAATTGAGGGGGTGAGCATGCCACGCTACACGCCGGTCACCAGCAAAGAGTACATGGCACCGGGCCAGCAGCATGTGTTCGATCAGGTCATGGGCGTGTTCGGACGCATCCGCGGCCCCTTCAGTGTGCTGCTGCACAGCCCGAAGCTGGCCGAGAAGCTGCTGCCCATGGTGCCGTTCGCGCGCGAGGGCACCGTCATCGATCCCAAGCTCCGGCAGATCGCCATCTTGACGGCGGTGCGGGAGCGCGACGCCAACTATGTCTGGGCCGCGCAGGTCGATGTCGCCCGCCGCGTCGGATTGGCCGAGCCCGTGATCGACGTGCTGCGCGCCAAGGGAGACCCGACGCACCTGGCGCCGGAAGAGCGGGACATCGTGCTGTACATGCGGCAGCTCATGCGCACCAACCGCGTGGAGCAGCCGGCGTTCGAAGCACTGAAGGACCGGCACGGCATGCAGTGGCTGGTCGAGTTGACCGCGGTGGCCAACTTCTATGTCGCGTTGTGCGGTGTGGTGAACGCATTCGAGGTGCCGGTGCCGGAGGGCGGCGATCGGCTTACATCTTAGTGTCACCCGAGGTGCGGATGTGGGCGGGAGCGTGATCCGCCGCTCCCGCCAAGCCCCCTAATCCTGCTGGCCGTGCAGGAAGGAGAGGCCATGATCTCCGTGCAGGGCAATCGGCGGCACATTCGGCAGCAGAATCGTGCCGGGAGGATCGAGCGCGATGACGGCGCTGCTCCCTGTAACCCAGTTGATCATGCCGGGACCGGTGATCCCGTTGGTGTGGAATACGTCCGGCGGCGTGGTCAGCTTCTCCTCCAACATGGTGCCAGGCTGAATCGAGCCATGCAGCAATAGCGACCCGGCCAAGGTCGGGGTCATGCGCTCGACAAAGTCGGCACTGCGAACCCCGGTGTCGGAATCGGAGCTGAAGTCCGCCGAGACGAAGGTGCCGGTCGCCAGTGCGATGTCATGCTTCATCCCGTTGGAGAAGGCCGGGTCGGTGGTCTCGCTGACGGTCACCGAGCCATCGTTGCTGCCGGGATCCGCCCACAGCGTTGCAGTCAAGTCAGTGAACGCTCCACCGGCGATGGTGGCGTCGAGGGTGAGGAACAAACTGTAAGACGGCCCGTGCGGGCTATCGAATCCCCTCGGTGCCACAGCCTGGCCGTTGTACTCGAAGCCGGTGACCGGCATGATGAAGTGCTCAACAACCGAGCCGTCGTCGTTGCCTACGGCGCGCAGGAAGTTGCTGGCGTCGAGCGTGTCGACAGGCGTGAAGGCGTGCATGATCGGACTCCCAGGTTATGATCAGACATTCGATCCGCATGGGACGCGAATGCCCTGGCGATCACCCGCACGAGGCGAGCTGGGCCGCGACGGCCGCCAGGCAAATTCCGCATAAAACTTTGAAAATTGTCCCAAATCCCAGTGATTTCAATTAGTTACGCTCCCGCTGGCTGAACCAACCGCGGCCGCGTGACGACACGCGGAAGCCGCGATAGTCTCGCGGCGGCGGAGCGGGGAAACGTGGACTCAATCAGCCCGTCGACTGTCTTCCTGTTCGGAGACTTCCGCCTCGACCGGCGTGGCGGCGGGTTGTTCCGCCGCTACAACAACGGCAGTCCGAGCCAGATCAGTGTCGGCTCGCGTGCCCTGGACGTGCTGTCGGTCCTGGTGGAACGGCACGGTGACCTCGTCTCGAAGGACGAGATCATGGCCACGGTCTGGCCCGAGACAGTGGTCGAGGAAGCCAATCTCACCGTGCAGATCTCGGCGCTCCGTCGCATTCTCGGACGAGGACCGTCCGACACTGGCTGGATCCAGACCGTGCCCGGGCGTGGCTATCGTTTTGTCGGACCGGTCACAAAGCTTCAAGACGGCGCCTCGCCACCCGCCGAGCCGGTACCCGAACCTGCATCGCCTGTGCCTCGCAAGCCGGCGAGGTGGTCCGTTCGCAACCTTGGCGCCGGCCTCGTATTGCTGGCGGTCGTGACCGCGACCGGATGGGGCGTCAGCCGGTTGACCTCCTTCGGGTGGCGGTCCGAGCGGGCCACGCCGGCAAGGCTGTCGATCATTGTCCTGCCCTTCAGCAATCTCAGCAGCGACCCGGAGCAGGAGTACTTTGTCGCAGCGATCACCAACGATCTGACCACAGATCTGTCGCGCATCGCGGGCAGCGTTGTCATTGCCCACAGCACGGCCGAGACGTACCGCGACAAGTCCATCGACGTGCGCCAGATGGGCCGCGAACTGGACGTGCGATATGTCCTTGAAGGCAGCGTGCGTCGAATGGGCAGCAGCGTTCAGGTGAACGCCCAGCTGATCGATGCCGAGAGCGGCACCCATGTCTGGGCCGACCGCTTCGAGACCGATCGCCGCAATCTTGCGCAGGCGCAGGCCGAGATCACCGACCGGCTGGCCAATTCGCTCAATCTGCAACTCGTGGAGGCAGTGGGCCAGCGCATCGAACGAGAGAAGAACACCGACCCGAACGCCAGCGACCTGGCGATGCGCGGCTGGGTTCTGTGGAACCGACCGTATTCGCCGGCGACCCGGCAGGAGGCGTTGAGTTCGTTCGAGCGGGCGCTGGCGATCGACAGCCGTTCCCTCGATGCCAAGGTGGGGATCGCGACCATCCTGGTGAGCAATGTCGGCCTGGGGGCAAGCCGGTCTCCTCCGGCAGACAGTGCCCGCGCCGAACATCTGTTGTCGGAGGCAATAGCGCAGGATCCTGCCAACTCGCGCGCGCATGAGGCACTCGGTACGCTGCGGCGCATCCAGAACCGGCTGGCGGAGTCACGCACGGAATTTGAGACGGCCGTGGCCGTGGACCGCAACAATGCCCATGCCCTGCTGGGCCTGGGCCAGATACGGATGTTTCTCGGCCAGCCCGAAGGCGGGTTACCGTCGATCGAGGCATCCCTGCGGATCGACCCCCGCGACCCGAACATAGCGTTCGGCCACTGGTCGCTGGGCACGTGCCACCTGCTGCTTGGCCACCTCGATGCCGGTCTCGATCTGTTGCGGCGAGCCCGCGCTGAAAATGCTCGGGTTTACTTCTTTCATCTCTATCTGGCGGCCGCGCTTGGCCTGCACGGGGAGATCGAGGAGGCGCAGGCAGCGCTGGCAGAAGCCATCAACATGAAGCCGACTGTCCGCTCGCTGGCCCAATGGAGTGCCGTCCAACCATGGATCGCGAACCCTGCGTTCGCAGAATTGCGCGGCAAGACAGTGGACATCGGCCTGCGTCGCGCCGGGATGCCGGATCTGTGACAGCATCCCAGCCGGCACATGATGAACGCTGAACCTGACCGTTAGAGCAAGTAAGAAGGCCGGCGCGAAAGCCGGCCTTTTCGCTAGCGGTCCTGATCTATCGTCAGCTGTTGGCGCCGGCGTTGCCGTTCGCCCCGAACAGCCAGGTGCCCTGACTCGAGCGGGTCACGTAGACCGGTGCCGCCCGGCCATGCTGTGCGGTCGCGACCGCTGGGGCATTCTGGACGGACGCCTGCGCGACAACGCCCGGAATTTCGGTGAACCTCGTGTTGGCGACAGGGCCTTCACCCCCGTCGGCATACGCCGAACCAATACTGGCAATGCTCGCTGCAGCCATGGCGGCGCGAAGCACGATCTTCATTGTCCTCTCTCCTCGTCCGTCCGCGTTCTGCGGACGCTTTATCGGCTGATGAACACGCATATAGACTTCCGTGCGTTGCGGATAATTGCCTTGTCCCTCATAGGATTTATGCGCCAGGTGCGGAGGAAGTTGTGACGCAGGTCATCGACAGCGCGCTCATCGGGGCGCCGACATCTGGATCGATGCGGTGATGGAGCCGATAACCTCAGTTGCCTTGCTGAAGGCTGCCTGTCGGTCCTCGATATGGTGCCGGTGGGCAATCCAGCCGAAGTCGGTGTAAGCCGCCCATACCCCGCCATCCGCCTCCTGAAACACCAGCAACCGAACGGGCCAGTCCAGGCCTGCAACTGGGTTGGACGTGATGAACTGAGCGCCCAGCGCCGGATTGCCGAAAATCAGCAGGGTGGAAGGCTGCAGTTCGATGCCGGCGTTTGCGGCGAGCTGCGACTGGTCGATGGCCGCGAAAAAGCTGATGCCCTTGCTGGCGACGTCTTGCTTGATCCGTTCGATCGTCTCGGTGATCGGGTAGGCACTGCGCGCCTTGATCACGCCATCGTCGGCGTGCGCAGTGGCGATGCCGGCGGTTAGCGCGAGCAGCGTCAGCGGCATGATTTTCATTGCGGCATTCTCCTGTGCGTCAGTGCGGAGAAGATGCCGCCTTGGGTTCTTGTCCGGAAATACCGGAACGGTCTTGGTTCGATAGCGGTGGAGCATAGGGCGCTACCGCCTCGCCGTGTTTCCCGTTAAGCTGGGCCACTTTTGCGGAGATGCCGTTCATGAACGCACCGGTCCATTTCGACCCGACCGAGGACGCCTATTCGGTGCCCCTCGACCGGATCGATGTCAGCGACCCGAAGCTCTACCAAAACGACATCTGGTATCCGTATTTCGAGCGCCTGCGCCGCGAGGACCCGGTGCACTGGTGTCAGGATGGCATGCACGGCTCGTACTGGTCGGTGACCAAGTACAAGGAAATCATGCACGTCGAGACGCACCACCAGATCTATTCGTCGGAGGCGCGCCTGGGCGGCATCACCATCCGCGACATTCCGGAGGAGTTCCGCCGCCGGAGCTTTATTTCGTCCGATCCTCCATATCACGATGAACAGCGGAAGGTGGTGTCCCCGGTCGTTGCGCCGATGAACCTGCAGCGCATGTCGGGACAGATCCGCGAACGGACACAGCGGGTGCTGGATGGGCTGCCGCGCAATGAGACGTTTGACTGGGTCGAACGCGTCTCGATCGAGCTCACCACGTTGATGCTGGCGACGCTGTTCGACTACCCGCTCGAGGAGCGGCGGAAGCTTACGTTCTGGTCAGACGTGGCGACGATGGACCCCAAGGCGGGCGGCATCGTCGATTCCGAGGAAAAGCGGCTCGAACTGCTGACGGAATGCCTTCAGGTGATGACGAAGCTGTTCTACGAGCGTCAGCAGCGTGATCCTGCGCCAGACCTGCTGTCGATGCTGGCGCACGGCGAGGCAACATGGAACCTGCCGCAGAGCCCTAGCGACTTTCTCGGCAACCTTGTGCTGCTGATCGTCGGCGGCAACGACACGACGCGCAACTCGATGTCAGGCGGCGTCTGGGCGCTGAACAAGCACCCGGACGAGTATCGTAAGCTGCGCGAGAACCCGGCGCTGATCCCGAGTGCGGTGTCAGAGATCATCCGCTGGCAGTCGCCGATCGTGCACATGCGCCGCACCGCGACCGAGGACGCCGAGATCGCGGGCAGGCAGATCCGCGCCGGCGACAAGGTCTGCATGTGGTACATTTCCGGCAACCGCGACGAGGACGCGATCGATCGCCCGAACGAGTTCCTGGTGGACCGCGCAAGGCCGCGTCAGCATCTGTCCTTCGGCTTCGGTATCCACCGCTGTGTCGGAAACCGCCTGGCGGAGTTGCAGCTGCAGATCTTGTGGGAGGAGATTCTGAAGCGCGGCATGGTCGTCGAGATGATGGAGGAGCCGAAGCGGATCTACTCCAACTTCATCCACGGCATCACCGCGCTGCCGGTTCGCATCGCCGGTTAGTTCCCTTCCGCGCGACCGCTTTGTCGTCATCCCCGCGAAAGCGGGGATCCAGCCCATCGGGTAGTACTGGCGGCGAGACTGGATTCCCGCCTGCGCGGGAACGACGGACAAATCGCTCCCCAGCCTACTCCGCCGCGGACTTGAGGTGCTCCTGCAGCCGCGGCATCAGTTCGACCAGGTTGCAGGGGCGGAAGCGATTGTCGAGCTGGTGCACCAGTATGTCGTCCCATGCGTCCTTTACCGCACCGGTGCTGCCCGGCAGCGCGAACAGGTAGGTGCCACCGGCGACGCCACCCAGGGCGCGCGACTGCATCGTCGACGTGCCGATCTTCTGATAGCTCAGCATGCGGAACAGCTCGCCGAAGCCCTCGATGCGCTTCTCCAGCACGCGGTCGAACGCTTCCGGCGTGACGTCGCGGCCGGTGATGCCGGTCCCGCCGGTGGTCACTACCACATCGATCTCGCCATCAGCGATCCAGGCACGCAGGTGACGCTCGATTGCGGCAGCGTCGTCTTTCTCGATGGCCCGCGCCGCGAGCCGATGACCCGACTTGGTGATGCGATCGGCCAGCGCGTCACCAGAGGTGTCATTGGCCAGCGTGCGGGTGTCCGAGACGGTGAGGATGGCGATGTTGACCGCAATGAACGTGCGGTTCTGGTCGATGCCTGGCATGGGGTGCCCTCCTGCTGAGCTGATAGGTTAGGAACCGCTGCAGTTTGCCGCCAGGGCACAGGCTAGGAATGCCCGCAATGCGCTGCAGGTAAATCCGTTCCGGCGGTGAACGAACGTGGTCTCTACCCGCGAGTCCTCCGCGGGCAGGGTATGGATCCTGACGCGTCCTGCGTCCCAGATGCCGCCCACCAGGGCTCGCGGCAGCATCGTGATCCCAAGGCCGGCGCTGACACAGCCGAAAATCGCCTCCAACGTGCCGAATTCCAGTTGGCGCTGCACGATGATGCCGCGGCGCGCCAGCAGCGTTTCCAGCATTTGGCGATACGAACATCCGGCACGCAGCACAACAACGCGCACCTCGCCGGCTCCGAAAGCCTGCTCCAGCGAGGCGATTTCCGGCGATGTCAGAATCACCAGTTCCTCGCTGAACGCTGTCTGCTCCTCAAGATCCGGGTGGGAGACCGGGCCGCACACGAAAGCGCCGTCGACCCGCTGGTTCAATACGTCCGCCAACAGCTCCCGCGTCGTGCCGGTGCGCAATGCCAGATCGACTTGCGGGTATCCTGCGGCGAAGCGCGTCAGCAACGGCGGGAGGCGCAGCGCTGCAGTGGTCTCCAGCGACCCAATCGTCAGCATGCCGCGCGGCTCGCCGTCGTCGCGGGCGGCGCGCCTGGCGTCCGCCAAAATGCGCGCCACCTGATCGGCATACGGCAGCAGCCGCTGACCTGCCGGTGTCAGCGCAACACCGCGACTGTGGCGTGCCAGAAGCGCGCATCCGATATCCGCCTCCAGCGCCTGCATGCGCGCCGTGACGTTTGATTGTACCGTGTGCAGCTCCGCCGCGGCTCGGTTCATTCCGCCGTGCCGGGCGACGGCGGCAAAGATCTTCAGGTCCCCGGCGTCCATCGGCAGCCTCATGAGATATCTTAATGGGCGATATCTAATATCTAAAGAAATCGTTTTTCGAAATACCCGTGCCGCTGCAAATTCGCGAAATGCAATATCCCCGAGCCTATCCCAGCGCGGTTGGCGGTTTGATCGCCCTGGCCGCTGCCCTCGGCATCGGTCGCTTTGTCTATACGCCGATCCTCCCGCCGATGACGGAGGCGCTGGGATTGGGTCGGTCGGCGGCCGGCATGATCGCATCGGCCAACTTCCTGGGCTACCTGATGGGAGCGGTGTTGGCTGCCTGGCCCAGGCTCCCTGGCTCTCGCCGTGCCTGGCTGGTTGGCTGCCTGCTGCTCAGCGCTGTCACCACGGCTGCGATGGGATGCGCCTCGACGGTGGCGCCGTTCCTGCTGCTTCGCCTTATCGGCGGAGGCGCCAGCGCGGTCGTGCTGGTATTTGCGTCAGCGTTGGTGTTGGAGAACCTGGCCGAGACAAGGCGTCCCGGCTTGGCGGCGCTGCACTTCGCCGGGGTGGGCACCGGGATCGTCATTTCTGCCATGCTGGTCGCTGGCTTGCAGCAAGCCGGTCAGCCTTGGCAGTCGCTGTGGATCGCCAACGGAGCTGTCGCATTGCTGGCCGCATTCGCGGTGGTGCCGCTGATGCGTGAAGGACAAGCGCCGGTTCAGCACGCACGGAGACCGATGGCACAGCCCCTCGATTCCCGTCTGTTGCGGCTGATCGTGGCTTATGGATTGTTCGGCTTTGGCTATGTGATCACGGCGACCTTCATCGTGGCCATTGTCCGCGGCACGCCGGCCATCCGTGCGCTGGAACCGGTGATCTGGATAGTGTTTGGCTTGGCCGCAGCGCCTTCTGTAGCGGTCTGGACAGGCATTGCGGCGCGTTTGGGCGTTCCGTCCGCCTTCGCTCTGGCCTCGGTCATTGAAGCACTCGGCGTGCTGGCGAGTGTAGTTTGGCCAACCGAATTCGGCGTGTCCCTTGCGGCCATCCTGGTTGGCGGAACATTCATGGGCCTCACGGCGCTCGGGCTGATCCGGGCCCGCGCTCTGACGAGCGGCAATCCGCGTCGCGCACTGGCACTGATGACGGCGGCGTTCGGGCTGGGCCAGATCATCGGTCCCGGTCTTGCCGGTGAGCTGTCGGACCGTCTTGGCGGCTTTGCCGTTCCATCCGGGGTCGCCGCGATCGCACTTCTGGTCGCTGCCGTGCTGGTGTCAGACTGCCGCATCTTCGTGCTGCGTGCCGAACAGTAGGCGCAGATCCGCCGTGGGCTGACGGCGGACTCTGCACCGCCGGCCCCCTTCCTTCCGCAGCAGTGCAGACCGTATCCTCGCCAGTCGCCGCGATGAGGTCTCCTTCATGCTGACGGACGGCTACGGGCTTTCGCTGTGCACCACCTCTCCTGCAGCGCGGGACGCCTACGTTCAGGGCTGCAATGCCAAGCTTACGATGTACCCTGGTGCGATCGAGGCATTCGATCGTGCAATCGAAGCCGATCCCGGTTTCGCACTTCCCCATGCCGCCCGTGCGCACGCGCTGCTGGAACGCGGCGACGCCGCGGGCGCACGCGAATCCTTGGCGAGGGTCAAATCTCTGGCTGCTGGCCTTCCAGCGCGCGAAGCAAGCCACTTTGCGTATTTCAGCCTGCTCGTCACCGGCGACACCGAAGCCGCGTTGACCGCTCTGCCGGCGCATCTGGACGCCTGGCCGCGCGATGTGATGGTACTCGGCACCGCCGCGTTCACCAACGGCTTGATCGGCAGTTCCGGTCGTGCAGGCCAGAAGCGCACGCTGCTCGCTCTGCTGGACCGGCTCGCCCCGCACTACGGCGACGACGACTGGTGGTTCACCGCTCATCACGGCATGGCGCTGTCGGAGAACGGCGAGTACGCCGCGGCTCGGCCGAAGATCGAGCGGTCGCTGGCGCAGAACCCGACCAATCCCTGGGCTGCGCATGCCACCGTCCATCTCGCGTATGAGGAAGGCGATGCCGGCGCGGCCCGAGCTTTCTTAGCGTCGTGGCTGACCAGCTATCCGCGCGAAGGCGCGCTCTACAGCCATCTGAACTGGCATCTCGCTCTGGCCCATCTTGAGGTCGGCGACGTGTCGTCGTCGTCTCGCCTGTTCAGTGAGGCCTTCGCACCCGACGTGCACAGCGGGCCGCCGCGCGGCAGGCTGAATGACGCGGTGTCGTTCCTCTGGCGCTGGGAACTCGCCGGCCATCCGCGCGACCCCGAAGCCTGGCGCGCGATCCGGGATTTCGTGGGAAGCGCGTTCCCGCGCGCGGGGGCGGCCTTCTCCGACCTGCACATTGCCGTTGCTTACGCAGTCGCCGGCGACGGCACAGCGCTGGAGGAGCGCGCGCAGCAGATCGATACGCTCGTGCGCGCCGATCGCTATCCGTCTGGCGCATTGGTGCCGGCTGCGTCACGCGGCTTTGCCGCGTTCGAGCAGCACGACTTCGCCACGGCGATCGACGCGCTCGAACCGATCGCCGACGCGCTGGAACGGATCGGCGGCAGCCACGCACAACTGGACCTGGTGCGGTTCACTTTGCTGAAGGCCTATCTCGGCGCCGATCGCCCCGACGATGCGCATCGGATGCTGAGTGCGCGGCGTCCGCGTGCCCCGGTTGCTCCTGTGGCTGGTTTGGCCTCTCACTGATCGCACTCAACTTGACTTACCGAAACGCGCCGCGCGACATAATCGCGAGGCCAGGGTCAGGGAGATCCGAATGAAAACGCGGCTGCTCGCAACGGTTGCGGCATTGGGCGCGCTCGCCGTATCGGGCACGGCGCAGGCACAGATCAAGCTCGGCGCCATCCTCTCGATCAGCGGCCCGGCCGCGGCCATGGGCGTCGGCTATAAAGGCGCGTTCGAGTTGTTCCCCACCGAAATCGCCGGCCAGAAGGTGGAATACATCATCCGCGACGACGCGACCGATGCCAGCACGGGTTACACCATCGCGCAGAAGATGATCTCGGAGGATCATGTCGATGCGATCATCGGTCCGTCGCTGACCGCGACAGATGCCGCCGTCGCCCCGCTTGCCAATCAGGCGAAGGTGCCGATGCTGGCGATGGCACCCTACGAATACGATCCGCAGAAGCAGCCGTATACATTCAACGACGCGCAGCCGCTGTCGCTGATGGTCAGTGCCGTGTTCAAGTACATGCAGCAGCACGGCGTCAAGGACATCGGCTTCATCGGTTTCTCCGATGGCTGGGGCGACCAGGTCCTCGGCGCCACGAAGCAGGTCGCAGCTGACGACGGCATCAAGATTCTCGCCGACGAACGCTATGCCCGGACCGATACGACCTGCGAGGCACAGGTCCTCAAGCTCATGAGCCGGCATCCCCAGGCGATCATGATGGGCAACTCTGCCTCGCCGGCGACGCTGCCTGTCGTCGCGTTGCGCCATCGCGGCTACAAGGGGGGTATCTACGGCAACCACGGCATCGTATCGCCGGCCTTCATCAAGGTCGGCGGCGCCGCGGTCGAAGGAGTGATCGCTGCCACCTCGCCGGTCGTCGTCGCAGAGCAACTGCCTGACTCCAACCCGGTGAAGCGCGTTGCCGCGAAATTCGCCAAGGACTACGTGGCAAAGTTCCCAGGCCAGGGCGTCGGTCCATTCGCCGGCTACAGCTACGACGCGTTCCTGCTGCTGAACAATGCCATTCCAGAGGCACTGAAATCCGCCAAGCCGGGCACCGAGCAGTTCCGCGTCGCGCTGCGCGATGCGCTGGAAAAGACCCACGAGCTGGTGGGGGTCAGCGGCGTCTACACGATGTCCCCCACCAATCATAACGGCCAGGACGCACGAGCCGCGGTCTTGGTCGAGGTGAAGGACGGCGCCTGGAGGGCCATCCAGTAGACTCCTTCATATTCCTCGCCCTGTTGCAGGACGGTATTACCACCGGCGCGATCTACCTGCTGCTCGCCATCGGGCTGCTGATCGTCTTCTCGGTCACCCGCGTCATCTTCGTCCCGCAGGGAGATCTGCTGGCGTTCGGCACCCTTACCGCCGCAGCGTTGCAGTCCGGCCAGATCCCCAACACGCTGTGGCTGCTCGACGGGGCCTGCGTGCTCGCACTGCTGACTTCGATGCGCCATGCACCCCTGCGCATCGCGCTGACCTGGGGCGTCTATCCACTTGTAGTGACACTGGCGACGCTGCTGCTGGTTCGCTTCGAGCAGCCGGCGATCTCCATCCTGCTCGCGCTCGCGATCGTCACGCCGATGGGCCCGCTGATCTGGCGCTTCGCCTTCCGACCGGTGGCCGACGCTTCGGTGCTGGCGCTGCTGATCATCGCCATGGCGCTGCACTTCGTGCTCGCCGGTGCCGGCCTGGTGTTCTTTGGTCCCGAGGTAGCCCGGGCTCCGGCACTCACCGAAGCGAATTTCGACCTGGGGCAGCTCAACGTGTCCGGTCAGTCACTTTGCGTGCTGGTGAGTTGCATCATCCTGGTTGCCGGACTGCGCTGGTTCTTCGGCGCCACGATTTACGGCAAGGCGCTGCGTGCCACCGCGTCCGATCGCCTGGGCGCTCGACTCGTGGGTATCGACGCGGCCGTCACCGGCGCGCTTGCCTTTGCTCTGGCGTCATTCATCGCGGCCCTCGCCGGCGTGCTGATCGGGGCGGTGACGCCGCTCTCTTATGACGCCGGCTTCGACATCGGGCTGAAAGGCTTCGTCGCGGCGATCATGGGCGGTCTGGCATCGTTCCCACTCGCCGCCGCCGGCGCAGTGCTGGTCGGCGTGCTTGAATCCCTTGGCAGCTTCTGGGCCAGCGCCTATCGCGACGTCATTGTCTTCACGCTGCTGATCCCGGTGCTCGCCTGGCTGTCGCTGCGCGCCGGCTCCGGTGAAGAGCGCGCCTAACTCCCACACCGCGTCATCCCCGCGAAAGCGGGGACCCAGGACCACGACACGCAAGTGGTTGTTCTGGGTCCCGCTATGCGCGGCGATGACGGTCCTGGCACCGTTTCTGCTGCCGCCATTCTACGTGACTTTGGCCGGCTATATCGGGCTGGCGACTTTGGTTGCGCTGGGGCTGGTACTGCTCACCGGCATCAGCGGCCAGACGTCCTTCGGACAGGCGAGCTTCGTCGGCCTCGCCGCCTATGCCACCACGTTGCTCACCAAGCTCGCAGCCCAACCGCCCATCGTTGGCCTCATCTCCGGTCTGTTGCTAACGGGCGCCATCGCCTGGGTGCTGGGCCTGATCACCGCACGCCTCTCCGGCCATTTCCTCGCGCTGGTGTCGGTGGCATGGGGCATCTCGTTCTTCTCGCTGTTCGGCACGTTGCCGCTGCTGCACGGCTTCAATGGTATCGGCGATATTCCTTCGCTGGTCCCCGGAACCGGCCAGCGCGTCACCCTAGGTGTCATCCTTGCGCTCGTCGCAGTCGTCATGACGCTGTCCGCCAACCTGCTGGACAGCCGTATCGGCCGCGCGATCCGCACGCTGAACGGCGCGCGGCTGATGGGTGCCAGCATGGGCATCGACACGGTGCGGCTCAGTCGCCAGGTGTTCATCCTTGCCGCACTCTACGCCGCGCTCGCAGGCTTTCTGTTCGCCCATTTCCAGGGGTTCATCAGCCCGACGCCGTTCGGTCTTGGCACCAGCATCGACTACCTGTTCATGGTGATCATCGGTGGTGCCGAATCGCTGTGGGGCGCTCCGCTTGGCGCCGCCATTGTCGTCGTGCTGCGCGATCAGTTCAACGACTGGATTCCGCGCCTGACCGGTCGCGCTGGCGACTTCGAGGCACTGGTTTTCGCACTCGTCGTCATAGTGTTGCTGCAACGCGCTCCGGACGGCCTTTTGCCGCTGCTGGCCCGCCTCTGGCCGCAACGACCAGCCGCCGCTCCCGTCGACGCCGAAGACGACGTGGTACCGACTTCGGTCGCACCTGCGATCGCAGGCGAGGTGTTGCTTGCCGTCGATTCCGTTTCGCGCAACTTTGGCGGCCTCGCCGCCGTGCGCGACGTGTCGTTCTCGGTATGCGCCAGCGAGATCGTCGCGCTGATTGGTCCGAACGGGGCGGGCAAAACGACGCTGTTCAACCTGATCAGCGGCGTGCTGGCGCCGAATGCCGGCAGTGTGTGCCTGTTCGGTGTACAGGCGGCGCATCTCACTCCGCACCATATCGCGGCCCTTGGGGTCGCCCGCAGCTTTCAGCACGTGCGCCTTCTGATTCGTCGCAGCGTGTTGGAGAATGTCGCTCTTGGCGCGCATCTGTCCGGCCGCGCCGGCATGGTGCGCGCCATGCTGCACCTCGATCGCGCTGAGGAAACTGCGCTGCTCGATCACGCGCGTACTCAGGCGCGGCGACTTGGTCTTGGCCCGCTGCTGGATCGGCGTGTCGGCGATCTGCCGCTGGGCCAGCAACGCGTGGTGGAGATTGCCCGCGCGCTCTGCCTGCGCCCGCGTCTGCTGCTGCTCGACGAACCTGCCGCCGGTTTGCGGTTTGCGGAGAAGCAGCGGCTCGCCGCGCTGCTGCGCCAATTGCGCGCCGAGGGCATCGGTGTGCTTCTGGTCGAGCACGACATGGACTTCGTCATGGGGCTTGCCGATCGCGTCGTTGTCATGGATTTCGGCCAGAAGATCGCAGAGGGCCCGCCGGATCGCGTGCAGACAGATCCAGCGGTGATGGAAGCCTATCTCGGCGCGGTCGCATGACCGCGCTGCTGCGGGTCGACGGCCTGCACGCCGGCTATGACAAGGTGGAGGTACTTCACGGCGTCAGCCTTGTCGTCCCCGAAAGTCGGATGATCGCCATCGTCGGCCCGAATGGCGCGGGCAAGACAACGCTGCTTGGCGCGATCATGGGCCTGCTGCCGCGTGCCGGCGGTCATGTGCTGTATCGTGACAAGCCAGCAGGCTCAACCGAAGCGCTGGTCGCGTCCGGTGCCGTTCTCGTCCCGGAACGCCGTGCGCTGTTCGCCGACATGAGCGTCGAGGACAACCTGCTGCTTGGCGCCTACGGGCGCCGTCGCGCTGGTGGCCGCGATGCGTCGACCACTATGCGCGAGGTGTTCACGATCTTCCCGCGCCTGCAGGAGCGCCGGCGCCAACTCGCAGGGACGTTGTCCGGAGGCGAACGCCAGATGCTGGCGCTGGGCCGCGCGCTGATGGCGCGCCCCCGCCTGCTGTTGCTCGATGAACCAAGCCTCGGCCTCGCCCCGCTGATTGTGCGGGCCATCTTTCGCATCCTGACTGAACTGCGCGCCCAAGGTCTGTCGATCCTGCTGGTGGAGCAGAACGTGCGGGCAGCGCTCCAGGTATCGGACTATGGCTATGTGCTGGAGATGGGCGCCGTCGTCATGGAAGGACCCAGCAGCGACCTCGCGGGAGATCCGCGTGTCATCGCGAGCTATCTCGGTCAGCGGCGCTGATCACTGCGCCACGAATGGTCCCGGCACCTTGTTGCAACTCAGAGCCCATCAGCTTGCGGAAGCGCGCTGCACTCATCTCTCCGGCAAGCCGGCTCGGCGCAGCGCCTCGCCGAACATCGCAAGGCGTTCGGGGCTGGTGAAATTGCTGCCGAGATATTCTTTGATCGTGAAACTGGGCCATAGTTCCCGGAGCCGCTGCACGCTGGCTTGGGTTTCCTCGCTCCGGCCAAGATTGGCAAGCGAGGCGCTACGCAACACCCAGGGAATACTGAACTGCGGGTTGGCCTGCGAGCAGCGGCTCGCCGACAGCGCGGCTTCATCGAAGCGGCCGGCGAAAAAATGCGCGTATGCCAGGCCGACATAAGGCATGAACAGCAGGGAACCGGACGGGCTGAGGCGCAACGACTGCTGCGCCTGTTCGACTGCGGTCGCTGAATCCCCCGCCCAGG
>JBKPSV010000337.1:0-5753 GCA_046735215.1 Pseudomonadota bacterium | reverse complement strand
CCCACTTGCCCGCGGGAAATTCATCGACTGGGGCAACATGCTGGATGCCGGCGTTGTTCACTAGAATATCGACTGCCCCGAAGCTTCGGCCGATCCGCTCGGCCATGTCACGGATCGAAGCCGGGTTCGACATATCAGCGCCGTCGAACAGAACCGGCACCTCGTGAGCCGCACCGAGGACCTGGCACAGGTTCTCCGCCTCTATGGGCTCGGCGATCCCGTTCAGCACGATCATCGCACCCTCGGCAGCAAGAGCCCTGGCAATCCCCAGGCCGATGCCGCTGGTCGATCCGGTCACAACAGCAACGCGCCCATCCAGTGGTCGCGGACCAGACGCGCGGGCCAGGCCCGCCGAAGCCATGATGTTGTCCATTGCAGCGTTCCTTATGGGTTAGCGCCAACCGGCGATACTGCGAAACTGCCTATTCGGTAGGCCGGAAGCCAATGCCGGGTAGCAATGAAGCCGATGCTTTGCTGTTATGAGCATCGGTTGGATGTCACGTTTAATCTGCTGCGGTGGAATGAAGCAGGCGGGGGCAATATGGAACTGCACGAGATTCGCTACTTTCTCGCGCTGAGCAAGACACTGAACTTCACCAAGGCAGCCGAGATGTGCAACGTCAGCCAGCCTGCGCTGACGCGCGCTATCCAGAAGATGGAAGACGAACTGGGCGGCCTGCTATTTTCCCGCGAACGCGGAAACACGCATCTCACCGAGCTCGGACGCATGCTGGAGCCACACCTGACCGAGGTTCTGACCCGGACCCAGGCGGCAAAAGAAACAGCTCAACGGTTCCTCCGTCTGGACAGCGCCCATCTGAAACTTGGCGTCATGTGCACGATCGGCCCAGTGCGCTTCGTCAGCTTCCTCAGCCGGTTTCGTGCGGACAACCCAGGGATCGAGATCACGCTGACCGAAGCAGTGCCAGACCGGCTCTGCGACCTATTGCTGAAGGGCGAGCTGGACGTGGCGCTGGTTGCACGGCCTGACGGTTTTGCCGCACCGCTGCAACCACAACCTCTGTACCTGGAACGCTTCGTGATTGCCTGCTCGGCTGGTCACCCCTTCGCGCAAAGAAATGCGGTCAGCGTGGCTGATTTAGACGGTCAACCCTATCTGCAGCGCATCAACTGCGAGTTTCGCGATTTCTTACGCGATACCTGCCGCGCTAACGGCTCCTACTTGGTCGGAGCATTCCGTAGCGAGCGAGAAGACTGGATCCTTACGATGGTGGCCGCTGGGATGGGTATCTGCTTCCTACCGGAATTCTCAAATACAATACCCGGTGTAATCAGCCGCCCAGTGATCGAACCATCCGTCGAGCGCGAGGTCTGTCTCGTCACGGTGGCTGGACGACGATGGTCCTCACCGGTTGCTGCCTTCGTCAGGGCGGTGCGTCAATACAAGTGGCCCGAGCCTCTGCAGCTCGGCGAAGAGACTTCGGCCGATCTGCGACAGGTGGCGGGCAAGTGATCGGCAGGCCTTTCGAGGCTGAGGGTGCGCAAGTTGCGGGGACACTGGAACTTGGACTCCGCGGCGGGGGAGCTGACTTCTTCAATTAGCGGTTGCTACGGAAGCTCGGGGCTTCGAATCCTTGAACTCACGTTTCGATGTAGCCCCATGTCCAACCGCGCAGTTGTCAGTGCGAGGGCTTCGCGAGACCAACCTTGATGATTGCGTCAGGCGGAACTGGGGTTGTACCAGAGGGCGAGAATTTCGGGAATTGCCGAAGCTGCTCCGGCGTGAACGCGACGACTTCCATGTCCTGCCCCAGCAGCACCATCGCGTTGACGGGGACAGCAATCGGCCGGCTGCCGAAACCAAGGAAACCGCCGAAGTCTATCACCACCATGAGGCGGCCATCACCGTCCCGCACGACTTCACGGACGTATCCAAGAACGTCCTGGCTTTCTACAGGACGCAGAACCTCCCTGTGCAGTAGATCGCCGACCCGAACAGGTTGGGGAAACCGCATAGCTGCGGACTCCTCGAGACTCAGGAGGCATGCCGCCCGGCGTCGTGCTTTGCGCGAAAGCCGCACCGCAGATTGTGACCAGCACGCTGCCGATGGTAAGGGCGTGGTTCACTGGGCGGACTTTCAGATGCCGGCGAACCATGAGAAACCTCGCGATTCCCAAAAGCCACCTGGATAGGCGTTCGTTACCTCGATCGCTGTCACCCATTTGGGGTTCTTGTAGCCGAGCTTAGTCGCCATGCGCAGCCGGAGCGGATATCCGAACGGGTCAGCGAGCGGATCATCGGCATATCTGGTTGCGAGTAAGGTCTGCGGATGTAGTGCCGTTTCCATATCGATGCTGCTGGGATAGTCATCAGCGGTCTTGAAGGCCACGTACTTAGCCCGGAGATCGGCGCCGACGCGCTCGAGGAACGTGCGCAGAGGGACGCCGCTCCAACCGCCGATATAGCTCCAGCCCTCGACGCAGATATGCTTGATGACCATGGAATGCTGCGGTAGCGCCTGAAGATCCTGCAGCGTCCACGGGCGCTTGTCTGCGATGAGGCCAGAGAGTTCGAGACGCCAGCTAGCCCCATCTACTGGTTTGAGATCCATCACATCGTAGTAGGCATTGAACTTCGGGGGCCGCAGGATCATCGAGGCCGGGTAGGTTGGCGCGAGCTTGTTTGGATTGAACAGCCAGGCCTGGACCCGGTCGTTTAGGCGTGAAATAGCGAGTAGCGCAGCCTCAACCGATTGCGGACGTTCGACGTCGCATCCCGTCAGCATGACGAGCGTGCCGAGTGAGAGACCCCCACGCAGCAATCCCCGCCGCTCAAGCGAGCGAACGAGTGGCCGGTAGCCATCGAGGATTGAACCGTCCGGGACGGCGTTGGGGCGAAGAAGTGATCTCATATTACGGGCTTTCTCTTTGCGTTGCGCTGGGGCATCAGGCGCGGGCCTCCTGTTATCATCGCAAGAAAGGTTCTCGGCACGAGCAATGCGAGTGCGACGTGAACGACGAGGAAGCCGACGATCACCACCATGCCCACGAAATGGAGGACCCGTGCGGTCTCGAATCCTCCCAGCCACGAGGCCAGGCCGGAGAATTGCACGGGTTTCCAGATAGCGAGGCCGGTCACTACCTGGGCAACCCCCGCGAGGATCACAATGATGTAGAGCAACTTCTGGACAGCATTGTAGACGGTGATATCTTCATGGGCGATCTTGAAGTGCAGTGTGTCGACGATGGTTTGTACGACCTCAGACGGCCGGATCGGCAGCAGCCTTTCCCTAAGGCGACCAGAGACAAATCCATACATGAGATAGATTATGCCGTTCATGGTGAGGAACCACATGCCGGCAAAGTGCCAGTTGAGACTCCAAGCGGCCCAATCCCCCAATCGCCAAAATTGGCCGAAATGGAAGCCACGAACGATCACGTCGTCATTGTATATCCCCCAGCCGGACGTGATCATGACCATCATGACGGCAGCATTGATCCAGTGCATGATCCTGACCGGAAGGGGATGAAGTCGGCGTCCCGCATCGGTGGTCCGCGTCAGATTGGCTGCCTGGTCCTGGGTCATGTGTTGGATTTGCTGCCGTTGCAAATGCACGCGCCGCTGGAAGGAGCTTCCCAACCCCAGGTGTTGTTCATTTCCACTCGTTCCTTACCACCGCGACAACCTCATCGGAGAACCACCGGCCTGTGCGCGCCGCAATCCTCATGCGGCCCTCAAACAACCCAGGCTTGCGCGGGCCGAAGCAACGGCTCTGCGAGCCACTTCTCGGGACCACGCGAGGGAGTCTTGGTATCGGGGATTTTGTTACACACGGCTCGGCCAATTTTGTGCCAGTCACCATGCCGGATCCGGATATGCTGGGATACGTCCGGCTGCGCTGCGGCAGCCGATGGCCATTCCAGGATGCACGGTCCACAATAGCCACCTTGAGTGAGCGCTCGAGGCGGCTACCTGATGTTGCGGGTCGGCCGCTCGCGGCGAGCGAACACGGTGGCCGCTAAGATGTCCCGATTTGCACGAGCGCCCTTTCGAGCTTCAGCAGCGTATCGATGGTCACGTCGGGTGCGGGTTCCATACACTCCACTTGGGAGCGGAGTGCCAGGAACATCGCGGACGCGTCGATCGATCCCTGCCCGAGGCGGTTCCTCAGGTCCTTATCCTTAAACCGCTCAATCCGCACCGTCCGCAAGCCGAAGCGCCCCGCACCCTGCAGGTCAAACCCGTTGGACGAGACGAGCAGAACCTGGCGCGGACGGAGCCCAAGCCGATCGCAAGCAAGTTGATAGGCTTTCGGGCTAGGTTTAAAAGCGCGGGCCGCATCTACGCTCATCAGCGCTTCAAAGCGATCGATGACTCCGGCATTAATGGTTAGGCTTTTCAGCATGTCTGGACTGCCATTCGAAAAGATCGCCACTCGCCATCCCGCCAGGCTATTCAAAGCGGGCACCACGTCGGGATAGAGTGAAAGACGATCATATGCGGTTGCCAATTTCTCTACCTGCTCACCATCGGCGGATAGGCCAAGAGTGACCAAGCTGTAACGCAGCGCAGCCCGCGTAACTTCAGCGAAGTCTCGATAATCTTCGCCAGCGGTGCAAAGCCAACTGTATTCGAGCTGCTTCAAGCGCCATAACTGCGTCAGAAACTCCCCCCGACCAGGGAAGTCGGACTCTAAGGTCTCGACAACGGAATGAGTATCGAAGAGAGTGCCATAGGCGTCAAAGATTAAGGCTTCGACAGAATCGCGACTGCTTTTCATTGCTTCGCCATATCTGCTTTTGTCTCCTAGCAGTGCCTACGTTCGCCTAGGTACCGGCGGGGTCAATCGTGGTAATCCTTTGCGACGCGGCAGTCTTGCAGCGCATGCGTCGCTTTGTCCATGATGCGAATGGTCAGATCCAGATCGTGCTCACTGCGGCGCATCCCCGGGTTTCAAACGTCCTCACACTGCTGTTTTGTGCTCTGTGTTGACGAGCTAAGTACCTACATCCCGCTTTTTCATGTCCGTCAGGGCAAGCCGGGTGATCGTCCAAACGATGCGCCAGCCGGCGCGCAGGCTGCCACTCAGGCTGCCAGCCACTTTGGAACGCCCGCCGGTGCGGCGCCGATACGGCACGGGAACCTCCAGAATTCGCAGCCTCAGACGCGCCGCCTTCATTTGCATTTCGATGTTCCAGCCATAGCCGGGCTCTCGCATCACCAGCTGCGCCAGTGCCTGGCGGCTGATGGCACGGAATGCGCACATGTCGGTGTAGCGCACGCCGTATAGTCGCGAGACAAGCCATCCGGCCAGACGCCCGGCCAGCACCTGATGCCAGCGCATCGCGCCTGGCTCGCGCGTACCACGCACGCGCGAGCCGATGACGAAGTCATGCGTGCCGTCGCGGATCGGCGCAACCAGTAGATCGGCCAGGTCGGCGCGGTCGGCGCCGTCGCCGTCAAGGAACAGTAGGATGCCACACCCTTCGCCTGCTGCCGCTGCGCCAGCGGCGCACGCGCGGCCATAGCCACGTTCGCCAAGCACGACGACGCGCGCTCCGGCAGCGCGCGCCATCGCCGGGGTGCCGTCGCTGCTCGAGCTGTCGGCGACAATGATCTCGTCTACTGTGGCGTGCGGTAGAGCCGCGATGGTGCCGGCGATTGCCTCCGCTTCGTTCAGCGTCGGGATGATCGCTGCGACGCGGGGCACGTGCGCTCAGAGACTCCAACGCAATCCGCAGCCGGTGCACGGTCGCGGCGGCGTGTCACTCAGCAGTGCGGCGCGGAAATC